>JAWLCO010000165.1:0-6882 GCA_041687075.1 Hyphomicrobiaceae bacterium | reverse complement strand
TGTCCACCCGCCGCGCGGCCACGACCACGCGGGCACCTGTACTCGCGAGCACTCCGGCAAAATGGCGGCCGAGTCCGGAAGATGCCCCGGTCACCAGTGCCGTCTTGCCGCGAAGAGAAAACCTATCCGAGCTCATTTCAAGCATACTTGTTGACTGCCAGCATCGCCATCAGCCCAGCGCCTGAGCGGCGGGCTGCAGAAACCGGGATGTTGCAGCTTGTGTCACGCTGGGCAAGATTCCGGATGCGCCGGACCATTTCATGCTGCGGCGCATCCGGAATGACGGGTGGAGAAGTCTTGCCACCGGCAGTCAGCCGCCGCCGATTACTTGTCCGCCAACAATTTTGTCTGGCGCTCCAATTCGGCCATGAACGCCTTCTGGTGGGCTTCCGGTGTCCATTCCTCCTCCGGGAACAGGCTGGTGCCGAAGCCGGCAAACTTCTCCTGGATGGCCGGGTCCTGGAGAGCCTTCCGCAACGCCGCGTTCACCTTCTCGATGGCTTCCTTCGGTGTCCCCTTGGGCGCGTAGATCGCGTTCCACAGCCGCATCGTCATATCGGCATAGCCGGCCTCGGGCGTGGTTGGAACGTTCTTGATCGACTCGATGCGGGCGGTGTCGGCGACGGCGTAGCCCTTGACGGTGCCACCCTGGATCTGCGGCACGGCATTGGTCGACTGGTCACACAGCACGTCGATCTGGCCCGCGACGACGTCGTTCAAGGCCGGCCCGGTGCCGCGGTAGGCGACGAACGTGAACTTCTTGCCCAGCACCTTCTGGATGATGAGACCGCAGACATGAGAGTTGGACCCGACGCCCGCGTGGGCCATCGTGATCTTGTCCGCGTTCTGCTTCATCCACTCGAAAAGCTCTTTCGCGTCCTTGGGCTCGAGGCCTTTCTTTCCGACCACGACCATCGGCCCGTGATTGATGAGGCCGACCATCTCGAACGCCGTCTCCGTATCGTAGCGCAGGTTGTCGTAGAGTGCCGGAGCCGCCGTAATGCCCTGGTGGTGAAGCAGGAAGGTGTAGCCGTCCGCCTTGGCCTTGGATACACGCTCGGCTCCCATCGTGCCGCCCGCACCGCCGACGTTCTCAATGACGATCTGCTGGCCGAGAGTGCGCCCCATGTGCTCACCGAGCAGGCGCGCAACCGTATCAGTCGGCCCGCCGGCGGCGAACGGAACCACGACCGTGATCGGTCCCGACGGATAATCCTGAGCAGTAGCGATGGCAGGGACGGCAAAGGCGGCTGCAGCCGCCAGGCCGAAAATCCCCCGCCTGCTCCAGAGCGTGTTGGGCATGATGTTTCCTCCGATCTGTTTCGTCCGGGCCCTGGCTTCGAGCCCTTCGCGCCCCCGACGATATAGGCTGCGAGCGCGACCGCAAGGGCCAGCGCGCAAGATGGCTCGTCCGGGGCGGGCGCCTCAGCCCCTTTCGATGCCGTTTACGGCAGGTTGCATAAGTTATAAGACCTTAGTCTCCACCAAGCGGCCGGGAAAAGGCCGTCATTCATCCGGGGAAGAACAGTGTCGAAAATTCCGCAGTTTCTCGTGCACAGCCCAAAGGACAACGTCGGCGTTGTCGTCGTCGAGGATCTCAAGGCCGGCACCAATATGCTGGGCGTCGTCACCGAGAACGATACGACGACCGAGCTTGTCGCAAAGCACGATATTCCGATCGGTCACAAGGTTGCACTGAGCGAGCTGAAGGCCGGTGATACCGTCATAAAATATGGCGAGGACATCGGCCGCATGGTCGCCGATGCGAAGCCCGGCGAGCACGTTCACGTTCACAACCTCAAGACCAAGCGCTGGTAAGCCCGCGAAAGGACTCTATCCATGACTGTGAATCAGAACGGCGGGTCGAACCTGACATTCTGGGGCTGGCGTCGCGAGAACGGCCGGGTCGGCGTGCGCAACCACGTCGTCATCCTGCCGCTTGACGATCTTTCGAATGCCGCCTGCGAGGCGGTGGCCAACAACATCAAGGGTACGCTGGCGCTGCCGCACGCTTACGGCCGCCTGCAGTTCGGCGCCGACCTCGACCTTCACTTCCGCACGCTCATCGGAATCGGCAGTAACCCCAACGTCGCTGCCGTCGTGGTGATCGGCATCGAGGAAGGCTGGACGAACAAGGTCGTCGAGGGCATCGCCAAGACCGGCAAGCCGGTCGCCGGCTTCGGCATCGAGTTGCATGGCGACATCAACACCATCATGCGCGCCTCCTACGAGGCAAAGAAGATGCTGCAATGGGCCTCCGAGCTGAAGCGCGAGGAATGCCCCATCTCCGACCTGTGGGTCTCGACCAAGTGCGGCGAGAGCGACACGACGACCGGGCTCGGCTCCTGCCCGACGGTCGGCAACATGTACGACAAGCTGATCCCGCAGGGCATCTACGGCGTCTTCGGAGAGACCTCCGAGATCACCGGGGCCGAGCACATCTGCAAGGCGCGCGCGGCGACGCCCGAGGTCGGTGAGAAGTTCTACCGCACCTGGAAGGCTTACCAGGACGAGGTGATCGAGGCGCACAAGACAGACGACCTTTCCGACAGTCAGCCGACCAAGGGCAACATCGCCGGCGGCCTGACCACGATCGAGGAAAAGGCGCTGGGCAACCTGGAGAAGATCGGCCGCACCTGCCGTTACATCGACGTGCTGGAGCCTGCGGAGGCGCCCGCGCAGGGGCCCGGCCTCTACTACATGGACACATCCTCGGCTGCGGCGGAGTGCGTGACCCTGATGGCGGCGGCGGGCTATGCCGTGCACACCTTCCCGACGGGCCAGGGCAACGTCATCGGCAACCCGATCGTGCCGGTCATCAAGATTTCCGCGAACCCCAGGACCGTGCGCACGATGAGCGAGCACATCGATCTCGACGTGTCCGGCATTCTGCGCCGCGAGCAGACGATCGACGCCGCCGGCGACGCGCTGATCGACATGATCGTCCGCACCGCCAACGGCCGCATCACCGCCGCCGAGGCGCTGGGCCATCGCGAGTTCGTGATGACGAAGCTTTATCGGAGTGCGTGATGCGGGGCTGAGAGGAAGCCCCGCTCAATGCGGTGGGGCTTCCTTTTTCGCTCGGTAGCAAGGACCATGACGGATCCACTCGACAGGATATCGATCGACCCGCAGGTTTGCTTCGGCAAACCGTGCATCAAGGGTACGCGGATCTGGGTCTCGCTGATTCTGGACTTTCTTGCGAGTGGCCAGAGCGAGGACGACATCTTGGCCGCCTACCCGCAGCTGTCCCGCGAGGACATCCGTGCCGCCCTGGCTTACGCCGCCGAAGTTGCACGCGAGCAGATTGTGCCTGTGCCCGACTCTGCTGCCGGATGAAGTTCAAGCTGGACGAGAATCTCGGGAGGCTCGGCAAGTCATTGCTCGAAGCCGACGGGCACGACGTGATGACGGTTGCCGAGCAGCACCTCAGCGGAGCGAGCGACACTCAGCTTTATGAGACATGCCGCCACGAGGAACGGGTTCTGATCACGCTCGATCGCGACTTTGAGCTGACGCTTCGCTTTCCACCGGAGCAG
The DNA here is from genome assembly GCA_041687075.1 of Hyphomicrobiaceae bacterium. Lineage (GTDB taxonomy): Bacteria > Pseudomonadota > Alphaproteobacteria > Rhizobiales > Hyphomicrobiaceae > ZC4RG25. The sequence goes on along the minus strand of JAWLCO010000165.1, from coordinate 3,343 downwards.
ACGGCAGGCATCGTTGTGCTGGATTGCCGCGGGCGGTTGTCGCCACGCATGATTGCTGCCCGCATCGCAGAATTTGCGGCACTCGTCAGAGTCAGACCAATCGATTGCGAGCTTTGGATCGTGGAACCTGGCCGTGTCCGGATCCACGAGCGCCGTGAGGAAAACTGAGTGCACTCGGCATACAATCTGAAAGCCCTCTGCCCATGAAAATCATCCGCATCCGCGAAGCCACGGCGCCGATCGCATCGGACATCCGGAACGCGTACATCTCGTTCTCGGCCATGACCGTCAGTCTGGTCGCTGTCGAGACGGACGTGATCCGTGACGGCAAGCCGGTCATCGGCTACGGCTTCATGTCGAACGGCCGCTATGCGCAGGGCGGTATTCTGCGCGAGCGCTTCATCCCGCGGCTGGTGGAAGCCGACCCCGAAACTCTGATCGACCGCGAGCGGGACAACCTCGATCCGTTCGCCATCTGGCGGACCTTCATGGCGAACGAAAAGCCCGGAGGGCATGGCGATCGCGCCCATGCGGCCGGTGCGCTCGACATGGCGGTCTGGGATGCGGTGGCCAAGATCGCGGGCCAGCCGCTGTGGCGCTTGCTGGCGGAGCGCTTCAACGGCGGCCGGTACGACGAGAAAGTGCTCGTCTATCCCGGCGGCGGCTACTACTACCCCGGCAAGGAGCTCGAGGGTCTCAAGGACGAGATGCGCGGCTACCAGGAGCAGGGCTACCGGGTGGTGAAGATGAAGATCGGCGGAGCTGATCTGTCGCTCGACGTGAAGCGCATCGAGGCGGTGCTGGAGGTGGTCGGGCGCGGTGAAAATCTCGCCGTCGACGCCAACGGCCGCTTCGATCTGGACACGGCCCTCGCCTACGGCCGCGCCATGGAGCCTTATGGCCTGTTCTGGTACGAGGAGCCGGGAGATCCGCTCGACTACCAGCTCAATGCGGTCCTGGCGGAGCATTACGCAGGCGCGATCGCGACGGGCGAGAACCTGTTTTCGGCCATCGATGCCCGGAACCTGCTGCGCTACGGAGGCTTGAGGCCCGACCGCGACTGGATGCAGCTCGACCCGGCGCTGTCCTACGGTCTGACGGAATACCTGCGCGTGCTCGATGTCGTCGACCGCATGGGATGGTCGCGGCGCAGGCTCATCCCGCATGGCGGCCACCAGCTCGCGCTCAACATGGCATCGGGGCTGCAGCTCGGCGGATCGGAAAGCTACCCGGGCGTCTTCCAACCCTACGGTGGCTTCGCCGACGACATGCCCATCGTCGACGGCTATGCGCGGCTCCCCGATGCACCCGGCATCGGCATGGAGCTGAAGCCGAAGATGTTTGCCGACATGCGCCGCCGCCTGGAGCTGGACTGAGCCATGGCCGATATCGTCGTGACCGAGTTCCTCGATCCAGGACCGATCGAAGCCCTGAAGCATTACTATTCCGTGCACGTCGACACGGGATTGTGGAACAATCGGGCAGAGCTGGAGGCTCTCGCTGCCGATGCAATCGGGCTCATCGTCCGCAATCGCACACGCGTGGATGCGGCCCTGCTCGAAAAAGCGCCGAAGCTGAAAGTCATTGGCCGGCTCGGCGTCGGCCTCGACAACATCGACGTGCCTGCCTGCAAGGCGCGCGGCGTCACCGTTTGCCCTGCACTGGGCGCCAATGCCGTTTCGGTTGCCGAGTACGTCATCGCGACGGCCCTCATCTTCTTGCGTGGACCGGCGTATTTCGGCACTGCCCGCCTCGCCGCCGGTGAATGGCCGCGCGAGGACATGAGCCGAGGCCATGAGGCTGCGGGATGCCGCTTCGGCATCATCGGGTATGGCTCCATCGGCCAGATCGTCGGGCTCCGTGCGCAGGGGCTCGGCATGCACGTCGTCGCACATGATGACTTCCTTCCGGCCGAGCACCCGGCCTGGGAGCTCGCCGAGCGAGCCACGCTCGATGAGTTGCTCGATACCTGCGACGTGGTCACGCTGCATTGTCCGTTGACGCCGGAAACACGCGGTCTGATCGGCGCCCGCGAGCTGGCACGGATGAGAAAAGGCGCCATCCTGATCAACACCGCGCGCGGCGGCATTGTCGATGAACGGGCGCTCGCTGATGCGCTGCGCTCGGGACATGTTGGCGGTGCCGCCGTCGACGTGTTCACGGCCGAGCCCATCGATGCGACGACGGCGGCCGTGTTCCGCGACGTGCCAAACCTGATCCTGACACCCCACATCGCCGGCGTGACTGCGGAATCGAACGCGCGCATCAGCACGGTCACGGTCGAGAACGTGCTACGCGAGCTGAAGGCGGCGGGACTATGAGCGAAACTGTTTCCATCACCCAGGCCGAGCTGGAGCGGATCATCTCTGCTGCTTTTGTGGCATCGAACACCAGCGAGGCAAACGCCCGCTCCGTTGCCACAGCGCTCGCGCAGGCCGAGGTCGACGGACAGAAGGGCCACGGCCTCAGCCGCGTGCCGAGCTATGCGGCGCAGGCAAAGGCCGGAAAGGTCGACGGCCATGCAGTGCCGGACGTGCGGCAGACCCGTCCCGGCAGTCTGCTGGTCGATGCCAGGCACGGTTTCGCCTACCCTGCCCTTGATGCCGCCATCACCCGCCTGCCCGAGCTTGCAGGACGCTGCGGGCTCGCGGCGGCCGGCATCACGCGCTCGCATCACTTCGGCGTTGCGGGCCGGACGGTAGAGCGGCTGGCAGAGCGGGGCGTCGTGGCGCTCGTCCTCGGCAACACGCCGCAGGCCATGGCCGCCTGGGGGGGCCGCCGGCCGGTGTTCGGCACCAATCCGATCGCCTTCGCAGCGCCGCAACGAGGCAAGCCGCCCGTCGTGGTGGATCTGGCGCTCAGTCAGGTGGCCCGCGGCAAGATCATGGTGGCCGCGCAGAAAGGCGAGCCCATTCCACCCGGCTGGGCGCTCGACGACAATGGTGAGCCGACCACCGATGCGAAAGCTGCCCTCGAGGGCACCTTAGTGCCGCTCGGCGGAGCCAAGGGCGCAGCGCTGGCGTTTGCCGTTGAGGTCCTCGCCGTGGCTCTCACCGGCGCCAACTTCGCTTTCGAGGCCACGTCGTTCTTCGACGACAAGGGGCCGCCACCTGGCGTCGGCCAGTTTCTGCTCGCCATCGACCCTGCCGCGTTCGCGGGCGCCGAAGCTTTCCTCGACCGCTTCGCCGTTCTGGCCGCCGCTATCGAGGAAGATCCGGATGCCCGCCTCCCCGGCACCCGCCGGCTGGCATTGCGGGAATCCGCCGCGCGCGACGGCCTCACCGTGGACGCCAGGCTTCTCGAAGAGGTTCGCGCATTGGCCGGAGTTTGACCCGCTCCCTGC
>JAWLCO010000164.1:0-6905 GCA_041687075.1 Hyphomicrobiaceae bacterium | reverse complement strand
TAATGCACCAGATAGAGCGAAAAGCTCCCGCCCGCGAGCCAGCGGATCCGTGTGGCGTTCCGGAAGGTCCCGCGCCCGCGCAGGAGCCCGGCCATCCCCAGAAGGTGCACACCCATCAGACCGGCAAGTAGGTTGTTCCAGATGAATTCATCCGAGAACCGAAGACTGGCGCCATACTCCGCGATCGGCGCGCGGAGGAGGTCGGGCACTCCGAAGCGAAGTGCGAGGATGTAAGCGACCACGGGCAGGGCCGCGAGGGCAAGCGCGGCCCGCCCTTGCGTGACGCGCCCCCGGGCGACGCACCTCTGCACCAAGACGCCCATCAGCCATGCCGGGAGCAGCAGCAGGATGTTGGGTCCGATTATCCAGCCGCCCAGCGCGAGAAGCAGGATGCGCCGGGCCCCGCGCGTGTAGATGGCGATGCCGAAGAGCGCGTAGTAGGCAGCCTCGTAGCTCAGGGACCAGTACGGACCGTTGCTCCCCAGCCGTGTCGCCTGTCCGCTCCATTCGTTTGAAAACGTCAGGCCGCGCAGCAGGATCTCCCAGAGCGGCAAATGGGAATATGCCCAGGACGGATAGACCTCCGGGGCGATCGAGGTGCCCATTCGGTCGAGGGCGAACCCCAGCACCAGCGCGGGCAGCGCCACCGAGACGAACCGCGTGGCGCGGTCGAAGACATAGGTTCCGGCCCCTCCGGGCTTGGCATGAACCACATGGGCGATCACGAGCCCCGAGAGCACGAAGAACATGACGACCGCGTCGCTGCCGAGGTTCAATTCCCGCATCCACAACCAGCGGCCGCCGCTGAAGCGTGGATAGGCGAAGTGCGACATCAGCACCAGCATCGCCGCCGCGAAGCGTACGGCATCGAGGTAGATGGAAAAGCCCCGCGACATGAGGTTACTCCGTGCCGGTCGACGGCGTTCCGGGCGTGACGAAGGACCCTGACGCATCGTCCGTGCCCGTGCCGTTCCCGCCGGCGCGGGTGCGCCGGCCCAGCAACTTGCCGACCTGCCGCAGGCTGTCGCGCACGGGCACGACCATGGCCGCCCTCAGGCTGTCATGGCGCTGCGCGAGGCGGTTGCCGTTGCGATCGCCCAGGCCGAATGCGACGGTTTCCCGGGAGCGCGGGACGTAGAGTGTGCCGAACATCCAATCCCAGATGGCGAGCACCTCGCCGTAGTTCTTGTTGTGGTGGCGAGGGTCGAGCGAATGGTGGATCTGATGTTGCGCCGGGGAGATGACAAAGTGCTCGATCACCGGCCCGAAACTGAGCCATACATGGCTATGGCGCAGGTTCGCGCCGGCAATGTTGAACAGGACGTAGAAGGCGTTCACGCCGGCGATGGTGGTGGCCGCGGGCGCCTGACCGAATGCGCTGAGCATGATCCCCTGCAGCACGCCGATGAGCACGCCGCGAACCAACGACGATATCAGGTCGTAGACGGGGTGCTTTCGATAGACCGTGATCGGCGTCATGATCTCGGCCGAATGATGCAGCGCATGAAAGGGCCAGATGATGCGGCTCTCGTGATGGATGCGGTGCACCCAGTAGGTCGAGAAGTCGCTGACGGCGAGAAGCAGGAGTGCAATCACCACGGACGGGAGGGGAGCCGACGTGTGCCCCGAGCCGACCAGATGGACAATGGCCAGGGCAACGACAGGGCTGAAAAAGACGAGATTAAAGATGCCGAACGCGGCGAAGCTCCTGTTGAGAATGAATATCTTCAGGTCGACGATATGCGAAGGGTGCAGGTAGATCGACTTGGGAAAGAGCCATCGCATGAACGACTTCTGCTCGGCCTGCTGGCGGTAGACGACCATGCAGATCGCCAGTGTGACCAGGAGGTAGACTGGCCACAGGCGACTTGTCGGACCGGCGACCACCGACCGTAAATCCGACAGGAATGACCAGATCTGATCCATGAACATTGGCGTATAGAGCCGAACAGGCAGAAATGTGACCGTTCTCCGGAAATACTGGGGCGGTTCAAGTGGATCATGGCCTACGGAGAGCGGATATGTGCAGACGTAGTTGGCAGGTAAATCGGAAAAGGTGATCCTCTCGCAAGATCAGGTTGGTTTGAAAACCCTCGTGTCGGTGGATGGCGAAGGACATTTCATTACCCTTCTCGTACGCCAGGGATGGTATCCAAGACCTCGAGCGGAGGGTTCTCAGGGACCGTCGGCCTACCTGGAACTTCGAACCGCGATCGAAATCCGAGGGCCAATCATTCAGAATGCCCCGGTCGCATTCAGTGAGCGTGGGGGTTCTGCCGCGTCGCCAGCGCGAGGTGATGGGCTTGGTGATGCATGCCAACCGTCATCACGCCGATGAATCCGAGTGCCCTGATGCGAGCGGGATCGGCGCCGGTCACGATCAATGCCGCGCCACCCGGGATCTCCGCCGCCTGCAATGTCCAACCCTCGACACCATCCATCGTCGCGACGTGGGCCGGGACCATGGCACGGATCGAGCTGGTGACTGCCGCGTCCTCCGAAATCGCCTCGAAGCGGGCACCGCCTTCGATCTCCTGGACGTGGACGCGGGCGCGGAGCGTCACGTTGTCCATGTCGATCAGATGCTGACGCAGCGCCTCTATGTCGACGCGGCTCCAGTCCGTCTCGGGATCCGCCAATAGCTGCGACACGATCTCCTGAACGGCTGCGAAGGCAGACTGTCCGCCCTCCGTGACCTCGCCGCCAGCAGCGTCCGCGCTTACCCCATGATCCTCGTGGGACATTGCGGGCACGTGCTGCATCCCGCCATGCTGAGCGGCCGCGTCCTGCGCCATTGCGAGACCGGGCGACGCGAGAAGGGTGAAGAGTAACGCTGATTGGATCATGAGGCCTCCGTTTGACTGTCGTCCTCTTGTTGCAGGCCATCGCCACCGACCATATGATCGCAATCATGCGGATGTCGATTTCGATGCTTTTTCAGGACGCACGCGATACCGAGCTCGCCCCCGGCGAGACGTTGTTCATGGCAGGCGAAGAGGTCTCGAGCATCTACTGGGTGCGCTCCGGCAGGGTGCATCTGCAGCGTCACACGGCGCATGGCGCGTTGATGGTTCTGCAAAACGCGGGGCCGGGCGCTGTGATCGCCGAAGCTTCGGCCTATTCGTCGCGGTATCACTGCGATGCTGTCGCCGCCGAGCAAAGCGTGGTCGCAGGTTTGCCGAAGCAGCGCTTCCTGTCCGCGCTCGTCGACGAGCCGGCGCTGGCGGAAAGCTGGTCCACGCTGCTGGCGCGCAGTGTTCAGGCGGCGCGGCTCAGGGCCGAGGTCCGGTCGCTGCCGCGGGTCGCGGACCGCCTCGACGCCTGGCTGGGAGAGGGAAACCGTTTGCCAGAAAGGGGTCACCGGCAGGAGGTGGCCGCCGAGCTGGGCGTCACGCGAGAGGCGCTCTACCGCGAATTGGCGCGTCGCCGAAAGGCAGACCCTGGCGCATGAGTGCAGGCCGGGTGCCGCGAGGCGAAACGCCGATACCCCTTTCTTTCATTCCGACGCCGTGCAGATTGGCCGCCCATCGGCGGTTCTGAGCGGCAGCAGCGTCGTCTCGACCGGACCGGCATGAAGGTACCAGTAGCATCCGTCTTCCGGGAGGAAGCGTGCGGTGGAGATGTCCTGATAAGGTGCCGCAAGGGCGATCACCTGCTCGGGAACAGGGCCGGGCTGAGTGCCCCCTGCCCCGTCGACTGCGCTGCAACCGCCGAGAAAGGCGGTGGTTACTATCCCGATGACGAATGTCCGTTGCAAGTCATGTCCTCTTTCGTGTGTCCGGGCCGGATGCTGGTGCTTGTATCGACCGATCTGTCAACTTCGGGGCGTGACGTAGCCGTCTGGCGGGTGCAGATGGGCTGTCACACCGATTTCGACTTTTGGGTAGAGCGCGTTGATATGCGCCATCACCATCCGCACGCAACCGGAGCTTGCCCGCCCGCCGATTGATCGCGGATGTGGGGAGCCGTGGATCCGCAGGTAGGTGTCACGGTTTCCAACAAAGAGATAGAGCGCGCGCGAGCCCAGCGGGTTCGTCGGGCCGGGCTCCATGCCGTCCGCGAATTCTTCGTACAGCTCCGGCTCGCGTTCGATCATCGCCCGTGTCGGGGTCCAATGCGGCCAGCGGACCTTGCGGCGGATCGTGTAGGTGCCCGGCTCATAGAGTTTGCCGCGCGCGATGGCGACGCCGAAGCGCATGGCCGTTCCGCCCTCTTCGACGTGATAGAGATAGCGCGCGATCGCATCCACATGGATGTCACCCGGGACAAGCCCCGAACGCGCCTCGACGCGTTGCGGCAGAAAACGCTGATGCAGGCCCCAGGGATTGGTCGTTTCCAGGTTGAATGAGGGCGGCGCCACCTGCGCGTCCCAGGCCATTTTCTGCCCCTCGCCCGGAAAGGTGTCGGCCAGAAGCGGCCCGGAGACAGGCGGCGAGAACAGCGCGGCGGCGGTCATGACGAAGCGGCGCCGGCTCAGCCCCTTTTTGTCGTGCCGTTTCAATTCTCCTCCTTGCGCGCCTGAAGGACGAGCGTCTGCAACTGTTCGAGGTCCATCACACCCGGCACAAGAGCGTCTCCGATGACGAATGACGGTGTGCCATTGAAGCCCAGAGCCTGCGCAAGATGCAGCGAGCTCTGGATGTGCTCTTCCACTTCCGGCGCCTCCATGTCGCGGAGTAGCTGCGCGATATCAAGGCCAACCCCTTCGGCAATCCGCGCCACCGAGGCCTCGTTGGCGCGGCCGTTCATGCCCATCATCGCCCAATGGAATTCCTCGTAGAGGCCCTGCTTGCGGGCCGCCAGGGCCGCTCGGGCGGCAAAGACAGAGCCATCGCCGAGGATCGGCCACTCGCGATAAACAAGCCGGACGTTCGGGTCGGACTCGAGCAACGCCTCGATCTCGGGTTTGACGCTGCGGCAGTAGGGGCAGTTGTAGTCGAAGAACTCCACCACGGTAACGTCGCCCTCGGGGTTGCCCAGAACCGGCGCGTTGCGATCCCGCTCCAGCGCGGCGCGTTCGCGGGCGAGCACCTCGGCCTGCGATGCAGCCTGGGCCTCGGCTTCGCGGGATTGCAGGATCGCAACTGCCTCCATCACGATCTCCGGATAATCGCGGATGGTTTCCAGAACCAGCTCGCGCACGCGATCTTCTGACAGATCCTGCGCCGACGCCTGCACTGGGAGCAGCAGCGCAAGCGCCGTCACGACCATTGGAACAGTCTTTTTCATTTCAGTTTCCTCCGTTTGCCAGATCGGCTGCTGTGCGTTCGGCCTGCACCCTGCGGGCGCGCTCTGGCCAGGTCGACTGGATGTAGCCGAGGATGTTCCAGATCTCCTGATCCGTCAGTGTCTCGCCGAAGGCGGGCATGCCGCTGTCGAAGTCCACCCCTTGCAGCGCCAATGCGGCCCGCCCGCCGAGCTTGGTGTATTGAAACAGGACCCTGTCGGGGTGGTGCCAGGTGTGCCCCGTTTCGTCATGGGGCGGCGCGGGCAACCGCCCGTCCGGGCCCGGTGATCGCCATTCCGGCTGACCTTCCAGGTTGGCGCCGTGGCAGGACGCGCAGCTATCGGCGTAAAGCGTTTCGCCTTGCGCGACATCGACCGTGGCCGGCATGACCGGCACCGCTGGATCATCGGGTGCGTCTGGTGCGCCGCGAAAGGCCATCCAGCCCGCTGCGCCCACGAACACCAGCGCCGCCGGGGCGGCCATGACCATCCAGCCCTTCATGTCACCCTAATCCATGTCATCATGCCGCTTTCAGCGTGGCTGAGCATGTGGCAGTGGAACAGCCAATCGCCGGGGTTGTCTGCGACGAAAGCGATCTCGCGGGTTTCGCGCGGGTCGATCATCAGCGTGTCGCGCAGGGGACCGGCCGGCCTGCCGTCGCGAACCTCGCGGAAATGCATCCCATGCAGATGCATGGCATGGGGAAAGACGGTTTCATTGACGATCTCAAGGCGCACAGGTTCGCCAAGGGAGAGATCGGCCAGCGGCTCTTGCGTCATCTCGGCCATCTCGTTGAAGGCCCAGAACCGTCCCCGTGCCGCGAGTTCCCGAAAGCCGAGACGCTCTCCACCCAGAACGGCGCTCTCCATCCGGCCCATGGCCCCGCCCGCCATCACCAGCCGCAACGGCCGGGCATCGGCCAGCGACGGTATGCCGTCGCCGGGATTGGGGGGCAAGGCGTCCGGCGCCGCGCGGGGCCTCTGCGCGGCACTGCCCGAAACCGGGAAGGCCACCAAGGGGGCCGGTCGGTCATCGTTGCCGATCCGCGCGAGATGCGCGATCTCGCCTTCCCCGGCCATCACGTCGACGATCAGGTCGGCGCGCTGGGCGGGGCCGAGGATGAGAATGTCGTCCAGCATCTCGGGCGCGGCGAGCGGCATGCCGTCGAGCGCCACGATCCATCCCCGCAACCCGTCGAGTTGAAGCGGAAAGATCCGCGCGTTGGACGCGTTGATGAGCCGCATGCGCAGACGCGCGTGGCGCCGCACCGGGACGGAGAGGTCGAAGCGCCCGTTCGCGGTGATCAGATTGCCGATCCGGCCGGCGTGGCTCATCATCATCGGATGGTTGAAACTGTCGTCGATCAGCCCCGTATCGCGATCGAGCAGCCAGTCGTCGAGCACGAGGATTTCCTCGCGATCAACCTCGGGCGCTTCGGCCTCCTCGACGATCAGCGGCCCGTGCAGGCCGCGAGCGACCTGCACCCAGGAACGGTTATGTGCGTGATACCAGTAGGTTCCCGCATCGGGCACCACGAAATCGTAGTCGAAGCTCTGCCCCGGCGCGACGGCATCCTGAGTGAGCCCTGCGACACCGTCCATCGCGTTGTCGATCCGTATGCCATGCCAGTGGACCGAGGTCGGCTCTGGCAGATCGTTGACCAGACGCCGCTGTAACC
>JAWLCO010000163.1:0-7215 GCA_041687075.1 Hyphomicrobiaceae bacterium | reverse complement strand
TGGAAAAGATCGATCTCTGGGAAATTTCGATCGTCACGTTCCCGATGCTGCCGGAGGCGCGGGTCTCGACGGTCAAATCGCATCCGTTCGGCGGCCGCATGCCTACCGAACGGGAGTTCGAGCGGTGGCTCACGCAGGACGCTGGGTTCACGCGCTCCGAGGCGCGCGCGGTGCTGCGCGATGGCCTCAAGGGCCTACGGCTCCTGCGGGATGCGGGGCAGGCCTCAAGTTGGGAGAAGCGGCTGCTGAGGCAGATGGCCGAGGCAACGCGGCTCCTCAGTCAACCCCTTCTTATGAGAGGATTCAGACTATCATGCTGAATGACAAGGGACTCGAGGTGAAATCCGCATCCCACGCGGATCTCAGCATTGCCTTCGACGACTTCATGCGGGCCTTCGAGGGCTTCAAGGAGACGAACGACCAGCGCCTTTCGGAAATCGAGCGCTACATGCGCGCCGACGTTGTCACCGTCGACAAGCTGGCGCGCATCGACCGGGCGCTCGACGAGTACAAGGGGGTCATCGACGAGCTCGTTCAAAAGTCGGGCCGGCCGCAGTTAAGCTCAGCCGTCCGCCTTTCCGGTGGTCTCGACCACAAGTCGGCGTTCGACGGCTACATGCGCCGCGGCGAAAGCCATATGCTGCGCAGTTTCGAGAGCAAGGGGCTGTCGGTCGGCTCGGATACGGATGGCGGTTACGTCGTGCCCGAAGAGACGGAGCGCGCCATAAACCGGGCAGTCCGGGGCATCTCGCCGATCCGCGCCATCGCCGGCGTGCGACAAGTGTCGGGCTCGGTTTACAAGAAGCCGTACGCGATATCCGGCCTCGAGACGGGCTGGGTTGGCGAAACGGAGGCGCGTCCCGAAACGAGCACCCCGAAGCTCGCCGAGCTCGCCTTCCCGACGATGGAGCTCTACGCCATGCCGGCGGCGACGCAGACGCTGCTCGACGACGCTGCGGTCGACATCGACCAGTGGATCGCCGAGGAAGTGCGGGCGACTTTCGCTGCGCAGGAGGGTAGATCGTTCGTCGTCGGCGATGGCGTGAACAAGCCCAAGGGGTTCCTCAGCTACCCGACCGTCGATAATGCCTCGTGGAGCTGGGGCAACATCGGCACGATCGCAACCGGCGTATCCGGTGCGTTCCCGGAAACGGATCCGGCCGACAAGCTCATCGACCTGGTCTATTCCGTGAAGGGCGAGTATCGCGCCAACGGCCATTTCGTCATGAACCGCGCGACGCAATCCGTCGTGCGCAAGATGAAGGATGCCGATGGCAGCTATCTCTGGCAGCCCTCCGCCAAGCCTGGCGAAGCCGCAAGCCTGATGGGCTTCCCGGTAGCCGAGTCGGAGGATATGCCGGACATCGCGGCCGACAGCCATGCCATCGCGTTCGGTGACTTCCGCCGCGGTTACCTGATCGTCGACCGCGTCGGCATCCGCGTGCTGCGCGATCCCTACAGCGCCAAGCCGTACGTGCTGTTCTACACGACGAAGCGCGTCGGCGGCGGCGTGCAGGACTTCGAAGCCATCAAGCTGCTGAAGTTCGCCGCCTAGTCCACGCCGGACAGGTTCACCCCGCGAGGGTGCCGCATGATCGCCCTCGCGAGACCGGCTCGCGTCTGACTTTCCGCGCGAGCCCAGCGGGCGGAGGCGCCGCCTCCGACTTCCCTCCCCCAAGGCGACTCCGCCCGCATTTCTTCTTCGTAATTCGCAAGTGGAGCCATCATGGGCCTGGTTTTGACCGCTGCGCCCGCCGTGGAGCCCGTCACGGTGGACGAAGCGAAGGCGCATCTGCGCATAGACCATAGCGACGAGGACGCATATCTCGCGAGCCTCATCACTGCCTCTCGCCTGCAGATCGAAGCCGCGCTCGACATCGTGCTGATCAGCCAGATTTGGTCGTGGAAGCTCGACAGTTGGCCAGATGGCCGCGAGCTGCATTTTCCGATATGGCCGCTACAGTCTGTCGAGACCGTCCGGGTAACGGGCGAAACCGGAACGGTCGACGAGCTGTCGCTGGATGGGTTCACCATCGACGGAACGAGTAAACCTGCGCGGCTCATCTCGGCCTCGGGAGCCTGGCCGAGGCCCGGCGTCCCGGCGCTCGGTATCGAGATCGCGTTCACCGCAGGGTTTGGCGATTCGGCGGACGATGTGCCGCCCGCCGTCCGGCACGCGCTGCTCATGCTGGTTGCCCATTGGTATGAGCACCGCGAGCCGGTAGACCTCGGCAAAACGCCAACGCCTGTTCCGGAGCCGATTTCGGCGCTGCTGATGCCGTATCGCACGGTGCGGCTATGAAGGGCCCGCGCATTGGCGCGCTGCGCCATCGGGTGGTGCTCGAAGCTCCCTCCCGCAGCGCCGGCGAGGGTGGCGGCGCGGAAATCAGCTGGCATCCTGTCGCGACGTTATGGGCGGAAGTCGTTCCATTGTCTGGCAGCGAAATCTTTCAGGCGGACAGCATAGCGGCAACGGCTGCTTACGAAGTGCGCACGCGCTTTCGCCCGGAAATTGCTCCCGAAATGCGATTCGTGCTCGGCGAGCGCATCCTCGATATCAGATCCGTTCGCGATATCGAGGGCCGGCGCCGCTGGGTGAGCTGTCTATGTGAGGAGCGCAACCCATGAAGGTATCCGTTCGGATCGACGATCTCGGGCGCCGGCTCCAGCGTGCCGCCAGGGAAATGCGTGAAGCGGCTCGAAGCGGGGCGGCACAACGCGTCAGGCGTGATGCCGCCAGCAATCGAAGCCGCTCCGTTCAGCAAGACGAGGTGAGCCATGACATCGTCCGGCCGGACACTGCAAGTCGCGCTCCACGAGACGCTCAGTACTGATGCGGGCGTCCTCGCCGCGCTCGGTGGCGCGCGGATCTACGACCACGTGCCGCGTAAGGCGGCATATCCTTACGTAACCTTTGCTCAGAGCACGGTACGCGACTGGAGCACCGGCGGCGAAAATGGTGAAGAGCACCTCATTACCCTTCACGTCTGGTCGCGCGCGGAAGGCCGCGGTCAGCTCCAGGAGATCATCGCAGCCATCCGCAGAGCCCTGCATGACCGGGATCTTCCGCTCGTTGGGCATCGGTTGATCAATCTCAGGCACGAGTACTCGGAAACGCGCCGCGAGCCCGATGGTGAGCGCTTCCGCGGCGTCATCCGCCTGCGCGCCGTGACAGAGCCTCTGAGTTAGAAATCCAGAAATCCAGATTGGAAAGAGTTCGAGAAATGTCAGCACAAAAAGGCAAGGACCTCCTGCTCAAAATCGATTCCGACGGTCTTGGTACGTTCGAAACGGTCGCTGGTTTAAGGTCGCGCTCAATTGCATTCAATGCCGAGACGGTGGATGTGACCCACCAGGAGTCGGCTGGCCAATGGCGCGAGCTGCTGTCTGGCGCAGGTGCAAAGAGCGCCCGAATCGCTGGCTCCGGCATTTTCAAGGATGCCGCCTCCGACGCCACGATCCGCGAAGTCTTCTTTGATGGTCTGATCCGCGCGTGGCAGGTGGTCATCCCGGATTTCGGGATGGTCGAAGGGCCGTTTCAGATCACCTCTTTCGAATTGTCCGGCCGGCATGACGGCGAAGTTTCATTCGACCTGACGCTCGACTCCGCCGGCGAGTTGAGCTTTTCCGCGCTTTGATCAAGGAGTGAGAAATGGCAAATCGGCATCGCGGGGAAATCGAGGCCTGCCTCAACGGAAAGACCTGGACGCTTTGCCTGACGCTCGGCGCGCTTGCCGAGCTCGAGGGGGCTTTCGGTGACGACGACATGCTGGCGTTGGCGCAGCGGTTCGAAAAGGGCCGGCTGAGCGCTGCGGATGCGGTACGCATCATCGGCGCCGGTTTGCGCGGGGCAGGGCATGAGGTCACGAATGATGAAGTGAAGGCAATGCGCACCGAAGGCGGTGTTCTCGGCATCGTCGACATTGTTGCCCGGCTCCTGTCGGCAACATTTGGGTTGCCGGCTGATGCGGCGGGGCAGGCGAATGCTTCGCGCCCGGAGGTGCGCACGCGTGACCCTTTCCATGGGACGCAGTAATGGCGGTGGGGCTCGGCCTGCTGCGGCTTCCGCCAGCGACCTTCTGGGCGATGACACCGAAAGAGCTCGCTGCCGCGCTTGGCGCGCTGAACGGTCCACCACGGATCGATCCACTGTCCCGCAGCGAGCTCGGCCAGCTGATGCAAGCGTACCCGGATGGCCGACCGGCTCGGGAAAAGATTGGGAACTCGACTCAAAATGGCTGAACCTTTCGAAACCTGGACGGTCGCGATCGACGCCGATACCTCGAAACTGCAGCAGGAGCTGGCGAACGCGACGCGCATCGGCCGGCAATTCGGGGTGGCGCTGACGAATGCGTTTCAGGGTGTAGCGCTTCGGGGCCGGGATTTGGGGGATGTGCTACGCTCGCTGACTCTGAGTTTGTCACGTATGGCTCTGCAGGCCGCATTCCGTCCCTTGGAGCAGGGGATAGCATCTCTGGTCGGCGGCGCCTTTTCCGGCAGCGTTGCGTTCGCAAAAGGAGGGGTGGTGCAGAATGCACTCCCAATTCCATTCGCATCGGGAGGCGTTATCGCGAGCCCGGTGACATTTCCGCTCAGCAATGGCCGCGTCGGTCTGGCTGGCGAGCGTGGGCCCGAAGCAATCATGCCGCTGGCGCGCGGGCCGGACGGGAAGCTCGGCGTACGCGCGCAGGGTGGTGCCGGTGTGTCGGTCACCATCAACGTATCGACGCCCGATGCAGAAAGCTTCCGGCGCTCGGAATCGCAGATCGCCGCGATGCTCGCGCGCGCAGTGACTATGGGCCAGCGGAACCTGTAGCGCCCTGGTTGGGGCGGCAGCTCAATTCAGCAAGGTGCCTGAATGGTTTTTCACGAGGTGCGGTTTCCGACCGAAATTGCGCGAGGCGCGGTCGGCGGACCGGAGCGGCGCACGGACGTCGTCGTTCTGGGCTCCGGATATGAAGAGAGGAACAGCCGGTGGGCTGATTCCAGGCGCAGCTATAACGCGGGGTACGGTGTCAAATCACTTGACGACTTACATGCGGTGATTGCCTTCTTCGAGGAAAGGCGCGGACGGTTTTACGGGTTCCGCTGGCGTGATCATTCCGACTGGAAGTCCTGCCCGCCCTCGCAGGTGCCCTCGGCCACCGATCAGGTGATCGGGACGGGAGACGGGGCTACGGCAACCTTTCAGCTTCGAAAGACCTACGGCAGCGCGCATGCGCCCTGGATCCGTGAAATCAGAAAGCCCGTCGAAAATAGTGTTCTCGTAGCCGTCGACGGAGCGATGCAGCCCGAAGGCGTAGCGGTCACTATCGATAGCTCGACCGGCCTCGTGACATTCCAGCCGGGGTATATTCCGCCCTCCGGAGCTCGGATCACTGCCGGGTTTGCCTTTGATGTTCCGGTTCGCTTCGACACCGACAGACTCGAAATAAGTCTGCAGGGTTTCCGGCACGGCGCCATCCCCAACATTCCGATCGTCGAAATCCGGCTATGAAGACTTTGCCTACGGGCCTGCAGGCCCATCTTGACAGCGGCGTCACCACGCTCTGCTGGTGCTGGCGGCTGACGCGTCGCGACGGCGTCCAAATCGGCTTCACGGATCACGACCGGGATTTGTTCTTCGATGGGACGACGTTCGAGGCAGCAGCCGGTTTCACTGCAACGGAAATGAAGCATAGCGTCGGCCTTGGCGTGGACGATCTCGAAGTGGAAAGCGCGTTGAGGTCGGATCGTCTCAATGAGGATGATCTCGCAGGCGGGCTCTATGATGATGCGCGGGTTGAGATTTTCCGCGTCAATTGGAGCGACACTGAACAGCGCGTGCTGATGCGCACCGGCAGCCTTGGCCAGGTCAGCCGCTCCGGGCCATCATTTCGGGCCGAGGTGAGAGGTCTTTCGCATTACCTCCAGCAGCCGAACGGGCGGCTGTTCCAATTCACCTGCGATGCCGATCTGGGTGACCACCGATGCAGTGTCGATCTCGGTACGGGTACGTACCGGGCAATTGGAATTGTCAGCGGTGCCGCATCATCACGCGCATTCGAGGTCAGCGGACTGGAAAGTTTCGCGGAAGGCTGGTTCGCGCGCGGGCTGCTGACATTCAGGTCGGGCGCCAATCAGGGATGCCGGATAGAAGTTCGCTCACACCGCCGGCGTGAGGGCGCAACTCTCATAGAGCTATGGCAGGAGCCGGCGAATGCCGTCGCCCTCGGCGACGAAATCGAGGTCACGGCCGGCTGCGACAAGCAGCTTTCGACATGTCGAGAGAAATTCGCCAATACGGTCAATTTTCGCGGCTTTCCGCACATGCCGGGAAACGACTTCCTCACCTCCTATGCGCGCAGGGGCGGCGGTTGATGAGTGTTAGTCGGCTAGATGTATCACGGTCCGAGATCGTTCGTGTGGCTCGCTCCTGGATTGGCACGCCCTATCATCATCAGGCGAGCCTTGCCGGTGTCGGCACTGATTGTCTCGGCCTTGTCCGTGGGGTCTGGCGGTCACTCTACGGCACCGAGCCGGCCGCATTGCCGCCGTACACGCGCGACTGGGCTGAGGCGAGCGGGCGCGAAACGCTGCTGGAAGCCGCACGCGAGCACCTCGTCGAGATTGAAAGGGCAAGGGCGCGGCCGGGAGATGTTCTGGTTTTCCGCCTTCGGACATCGCTTCCCGCCAAGCATGTCGCGATCCTCGCGACCAACGCCACCATGATCCACGCCATGGAAGGCGCGCCGGTGGCCGAGGTGGCATTCGCACCTTGGTGGCGCAGACACCTCGCTGGCGTCTTCTTGTTTCCCGGGGTCAAAAGCTGATGGCTACGCTTGCTCTTGCCGCTGCAGGTGCTGCCGCAGGCAGCGCATTGCTACCCTCCGGTATAACCCTTCTCGGGGCTACAATCGGAGGCGCAACAATTGGCGCGCAGGTGGGTGCGCTTGCCGGCTCATTCGTCGATCAGGCGCTGTTTGGAGCCTCCGGGCAGAGTCGCACATTCACAGGTCCGCGGCTTTCCGATCTCCGTGTAACCGCGTCAACAGAAGGCGCGCCGATCCCTCGCGTCTACGGACGCGCGCGAGTCGGCGGCCAGGTGATCTGGGCCACGGAGTTCGAGGAGGAGGTCGTCACCTCACAGGCAGGTGGGGGCGGCAAGGGCGGCGGTGGCAGCAGCGCGGCAAAGCAGATCGAATATCGCTATTACGGCAATTTCGCCGTCGGCCT
>JAWLCO010000162.1:0-7299 GCA_041687075.1 Hyphomicrobiaceae bacterium | reverse complement strand
TTGATCAGCACGAGCGTCATCCGGCCTTGCCGTACTTTCTTGTCCTGACGCATGAGGTGCACGATCTGACGCGCGTTCGGCAGATCACCTGGCCCGGGAATGTCCTGAATTTGGGTGGGCAGGCCCACCGTCTTCAAGTGCGCAGCAACACGTGCCGCGGTCTGTGGGGGACAATACTGCAGCTCTTCGGAAAGCCGGATGGCGAGACACGTGCCGATGGACACCGCTTCTCCATGCAGCAGCCGGTCCGAGTAGCCGGTCCAGGCTTCCAGGGCATGCCCGAACGTGTGGCCCAGATTGAGAAGCGCCCTTTCGCCTGTTTCAGTCTCGTCGCGGGCCACGATCTCCGCTTTCATCTCGACCGAGCGCCCGACGGCATGCAGCAGCGCCGCCGGGTCGTGCTGGAACAGTCTCTGCCAGTTCTCTTCCAGCCAGGCAAAAAAGCCGGAGTCGCCGAGCAGGCCGTACTTTGCGACCTCGGCGTAACCGGCCTGCATCTGACGAGGCGGCAACGTCGCCAGCACGGAGGTATCGGCCAGCACGAGGCTCGGCTGGTGAAAGGCTCCGACGAGATTCTTGCCCTGCGGGGTATTGATGCCGGTCTTGCCGCCAACCGAAGAATCGACCTGGGCAAGCAGCGTTGTCGGGATCTGGACGTAACGCATGCCGCGGCGGACGATGCTCGCGGCAAAGCCGGCCAGATCGCCGATCACGCCACCGCCCAGGGCGATCACCGCGTCCCCGCGTTCTAGCCCCATTTCGAGGAGCTGTTGGCACAGGCGATCCAGCTGCGCGAAGCACTTTGTGGATTCGCCTGCCGGCAGCACGATTGACCCGGCATGCCGCCCGGCTTCGGCGAGGCTGGCCTCCAGGACCGGCAGGTGGCTGGCCGCGACATGCACGTCAGTGACAATGCCGCAGCGGCATGAGCCGAGCGCGGCCTCGATCAGCCGCGGAGCGTCTTTCAGTAGCCCCGGCCCGATGTGGACGTCATAGGCGCGGTCCCCGAGCGCCACGTGGACACGGCGGCGATCCCGGCCGGTTTTGGCATCAGCCTGCGAGCTGCTGGTCGGCATCGGCTCGCCCTATCCGCCCGTCGTGCCGGGGGCGGCCACCGGCGTTTGTTTTTTGCTGGATGCGCCACCGGATAGCGGACCCTTCAACAGTGCGTCCAAGATCTCCTCCACGATCACCTCGTGAGGCACATCGCGGCTGTTGGCGATGAGGTCTGCTTCGGCGTAGACGGGGTAGCGCTCCTCCATCAGCTCGCGCATGCGGGCCTCCGGGTCGGTGGTCTTGAGCAGCGGCCGGTTGTCTCGCCGCATCACCCGCCGCATGAGCACGGGAAGGTCGGCCTTGAGCCAGATCGAAATGCCGGCCCGCTTGATGTTCTGCCGCGTCTCGGGATGCATGAAGGCGCCGCCGCCGGTCGCCAATACTTGTGGGCCGCCCTTCAGCAGCCGCGCGATGACCTTCCGCTCCCCGTCACGGAAGTGTGCCTCTCCGTGGTCTGCGAAAATCTCGTTGATGGACTTGCCGGCCGCCGTCTCGATTTCCTCGTCCGCATCGACGAATGGCAGATCCAGCTTGGAGCTCAACCGCCGGCCGACGGAAGTCTTGCCGCAGCCCATCAGGCCCACCATCACAAGCGATCTCGTGCCGAGCGCCTTGCGGATCGCTCGGCCACTCTCGCACGCAGCGGCGCCCTTATGCTTCACGTTGCAACCGAATCGAACCATGACTAAGCCGACGGATCTGCCATGTCCGGTCATAGATGGCGGCTGACCGTCACACAAGCCACCTATCGACACAAGGCACGGCATGCCCCCGTGCTGGTCAGGCCGCGCTGTTGCTTGAGCCCGCGTTGTCGTTTTGGTTAATGCAGCCCAAATGGCAACACTTGGAGCAGCAAGACGCATCGTGTAGGTTAACGGACATGCCCACCCTCTTCCGATTTCTCATGATCACGGGCATCGTGGCCGGTGTTGCCTACGGTGGCTTGTGGGCACTCGCGGTGTACTTCGAGCCTGAGCCTCGGGAGGTCTCGACCCCGGTGCCGGGCATCAAGGTTCGTCAGTAATCGCGTCGAGAGCCGCTGGACGGAACGGGATACGGAGCAACTTGGGGGGGCGCGAGGGATGAACCGCCAGCCTGCTGCTGCCCTGATGATGACGGTCTGGTTGGTGGGCGCAGTGGCGGCCGCGCCGGTGAGCAGTGCGCAGGAAGGCTGGCGCCCGTTCGATGATCGCTACCCACCTTGGGGCACGCGACCGGAACGGCGCGAACCGGAGAGACAGGACCTCTACCGGCGCGATCTGCCGCCCCCGAGATCCGGACCGCACGCGCCGCAGCCGGCTCCGATGGCTCCTCTTCTGGCCCCCATAGAGCGTTCAGAGCTGCCTCCGGTCATCTCCAGCGACGGGTCGGGCTTGCCGTTCGATCCGTGGACGGGCATCGATCTCGCAACGGCCGAGCAGATCATGGCGGGGCTCGAGCTGCCGCCGCTGTCGCCGGCCCTGATGGGGTTATGGCGCCGTCTCATGAACGCGGCCGGCTCCGAGCCCGCTGGCGCCAGCACGGCCCAGTTCACCGCGGTGCGTGCGGAAGCGCTCTATCGCTCCGGGCAGTTGCAGGCCCTGGGTGAGCTCTTCTCGGCCGCGAAACCTGCACCATCCGACCCGCTCATGACGGCCCTGTCGGCTCGCTATGACATCGCTGTCGGCCGGCGCGATACGGGCTGCAGCAGCGTACGGGATGCCGCCGCACGCAAGCAGGACCTGCCGCGGCAGCTCGGCGGGGAAATGCTCGTTCTGGCCGGCTTCTGCGCCGCGGCAGCCGGCAATACCTCGGCTGCTTCGCTGGCCGCGGAACTCGCCCGCGAGGAGGGCGTCCAGGATGCCGGACTCATCAGCGCGCTGAATGCCATCGCAAGCGGCGGCAAACCACGGCTGCCGCGCACCGGCCGCATGACGCCCACTCATTATCGACTGCTGCAGCTTGCGAATGCCGTCGACCGGGCCGCGGTGATCGAGCATGCAGACGCCGCCCTGCTGTCCGCCTTGGTCCTCGACCCCTCCACCGACGAGCGGCTCCGGGTCGCTGCTGCCGAAGCCGCCGCTCGGCTCAACGTCATTGACCCGGAGTCTCTGGCGAACGCTTACCGGGCGCAGCGGTTCGGGCCGGGCGATCTTGCGCGGCCGCTGGCCTCCGAAGCTGACCCGCTCTTCCGCCGCGCCCTGTTGCTCCAGGCGGCAGAGGCAGAGCGCCACCCCGTCCGGCTGGCCCAGATTCTGCGCGCATTCGTGGACGATGCGCGGCGGGCGGGCCTCTACTACAGCGCACTGGCGATTGCGGCTCCCCTGGCCGAGACGATCCCGAAGGCGGCGGAGCTTGCCTGGTTCGGCGAGACGGCCGTCGAAGCGGCGCTGGTCGCGGGCAACCACGCCGGTGCGCGCGCCTGGTGGACGGCCGTGACCGCCGGCCGGCGCGATGGTGACCGCCTCGAGCATTGGCTGGCCCTCTCGGATATCGCGAATGCCGATCTGCGGGCGCCGCGTGGCCTCCATCTTCCGGCCGTCGAGGCCCTCGCCCTGCATGGCGGGTTCAGCGCTCCTGTCCTGCATCGGCTCGCGACCGTGCTCGACGCGCTCGATTACCAAGTGCCGATGCAGCTCTGGCACGCCGCCAGCAGCACGCCGCAGCCGAACGACGGCCACTTGCCTGAAACCGGCGTGCTCACCGAGCTCAAGGAAGCGTCGAGCCGGAAGCAGTTTGCACGAACCGTGCTCCTGGTCATGAAGACGCTCGGCCCGAAGGGCGCGGAGGGCGCCCACATGATTGCGCTCGGCGATGCGATACGGGCGCTGAAGCGGGTCGGGCTCGAGGCCGACGCCCGTCAGATCGGTTTCGAGGCCCTTTTCGGCGCCTGGCCGCGCTCCGCGAGCCACTAGCGGACTGGTGATGCCGAAACCCGATCTGCTGATCGATTCATTCCTCGAGATGCTCGCTGCCGAACGCGGCGCTGCGGCGAACACCTTGGAAGCCTATCGCCGTGATCTTGAGGACTTTGGAGGGTTCCTTGGAGGCCGCCGCGTCAGGCTCACGGAGGTCCGCTCGGCCGACGTCTCCGCCTATCTCAAATCCCTCACCGAGCAGGGCATGGCCGCCTCCTCCCGCGCGCGACGGCTCTCCGCCTTGCGGCAGCTTTACAAGTTCCTGCTCGCGGAAGGTCATATTGCCGAGGACCCAATACTCGGCATTCAGGGCCCCAAGATCAGCCAGGGCCTGCCGAAAACGCTGTCGGTGGCCGAAGTCGACCGGCTGATCGCGACGGCTCGCGCACGGATCGATGGCACCACGGGCCGAGAGCGCTTCATTGCGCTACGCCTCTACTGCCTGCTCGAGATGCTCTACGCGACGGGAATGCGCGTCTCGGAGCTGGTATCGCTGCCGCGTTCCGTCCTGCAGGGCGATTCGCGTGTTCTCACGATCAAGGGCAAAGGCGGCCGGGAGCGCCTGGTGCCGCTCAATGCGGCGGCCCGCGCTGCGCTCGACCGCTACCTGGAAATGGGGCAACAAGCTGAAGACGGCCTCGCCCCCATGGTGCGGACCCGCTGGCTGTTTCCGTCGAAGAGCGCCCAGGGGCACCTGACGCGACAGCGGCTTGCGCAGGAGTTGAAGGAGCTTGCCGAAGCGGCGGGCCTCGACCCGCGCCGCGTCAGCCCGCACGTGCTGCGGCACGCGTTCGCAAGCCATCTCCTCGACCGCGGCGCCGATCTGCGCGCGGTTCAGCAGCTTCTCGGACACGCAGATATCTCGACGACGCAGATCTACACGCACGTGCTCGAAGAGCGACTGCGCCGCCTCGTCTTGCAGCATCATCCGCTGGCGCGTGCCAAACTGCGTTAAGCTTTGGCGAGCAGCTGTCTGATATGTTGGGAATACTTGGCCCTGCTGCATCTCCGTGGCACTGGATCATGGTGCGCCGCGGTGTATTCTTGACTTTCAGCCTCGACCCTGGCGATTGTCCGGGCCAAATGCAGCCGGCCGCCGCTTAAGGCTGCGGCAAACCGTGGTCATTCATGGATCGACAGCCCATCAGGACGTACATCGAGTTCGAGAAGCCGGTCGCGGAGCTGGAAAGCAAGCTCGCCGAGCTGAAGGCCCTGAGCGATGGCGACAATGCCGTTTCGCTTTCCGAGGAGATCGCCAAGCTCGAGCAGAAGGCGCACCAGATCCTTGCGGAGACGTATGCCAAGCTCACTCCGTGGCAGAAGACGCAGGTCGCGCGCCATCCCGACCGCCCGCATACGCTCGACTTCATCAACGGCCTGATCGAGGACTTCACGCCGCTGGCGGGAGACCGCTATTTCGCTGAAGACCAGGCCATCGTCGGAGGCCTCGGCCGCTTCCGTGACCAGTCCGTCATGGTGATCGGCCATGAGAAGGGCTCCGATACGGAGAGCCGCATTCGCCACAACTTCGGCATGGCTCGTCCGGAGGGCTACCGCAAGGCCGTGCGCCTGATGGAGATGGCCGACCGGTTCGGCCTTCCGGTCATCACGATCATCGACACGGCAGGTGCCTATCCGGGAATCGGTGCCGAGGAGCGCGGGCAGGCAGAAGCCATTGCGCGGTCGACGGACTGCTGTCTGGCGCTTGGCGTGCCCATCGTTGCCGTCGTGATCGGCGAAGGCGGCTCCGGCGGCGCCGTTGCGATTGCCACCGCCAACCGCATCCTCATGCTGGAGCACGCCATCTACACGGTCGCTTCACCTGAGGCGGCAGCCTCCATCCTGTGGCGCGATTCGGCGCGGGCCATCGATGCGGCAACCAGCATGAAGATCACTGCCCAGGATCTCATGCAGCTCAAGGTCATCGACGAGATCATTCCGGAGCCGGTCGGCGGTGCCCATCGCGAGCCGGACAAGGCGATCGCTGCAACCGGAGACGCGCTCGCTGAGGCGCTTGCCGAGTTTGATGGTCAGTCTCCGGCCGAAATCCGCAAGCAGCGCCACGAGCGTTTCATGCAGATCGGCCGCACGATCTAACTCATTGATTCGTTTGATCCCGGACGGTCGATCGGGCGCCCTTTGCCCGACAAAATCCCCGTGCACAGTCGCACTTGACACCGCGGCGGCTCAGCGGCCAAGTGCTTTTGCGTCGCGTTGTTAACTGATTCTTTACCAAGGCAGGTCACACGAATCGGGCGTGCGCCGGGGCACGGTGTTCAGCTCGAGGACCTGGGACGGGGGCTTATGCGCGGCATCCATGTCGGGGTTCTGATCGTTGCGGCCGGACTGGTGGCGGCCTGCGCGAAAATAGATCTCGCGCCGCACCTGCAGCCACTGTCGAGAGAGACCATGATGCTCCTCGGCAGGAAGGACATGCGCATCGATCAGCCGATCTTCGTCCGGATCTTCAAGGAAGAGTCCGAGCTGGAGATCTGGAAGCAGCGCGACGACGGACGATTTTATCACTTCAAGACCTACCCGATCTGCCATTGGTCGGGCGATCTGGGCCCCAAGACGAAGCGCGGCGACAAGCAGGCGCCGGAGGGATTCTATCGGGTGACCCGTCACCAGATGAACCCGAACTCGAATTTCCACCTTGCCTTCAATCTCGGCTATCCGAACGCATTCGATCGGGCGCACAAGCGCACCGGGGAGTTCCTGATGGTGCACGGCCAGTGCAAGTCGGCCGGGTGCTATGCCATGACCGACCCGCTGATCGAGGAGATCTATGGGCTGGCGCGGGAATCCTTCATCAACGGCCAGGAGGCGTTCGAGGTGCATGCCTACCCGTTCCGGATGACGGACGAGAAGATGGCCTTGCACAAGGACAGCCCGCACTACCCGTTCTGGAAGACCCTCAAGGAGGGCTACGACTATTTCGAGCTGACCCGGGTGCCGCCGAAGATTGCCGTCTGCGAGAGGCGTTATGTGGTCAATCCGGAGTTCCGCTATCCCGTCGATCCCGCAAAGCTGGACCCGAATGGCTACTGCCCGCCCTATGAAAAGGTAGCGCCTGAGCCTTTCGTACCGACCGGCACCGACCTGCAGATCGCGGAGGAAAGGATTGTCGCTCCGGGCCCGAAAAAGCGCACGCTGGCCAGCATTCGCAACGGCACTGCGTCGCTGACGCCCGTCACTGCCAGCGTGACACCCTCAGCGTCGCCCTCGAACAGCAGCAGCATCCCGTCCATGGGTCCGCTCGTCCGTGGCTGGAGCTCCGTGTCGCGGGCACTTGGGCTGACGAAGTAGCGGGCGAGACGGCGGCCCCTGTTCAGATCCGTTCGTG
>JAWLCO010000161.1:0-7584 GCA_041687075.1 Hyphomicrobiaceae bacterium | reverse complement strand
GACGACAGGAAGCCAACCGCCAACGCCGTCCGCGCGCCGTAGATGATGCGCGAGAACACGTCGCGCCCGAAGGCGTCCGTGCCCATCAGGTGATCCCACGACGGCGGGGCGAGCATGGCGCCGTAGTCGAGCGCCAGCGGGTCGTAAGGCGCCACGTACTCGGCGAAGATGCCGGCTATGAACAGCGCGATGATGAACACCAGGCCGGCCGCACCCAACGGCTGCGTGAAGGCGAACTGCAGGACCGGGTGCCGCTTCTTCGGCACCTTGTAGGTGATCCGCGGGGTTTCCTCGACGATGGCCATGTCAGCGGTACCGGATACGTGGATCGAGCGCCGCATAGAGCAGATCGACCAGGAAGTTGATGACGATGAAGAAGGTCGCAACCAGCATCACCAGCGCCTGCACCATGGTGTAGTCGGCGCGCGTCACGGTCTCGACGAACAGCTTGCCGATGCCGTTCAGGTTGAACACCTGCTCGGTGACGACCAGACCGCCGATGAGGAACGCGAATTCGAGGCCGATGACGGTCACCACCGGCAGCATGGCATTGCGCATCGCATGGCGGGAAACGACGAGTCGCTCAAACACGCCCTTGGCCCGCGCAGTGCGGATGTAGTCCTCCTGCAGCACCTCGAGAATTGTGGAGCGCGTCATTCGGGTGGCCACGGCCGAGTAGCGATAGCCCACGGCAAGGGCCGGCCAGATGAGCTGCGAGAGGTTATGCCAGGGGTCGACGTAGATCGGCGTGAAGGTGAGCGGCGGGATCCAGTTGAAGAAGATCAGGAGGAACATGATCATCAGCATGCCGAGCCAGAAGGACGGCACGGCGAGCCCCGCGATCGCGAAGACCTGGATGGTGCGATCGATCCATGAATCCTTGAAGAGCGCGGCGAGAGTACCCAGCGGAACGGCAATCAGCGTCGCCAGGATCGTAGCCATGATGGCGACCTGCATGGACAGCTCCAGCCGGCTGGAGATCTCGTCCCCGACCGGCCCGCCGGTCCACCGGGAGGTTCCGAAATCGCCGACGAAGATACCTGTCATCCAGTCGGTGAACTGCTGCCAGAGCGGCTTGTCGAGGCCGAGGCGTGCGCGCTCCTGTGCAAGCACCTCGGGACTGACCTGCCCGCCGTCCATGAGGAAGCGAAGCTCGACGATGTCGCCCGGCATCATCCTGAGCAGAAAGAACACCAGTACCGCCACGCCGAACAGCGTCGGTATCATCAAGAGCAGACGGTTTATGGTGTAGCGCAGCATCGCGAGCCGGTTCGATCCTCAGACGCGGGAAAAACGAGAGCGTAGCACGGGCGGCCTGACACTCAGGCCGCCCGGACTGTTGTTACTTGTCGAGCCAGACGTCCTGGAGGTCCTGGTTCAGGTAGTGGCTGGGCGACATGTTCCACCCCTGCAACTCCTTCCAGGTCACCACGATGCGGTGCCACCAGACGGTCGGGATGGTGTAGGCCTCCGTCAGCGCATGCTGCTCGAACTCGCGCAGGATCTGCTTGCGCTTTTCCGTATCGAGCTCTCCCTTCTGCGCATCGTACAGCTCGTCGAGCTTGCTGTCGTTGGCTCGCGAGTAGTTTATGGGCGAGCGGCTCGCCGAGATGTACTTGGCGAGCTGCAGGTTCGGGTCGTCGACGGCGTCACAGTTGAAGTCGAGACCGGCCTCATAATTGCCGCCGCGCAGATTGGCGATGTACGCCGAAGTCTCAGGCTGATCATGCTCGGCCGTGACACCGATCTGCCGCCACTGATCGATGAGGAACACACCGACAGGCGTGTACGGCATCGGCACGTTGCGGTTCATCAGCTTGAAGCTCAGGTTCGCCACCCCGGCTTCTTCCAGCAGCTTCTTGGCTTCGGCCCGCGCCGCCTTGATATCGCGCGAAAAGCCGGGAAGCTTCTCCAGCTCCTCGTTACTGGTGGCGAGCTCGTACCCGGGCCGCAGCACACCGCCGACGTGACGCACGAGGGCGATTTTGGACAATGCCTCTGCACCCTGCCAGCGGTCGATCGCGAGCGAAAGAGCCCTGCGCACGCGGGCGTCGTCGAACGGCTTCTTCTCGGTGTTGAAGGCCACGACCAGACTGCAGATCCAGGGGCTCTCGTGCACCTCGATCTTGTCGCCAAGTGCGTTGACCAGCTTGTCGCGATCAGCAGGCGAATGCCCACGGAACTCGGCCAGCACCTCTCCGGCCTGCAGCGCATTCACGCGTGCCGCCGTGTTGGTGATGAAAATCGCCCGATAGCTGTCAAGATAGGGACGCTCCTTGACGTGATAGTCCGCAAAGCGCTCGCCGACCCAGTGTGACCCGGCCGCATGCTCCACGAACTTGAAGGGGCCCGTGCCCAGCACGTTCCGCTCAGGAAACTTCGGATCCTCCTTCAGCTTCGCTGCGCTGTAGATGCAGTCCCACGGCGAAGCGAAATTGGTCAGCATCGAGGCGTTGCGCGCCTTGAGCTTGAAGACGACCGTGTGCTCGTCCGGCGTTTCGATCGTGTCGATGTCCGAATAGGCTGCCTTGCGGATCGAGCGCGCCCCATCCTGTGGATTGCGGATGCGCTCGTAGGTCGCCTTCACGTCCTCGGAGGTGAACGGCGAGCCATCATGGAACTTCACGTTCTGCTTCAGCTTGAACGTGTAGGTCAGACCGTCCTCGGAAACCTCCCAGGACTCCGCCAGGTCGCCGACCACCTGCGGGTAGTTGGCCGGATCGAACTTGAGCAGCGTATTGTAGTGCGGGCGCACCGGATGGATGAACGCGAACGAGGTCGCCGCGTGGCAATCGTAATCCGGCGGCTCGGCGCTGACTGCAAAACGCAGCTCACCGCCACTCTTTGGTGTCTGCGCACCGGCCATCGCCGGCACGAGAGCCACCGCTGCAGTGAGTGCAGCGGATAACGCCAGTCTTCTCGACATCATTTCCTCCCAGCCAAGTTGAAAGAGGTCGGTGGTCTGCACCCGTCAGAGATTGATGCAGGCCGCGTAGTGGTCCTCCCCGAATTTGCGCAGCTCCGGTACGGCGACCTTACATTCCGCGGTCGCTCTTGGACAACGGGTGCGGAACACGCACCCGGAGGGCGGATTGAGGGGGCTCGGAACCTCCCCCGTCAAAATCGTGTGCTTGCGCGCGCGCTCCGCCGCCGGATCGGGCACCGGAACAGCCTCCAGCAGCGCCTTCGTATAGGGGTGCAGTGGATTCTCGTAGAGCGAATCCCGGTCTGCGATCTCCATCACGCGGCCGAGATACATCACCACGATGCGATGCGAGATATGGCGGACGACGGCGAGATCGTGGGCGATGAACAGGTACGTGAGTCCGTACTTCTCCTGCAGCTCCTCGAGCAGGTTGATGACCTGCGCCTGGATCGACACGTCGAGGGCCGAGACAGGCTCGTCACAGACGATGAACTTCGGCTCCATCGCCAGTGCACGCGCGATGCCGACACGCTGGCGTTGACCGCCTGAGAGCTCGTGCGGATAGCGATCCGCCATGTAGGGATAGAGGCCGACCTGGGTCAGCAGATCCTCGACGCGTTCGCGCGCCGCCTTTTTGTTCGGCACCATGCGGTAGACCAGCAGCGGCTCGGAAATGATCTGGCCGATGGTCATGCGCGGATTGAGCGAGGAGTACGGGTCCTGGAAGATGACCTGAATGCGCCGGCGCACGTCCCGCATCGCATCGTGAGCGGCCTTGGTCAGGTCCTTCCCCTCGAACACGATGGCGCCCGAGGTCGCCTCCTCGAGCTTCAGCACAAGACGGCCGACGGTGGTCTTGCCACAACCGGATTCGCCCACGAGCCCGAGCGTGTGGCCGGGCGCAATGGAGAACGTGACATCGTTCACCGCGCGCACGACAGACGGTGGCTCGCCGAACAGCTTCGACCCCGAGGAGACGACGAAATGCTTCGTCAGATCCTTGATCTGAACCAGCGGCAGCGCATCGTTGCGGGCATCGTCTGCCTTGGCAGGGCCGACTCCCGTCGACAGGCCGATGGCGTGCGGCCCCTTCTCCGCCAGCTCCGCTGCCCGGATGCAGGCGGAGTGATGCCCTTTTTCGACCTCGATGAGCGGCGGCTGCCCGGTCTTGCAGGCCTCGATCGCGGCAGCACAGCGGGGCGCGAAGCGGCAGCCCGGCGGTGGTGAGACGAGGTTCGGCGGCAGGCCTTCGATGGTTTCGAGCTTCGCTTCCCGCGGCTTGTCGAGCCGTGGCACGGAGCGCAGAAGGCCATAGGTGTAAGGATGGCGCGGGCGCGCGAAAACATCGTCGGCCGTCCCCTGCTCCACCATGCGCGCCGCGTACATGACGTTCACGCGATCCGCATAGCGCGCCACCACGCCCAGATTGTGCGTAATGATGACCATGGCGATGCCGAGGTCGCGCGAGAGATCCTTCATGAGCTGCAGGATCTGCGCCTGGATCGTCACGTCGAGCGCCGTGGTCGGCTCGTCGGCGATGATGAGCTTCGGATTGCAGGCGAGCCCGATGGCGATCATGACTCGCTGGCGCATGCCGCCGGAGAACTGGTGCGGGTATTGATCGAGCCGCCGCTCGCCGTCCGGGATGCCGACCTGGCGCATCAGCTCGGCCGCGCGCTCACGCGCCTGCTCCTCGCTCATGCCGAGATGGATCATCAGCGGCTCCATGATCTGGAAGCCGATGGTGAGCACCGGGTTGAGCGAGGTCATCGGCTCCTGGAAGATCATGGAGATCTCACGGCCGCGGATCGCGCGCATGTCCTCTTCGCTGATCTTCAGGAGATCGCGGCCCTGGAACATGATCCGGCCCGCGACGACGCGACCCGCCGGCTTGGCGAGCAAACGCATGACGGTGAGCGCCGACACGGATTTTCCGCAGCCGGACTCGCCGACGAGCGCCACCACTTCGCCGGGCCTGACCTTGTAGGACAGCCCTTCCACCGCGCGCACGACGCCGGCCGATGTCACGAAGTGGACGTGAAGATTATCGACCTCGAGCAGCCAGGGAGCAGATGCAGCGGATTGTGCTGCCTCCACGTGGGACGCGGGTTTCGCAACCAGTTCTGCAGTCACAGCTGGGCCGGACCCGGCCGCCTAGTGACGCGGCTCACCGAGTGAGTACCCAATATGACGAAATCGCTGCACGGACTTTTGGATTGAGCGTTTGCGTCAGTACTACTGGCCATCAAGCCTCACGACTTGGCGCACACTTGCGCGTCCGCCATCCTCCCAGCCTCCAACGGAATGAAGCGGGCTCGCGAGCAGCTATAGCACTGCCCGACCTACCCCAGCACCGACTTCAATTCCATACGCGATTTCCTCCCGTCACCGCAGGAGGTTCCGCCTTCCCGGCCATGCATAGCGCCCAATGGCTCATCCGACAACCCGTCGTCCCATAATCTTACAGCGAAGTTGCATCGCCGCCAGCCACAGGTGAGAGAGGAATCGCCCGAAGTCCTGATGGCTCCCGGAGCGCTGCCACGCGATGGCTCACCGCGCTCGCGGTGAAGTGGAGCCCAATGCACCCTCGCGGAGAACTGACAGCTGTCCGCGACCGGCCTGAAGCCGCCCAACGGCATCCGACAACACGATAGCAGCAGACAGCTGTTCCGTTCGGAACAGCGCCAGACCCGGCAACCTGATTGATTGCCGGCGCATTGATTCTGTCGAGTCAGCACCAAGATGATCATGAGGAGAAAACAAGATGGGTATGTCCGGCACACGGCTGCCACAGCTCGACGGCGGCTTGTTCCTGAGCGACGGCGGCATCGAGACGACGCTGATCTTCCACGAGGGCCTGGACCTGCCCTACTTCGCAGCCTTCCACCTGATGAAGACGCCGGACGGCCGCGCGAGCCTCGCGCGCTACTTCCAGCGCTACGTGGCTATCGCCCGAGCCGACGGTATGGGCTTCATCTTCGAGAGCCCGACCTGGCGGGCAAGCTCCGACTGGGGTGACAAGCTGGGCTACTCGCGCGACCAGATGGCTGCAGTAAACCGGGACTCGATCACCCTCATGCGGGAGCTGCGGGCGAAACACCACGTTGCGGATCTTCCCATGGTGGTGAGCGGCTGTGTCGGCCCGCGCGGCGACGGTTACGAGCCCGGCCAGGTGATGTCGACCGGTGAGGCGGAGGATTATCACACGCACCAGATCGGCGCGTTCGCCGAGGCGCAAGCCGACATGATCACCGCAATCACCATGACGAACGCCAACGAGGCGATCGGCATCACGCAGGCTGCCATGAAGGCCGGCATGCCCGTCGCAATCTCCTTCACAACCGAGACCGACGGCCGCCTGCCGACGGGTCAGACCCTCTCGGATGCCATTGCCGAAGTCGATGCAGCCACCGCAGCCGGCCCTGTCTACTATATGATCAACTGCGCGCACCCCTCGCATTTCGCAGAGGCGCTACCCGCGGGAGAGAACTGGACGAAGCGCGTCCGGGGGCTGAGGTGCAACGCTTCCAGGTGCAGCCATCAGGAGCTCAATGATGCACCGGAGCTCGATCCGGGCGATCCGGTCGAGCTCGGGCTTCAGTACCGCGACCTGCTGCAACGCCATCCGCAGATCAACGTGCTCGGCGGCTGCTGCGGAACCGACCACCGGCACCTCGAGTGTATCAGCCGCGCCTGCCGCACGGCCGCTGCGGCCTGAGCGAGCTTCGCCTGGGGCCCGGGTCCCCCACCCCGCTCGACCCCTGTGACCGGGTCCCAGGCGACCCTTACGAAGGAGCTGATCATGGCCACCACGATCACAGCCCAGACCGGTACGATGCGTCCCGCGCGCCGCGACGAGGCTGCAATCCTTGCAGAGCTCGGCAACTACGCAGGCGAAGGACTGCCGCTTTACCTCTGGAGCAAGCTGGCAAATCCAGGTGAATCGGCCTGGGATGTCGGCAGCAGGCGCGCCGCGCGGGATGAGGGCAGCTTCTCCTGGCGCAACGCCACTGTCATCGAAGCGGACGGCAAGCTGGCGGGCTGCCTCATCGGGTATGGGCTTCCCGATTGTCCCCAACCGATTCCCGCCGACATGCCGGCAATGTTCGTGCCCCTGCAGCAGCTCGAGAACCACGCGCTTTCGACCTGGTACGTGAACGTGCTGGCGGTGCTGCCCGAGCACCGCGGCAAGGGGCTCGGCACGAAGCTGCTCGCCGTTGCCGACGATGCCGGCCGCAAACTCGGCAAGAAAGGCATGAGCGTCATTGTCTCCGACGCCAACCCCGGCGCCCGCCGCCTTTACGAGCGCTGTGGCTATCGCGAGACCGCACGGCGGGAGATGGTCAAGGAGAACTGGACCAATCCCGGGCGGGAGTGGGTTCTGCTGACGAAGCCGCTCTGACCCCGCTGCTGCGGTTCCGGCACACTCACCCCCCTGCTCGCGCGGTGGCTACCGTTCACGCGTAACGCCGCGCGAGTACCTCTTCCCATTCGGGCCAGATCCCTGACTCAGCCGCACAGCAAAGCATAGATGATCTGTCTGCTGCGCGTGCGTTGGCGCACGAACTGGGACCACATTGACCAGTGCCAGCCCACGCCGTCATTTTCGCGCGTTGAACACCACAGTTCCGGTCCGCGCAATATCATAACCCCCCAAC
>JAWLCO010000160.1:0-7696 GCA_041687075.1 Hyphomicrobiaceae bacterium | reverse complement strand
TCTGGCTGGCCGATGAGGGCGAGAGCGAGGCTCAGGATGGCGGCTGAGACGCCGGAGCCGCAGGTGGTGACGACCGGTTTGGCGGGATCGATGCCGGCATCCGCGAAGACTTGGCGCAGATCGTGTACGGGTTTCAAAGTGCCGTCCGGGTTGAGAACGCGCGGGAACGGCACGTTGTACGAGCCGGGCATGTGGCCACTGCGCAGGCCCGGCCGCGGTTCGGGCTCGGTGCCCGCGAACCTGCCCGGCCCCCTGGCATCGGCGATCTGTGCCGAGCCACTCTCGACGATGCGCTTCATGTCCTCGAGATCGCGCAGCAGACTCGCGTTGAGCCGTGGCGTGAAGTGGCGCTGAGACCGCGGCGGCGGCGGTTCCGATGTGACCGGGCGCCCCTCCGCCTTCCATTTCGGCAAACCGCCATTGAGCACGGCGACGTCTTCATGGCCCATCACGCGGAACGTCCACCAGACGCGGGCGGCCGAGAACATGCCGACGCTGTCGTAGACCACGACGCGCATCCCGTCGCCAATGCCCATCCGCTTCATGCGGCTGGCGAATTTCACGGTGGAGGGGAGCATGTGCGGCAGGGGCGAGGTCTCGTCGGAGATCTCGTCGATGTCGAAGAAGAGGGCGCCGGGAATGTGCTCCTGCGCGTACTCCGCTCGCGGGTCCCGGCCGGCAGTCGGCAGGTGCCACGACCCGTCCAGGATGACGAGGTCGGGCGCATCGAGGTGGGCAGCCAGCCAGTCGGTTTCGACGACATAGGAGCCGCGGACGGGGGACATTCCTTTCTCCTTCTCTGGGCAGTTCGGCGCTATCAGGCAAACGCCAGCCGGATGCGCCGGTTCTGCTTGCCCTTCTTTTCGATGCGGGTCACGGCGATGGGGCCGATCTCGGCCGTTGAGCGCACGTGCGTGCCGCCGCAGGGCTGCAGGTCGACGGAGCCGTTCTCGCCGATGGCGACGAGGCGGACGCGGCCCGAGCCGCGCGGCGGCTTCGCGCTCATGGTGCGCACGAGCTGCGGGTTGGCGTCGAGCTCTTCCTCCGTGATCCAGCGCTCCGTCACCGGATGGTCGGCGCTGATGAGCGCACTGATCGCCTCGGTGAGCTGGTCCTTGTCGACGGCGCTGGCGTCCGTGATGTCGAAGTCGAGCCGGCCTTCCTCTGCGCCGATCTGGCCGCCGGTCACGGGGAATCTGACAAGCGAACAGAGCAGATGCAGCGCCGTGTGCATGCGCATATGGCGGTGGCGTGTTTCCCAGTCGAGGACGACGCGGACGCTGCTTCCGACCTGCGGCACCGCTGCGCCTTCCGCCGGCACGTGGACGATCGTCGTCCGGTCCTCGTCATAAACCGTCGTCGCGATGGGGCAGGGGCCTGCGCCCGCGATCTCCAGTCCGCCCCGGTCGCCGGGCTGTCCGCCGGCCGTCGGGTAGAAGATGGTACGGTCGAGGATGATGCCGCCGCGATCGTTGATGGCAAGCACGGTGGCACTGCAGTCCCGCAGGTAGGCATCAGCGCGGTAGAGCGGCTCGGTAGCAGGCATGGGTTGACACGTTCGCTTCAGGTTTGCTCGGGATCGACGAAAACGGATGGGATATCCTGCCGTTGGTGCTCCAACCACTCTGGCACCGGCAGACCCTTGCTGCGCAGGAAGGCCGGGTCGAACAGCTTCGACTGATAGCGGGTGCCGTAGTCCGCCAGGATCGTCACGATGGTGTGACCGGGGCCCAATTCCCGGGCCAGGCGAATGGCTCCTGCAACATTGATCCCCGATGAGGGGCCGACGCACAGGCCCTCCTCCTGGAGGAGCTGGAAAACGACGCTCACCGTCTCCGCATCATCGATGAGCCAGGCGTGATCGACCTCGACATCTTCCAGGTTCCTGGTGATGCGCCCCTGTCCGATACCTTCTGTGATCGAGCTGCCCTCGGCCTTCAGCTCACCGCTCGTATAGTAGCTGAAGAGTGCTGCTCCGGGCGGATCGGCGAGAGCGATCTTGACGTCCTTCCGCCTGGCCTTCAGCCCCATCGAGACGCCGCCCAGGGTGCCGCCAGACCCGACGGCGCAGCAGAAGCCGTCGACCTTACCCTCGGTCTGTTCCCAAATCTCCGCGGCGGTTGTTTCGATATGGGCCTGCCGGTTGGCCACATTATCGAACTGGTTGGCCCAGATGGCGCCATTCGGCTCCGTCCTGGCGAGCGTTTCGGCCAGCCGCGCGGAGTACTTCACGTAGTTGTTCGGGTCCTTGTAGGGCACCGCGGGCACCTCGACGAGCGTGGCACCGAGCAGACGAAGCGCATCCTTCTTCTCCTGCGACTGCGTCTCCGGGATCACGATGACCGAGCGGAACCCCATGGCTGCGCCGATGAGCGTCAGCCCGATGCCGGTATTGCCGGCCGTGCCTTCGACGATGGTACCGCCGGGGCGCAGCGTTCCACGAGCAATCGCATCGCGGACGATGTAGAGCGCCGCGCGGTCCTTCACCGACTGCCCGGGGTTCATGAACTCCGCCTTGCCGAGAATGGTGCAGCCCGTCTCCTCGGATGCACGTCTCAGTCTGATGAGGGGCGTATGGCCGACGGCGTCGGCAACGCTCGAGGCGACTGTCACGGGGCACCTCCGGGTTAGCTGCTCTGCGGAGCTGTGTTGAGATAGCCTGAGCCTAACCGTCGCACCGGGCGCCCGCAAGCACTGCCGGCAGCCCGCCGGTTAACCTTTTCGCAAGCATTCGCGGCCCAGTTGGAGAGCTCCTGCAGCCGCCGGCAGGTAAATTGTAGAGTCGCGCAGTGTCTCGGGACAGATTGTCCGAAGTCGGATCACTTTACTCCAGGGAAGCACTTGGATGATGCGCCTGCCACTGCTGGTTGCCGGAGTTCTCTGCGCGTACGTTCTCTGGCCGTACGTCCACGCCGACGAGCGGCTGATGTGGGCCGTTCTCCTTCCTGCCGTTTACTTCGTGGGCATGTGGGCGCTCGACCCCTGAGCGCCCCCTCGACGGGTCGCCTGCTATTTGAACGCCACCGTCAGCAGCGATTCCCGGGCGCGGGAGGTCGGCCAGACGCTCGGCTTCTCCGGTGCGCTGAGGCGGCCCGACACGAACGTGCCGAGGCGCTTGCGGTCGAGCATCACCAGTCCGGCATCGTTGCGCACGTCGACCTTGCCCTTGAGGACGAGCACGGCGAGCTTGTCCCCGACCGGGCCGCTCCAAAGGTCGACGCCACGGGAGCTGATGGTGGCTGCCGCGGTCCGCACTTCGACTCGCTTGGTCGGTGCTTCCTTCGGCTTGGCTGCCACGAGCCGGATGGCGCCGCGTACGAGATCGAGGATCAGGGCGCCGCTGCGGCGGCCCTCCTCTCGCATGAAATCTGCGATCACCAGCAGCGCGTTCTCGCCGACAGCCAGCCGGCTGCCGTCCTTGAAGGAGAGCAGGACGCGGGAGTTGGGCCCCGTCGAGAGGTGATCGCGACGGGTAATGACGTGTCCCGCCGTTACGTTCTCGATGACAGTGCCGTTTCGCTCGATCTGGACCTTGCCCCGCGCGCGCTCGACGATACCGACGCGATCGCGGGAATCAGCGGGATGGCTGGTGGCAGCAAGGGCCGCAGCGGAGAGGAAGGCGATAAGGCAGGCGGCAAGCGCAGCAGCGCGGCGTATTGTAAGAAGAGCGAGCATAAAGGTACGTCCCCTTGGGCTAACGTGACGTCCGATGTGCCCTTGCGGGCACGCCCCTCCCGAATCACACGCGCCAACTTCTCCATTGATCTAATGGGAGTTGGCCAGATATATGTCCGCGCGAGCCTTTCATGCATCCGAGGTGGCAGGCAACGCTGTGCCGGCGCGCCCGCGCAATCGTCGTGAAGCATCGAAGGTTTTGGGCGCACGGGAGGCGGCTGGCCGCTTCGCGGGTGCAAGTCGCTGCGGGCGTGGTGGAATTGGTAGACACGCCAGATTTAGGTTCTGGTGGCCTCGGCCGTGGGGGTTCAAGTCCCTCCGCCCGCACCACGGCGAGACGGAGAGTTTGTGCGGGTGCCGGCCGGACAGTGCGGGCGCGCCCCGGGGTATGCGAGACGAAATCTTTCCAGGCGGGTTGTCAGGTTCATGCAGGTAACGGAAACGCATTCGGATGGCTTGAAGCGCCAGCTCAAGGTGGTGGTCGACGCGGGCGAGATCGGCAAGCGGTTCGATGAGAGAATCGACGAGATCAAGGACCGGGTTCAGCTCAAGGGCTTCCGCAAGGGCAAGGTGCCCCTTCAGCACCTGAAGAAGGTGTTCGGCCGCTCCCTCATGGGCGAGGTTCTGCAGCAGACCATCGAGGAGAAAAGCCGCGCCGCGCTCGACGAGCGCAAGGAGCGGCCGGCGATCCAGCCGCAGATCGAGCTGCCCGAGGACCAGCAGGAGATCGAGAAGGTCATGGCCGGGCAGGCCGACCTGTCGTTCGGCATGTCCTTCGAGGTGCTGCCCGAGATCAACCTGACGGACTTCTCCGAGCTCAAGCTCGAGAAGCTGACCGCCGACGTCGACGACAGCGCCGTCGAGCAAGCCATCAATCAGCTCGTCGACCGCAGCACCAGCTATGAGGTTGCCGAGGGCCGGGTTGCAGAGGACGGCGACCGGCTGACCATAGATTTCGTCGGCAAGATCGACGGCGAGCCGTTCGAGGGTGGTGCCGGCGAGGGCGTGAACATCGTGCTGGGTCAGGGCGGCTTCATCCCCGGTTTCGAGGAAGGCCTGAAGGGTGCCAAGGCCGGCGACGAGCGGACGGTCACGGCCACGTTCCCGGAGGACTATCCGGAGAAGTCTCTTGCGGGCAAGGAGGCGACCTTCGACGTCACGGTGAAGGAAGTCGCCGTTCCGAAGAAGCCGGAGGTCAATGACGAGTTCGCCAAGAACCTCGGCGCCGAGAACCTGGAGAAGCTCCGCGAGCTCGTGACCGAGCAGATCAAGCGCGAGTTCGATCAGGCCTCCCGCTCCAAGCTGAAGCGTGTGCTGCTCGATGAGCTGGAGAAGCGGCACGACTTCGCCCTGCCGCCGACGCTGGTCGAGCGGGAGTTCGAGGGGATCTGGCGCCAGGTGACGCAGGGTCTCGAGCAGGCCGGCCGGACCTTCGAGGACGAGGGCAAGACCGAGGAGCAGGCGAAGGAGGAGTACCGGAAGATCGCCGAGCGCCGGGTGCGCCTCGGGCTCATTCTCGGCGAGGTCGGCGATAAGAACGAGATCCAGGTCTCGCAGGAAGAGATGCGCCGCGCGCTGGTCGAGCAGGCCCGTCAGTATCCCGGCCAGGAGCGCCTCGTTTACGAGTTCTACGAGAAGAACCCGGGTGCCATCGCCGAGCTGCGCGCGCCCATCTTCGAGGAGAAGGTCGTCGACCACATCCTCGGCCAGGCCCAGCTCGAGGAGAAGAAGGTCGACCGGGAAGAACTCTTCAAGGCCGAACCGGACGAGGACTGATGCGGCACTGACGCCCAAGGCGAATCGGTTGCGTTCTCCTGCGGCTCCGTCTACCTGAGGTTGAGTTGCGCCTGAGGCGGCCAACTCGTGGGTGGGGGGCGACAACGCTCGCATGCCGCACTAAATGTACGCTATTGGATCTTCGAGATGGACATGAGCGGGCACCGGACCGGGGCCCGCTAACAGGAGGCACGACCCCATGCGCGACCCC
This sequence comes from Hyphomicrobiaceae bacterium, assembly GCA_041687075.1. Taxonomy (GTDB): domain Bacteria; phylum Pseudomonadota; class Alphaproteobacteria; order Rhizobiales; family Hyphomicrobiaceae; genus ZC4RG25. Next base: position 2,034 of record JAWLCO010000160.1, on the reverse strand, counting down.
GTCGATACATTGACCAACACGTTCTGGCCAATGGTGGTCGAGCAGACGACCCGCGGCGAGCGGGGCTATGACCTGCCCTCGCGGCTGCTGAAAGAACGCATCATCTTCGTCACCGGCCCCATCGAGGACCAGTCGGCGGCTTCGATCTGCATGCAGCTCCTCTTTCTCGAGGCGGAGAACCCGAAGAAAGAGATCTCGATGTATATCAACTCGCCGGGCGGCGTGGTGACATCGGGCATGGCCATCTACGACACCATGCAGTTCATCCGCCCGCCGGTGGCGACGCTGTGCATCGGCCAGGCGGCGTCGATGGGCTCGCTGCTGCTCTGCGCCGGCGAGAAGGGCATGCGCTATGCGCTCACCAACGCCCGGGTCATGGTGCATCAGCCTTCGGGCGGTTTCCAGGGCCAGGCGTCAGACATCGAGCGGCACGCCGAAGACATCATCAAGATGAAACGGCGACTCAACGAGATCTACGTCAAGCATACCGGCCAGACGTACGAAAACATTGAACGGACCCTCGACCGTGACTACTTCATGACGGCTGATCAGGCCTGCGAGTTCGGCCTCGTCGACCGTGTCCTGCTCAAGCGCGAGGAGTTCGAAACTGCCGTAGAGAGCAAGACCTCTTGATCCAGAGGCTTCACAAGGCAGCCATTGTCACAAGGGGAAGGGCCGCGCCGGACGAGCGGCGCGGCCGTAACGGACCGCACCATCGCTAAGAGCTGCACCACAATCGTACATTCCGGGCCGCAATGCGGCCACCTTGTGCCAACATCGTTCACTGTCTGGCACTTGCCCGGGGCTACCGTGGTGTGGCGGCCACGACGCCAGTGGAAACGGCGCGGCGTCGATGTCGTTAATCCAATCTTGATCCCGATGCACCTAGCGTGCTCAGATCGGCTAAATGGAATTAACGCCTGCTTGGCCACCGGCAAGGTGTTAATGTCCCGATTCCGGAGTTCGCCAGAGCTCGAATCTCGGATCAAAGGGACACTGGAGCTATAGAGTTGCTAGTGTGATTCAGACCGGGAAATTCGCTTGAGACGCCCACCGAAACACCGGCGAATTTCTCGATGATCAGACGAGGTGGGAACTGTCAATTCTAGCGCCTCCCGGCGAGGGTGAGACGATCGAATGGCCCAGCAAGAAAAGAACACCCTGTACTGCTCCTTCTGCGGCAAGAGCCAGCACGAGGTGCGCAAGCTGATCGCCGGACCGACGGTGTTCATCTGCGATGAATGCGTCGAGCTGTGCATGGACATCATCAGGGAAGAAAACAAGAACACCCTGGTGAAGTCCCGCGACGGCGTGCCCTCGCCGCAGGAGATCAAGACGGTTCTCGACTCCTATGTGATCGGGCAGGACCACGCGAAGCGCGTGCTGTCGGTGGCCGTCCATAACCATTACAAGCGGCTCAACCACGCCGCGAAAAACAACGACGTCGAGCTCGCCAAGTCCAACATCCTGCTGATCGGCCCCACCGGCTGCGGCAAGACACTGCTCGCGCAGACGCTCGCCCGCATCCTCGACGTGCCGTTTACCATGGCGGATGCAACCACGCTGACCGAGGCGGGGTACGTCGGCGAGGATGTCGAGAACATCATCCTCAAGCTCCTGCAGTCGGCCGACTACAACGTCGAGCGGGCGCAGCGCGGCATCGTCTACATCGACGAGGTCGACAAGATCAGCCGCAAGTCCGACAACCCCTCCATCACCCGCGACGTGTCGGGCGAGGGCGTGCAGCAGGCGCTCCTGAAGATCATGGAAGGGACGGTCGCCAGCGTGCCGCCGCAGGGCGGGCGCAAGCATCCGCAGCAGGAGTTCCTGCAGGTGGATACGACCAACATTTTGTTCATCTGCGGCGGCGCCTTCGCCGGCCTCGAAAAGATCATTTCACGCCGTGGCAAGGGCACGTCGATCGGCTTCGGCGCACGTGTGATGGCCTCGGACGAGCGGCGTACGGGTGAGGTGCTGCGCGAGGTCGAGCCGGAGGACCTGCTGAAGTTCGGTCTGATTCCGGAGTTCATCGGC
>JAWLCO010000159.1:0-7713 GCA_041687075.1 Hyphomicrobiaceae bacterium | reverse complement strand
CAATTCATGGTGCTCGAGCCTGGAGACGTCGTCACAACCGGCACCCCGCCGGGCGTCGGCCTCGGCATGAACCCGCAGGTGTTCCTCAAGGCCGGAGACGTGATGACCCTGCACATCCAGGGCCTCGGCGAGCAATCGCAGAAGGTCGTGCCGTTCCGGGAGTAGGTGAAGACGACGGCTGTTTCACCAGGCCCAGGATCCCGTATCTGCGGAGCACCGCTTGCGCGCTGCACCGCGCACGGGATGTCGGGGTGGTCAGCCGCAGGGCAGCAACAGCCTTTGCGCCCTCCCTCTGACGGAGCGGGCAACGCGATGGAGCTGCGCGGGTGGAGTGGAACTCACGATCAATCCGGTGTTCTACCGCACCCGGCAGCCCGCCTTGCGCTTATTTCAGTTTAGACTGAAGCCGCCAAGCTCCCTCTGCCCGAAGGGGAGGTATTCGGCTGCCCCGTCCGTTAATTCAGACGAGTCGGCGGGCTGTCTGCTTCGAGGTGTTCGATTACGACGCGAGCACTCTTCCAGGGCCCTTCGCTGGCGAGGTTTGAGGATTTCAGTTCGCGCAGTTGCTTGAGCAGCATTTCCTCACCTGGCCGTTGCAGGTCATCGGATCCGGCGGCGGCTTCCAGCGCGCCAATCAGTTCTTCGACCACGCCGACTTCCGGACTGAGCAGCAGCGCCGGCAGGAGATAGGAGAGACTACCTGCCGCCTTGCGTATGGATTCCAGGGCGACGGGATGCTCACCATAGCGCTCTACCAATTCGTCTCGAATGTGGTCCAGGCGGCTTTTCCAGCTGCTGTTTCTCAGAAGAACGAGCTCGCGCACGTCGAAATACTGATCTGGCATCCGCAGCAGCGCGTGCCCTGCTGCGACGGCTGCCTCGGCCACCTGCTTATCGGCCAGCCGCTCGAAGGCCGGGAAGGGCACTTCGAGACCGTCGAGCAGTTCGGCCAGAACCTCATCACGGAACCCCTCATCGATGACCGGCAGTTCGTGGCTGGAATGCGTTTCATCCGTAATCTGTCGACGCCCGTTGAGCTCCGTGTCCAGGTTGACGGGCTTCGAGCCCAACGCTCCGCCATCGAGTGAGGCCAGTGTAAGCCGCGCCGCGCTCGTACTGGCGGAACTCAGCATCCGCCCCCTGATGCGCGCCAGAATGCGATAGAAATCGCCGTGGACGAGGTAGTGCATGCCCTCATCACGGCCTGGCTTCACACGGGCGTACGTGGTCGCCGCGTTGAGGGCGCTGCGCACGATTCCGGCGTGCTCGTCAGGCATCTCATCCATGAACACTTCGGCCATGAAGCCCTCCTGCTCCTTGATCGGATGGAGATGGCTCAGCACGATATCCGCATTGGCGCCAATGTCCGGCAGCAGGGCGACTGAGATGACCCGCTCCATATCGGCCATGGCGGCGTGCTGCTTGTCGGCCTCGAACTCGCGCCTGGCAACGATGGACAGGTACTCGAACAGCTCGGACCTGACTTCGTAGCGCGGCACACCCGTATAAGGCTGGCGAACCGCGCCGAACGTCGCGCCGGCATTCATCACGCGGCGCAGGTCGGCGGCGTGCGGGTCATCGTCGTGGATGACGACCTCGGCAATGAAACCATCGCTCGGCGTGATGGGCTGCATGGCACCCAGCACCAGCCGCGCCGTCTCCAGTCTGTGTGGCATCAGCGCCGTGTCGATGATCGCTTCGAGCTGCTGGGCACTGCGCGCCTTGAAGCTCGGTACGTCCGACAGCGGCGAGCGGACGGCATTGGCGCCGAACAGACCGGCCATGAAGATCAGCGAGTCGAGGCCGATCGCGATGGCCAGCGCCAGATAGGCGAGGCTGTTGCCGTCATCGAACGCATTCAATGTGACGACGAAGCGGTGCGCCTTGTCATCGCGGTTGAGCTCGGCGCGGTTGATGCGTGCCCGGAGCTCTTCCGTATCCGCGCTCGGCAGACCGCTGTCGGCAAGACACTTGCGGGCGAACCCGAACAGGTCGTCTGCAGACTGAAGCTGCTCGAGCCTGCTTCCTCCGGCGCACTGCGACTGGAACGTGCCAAGGCCGCTGTTCAGCCCGAAAACGACGGCCGCCGCCTCGTGCACCTGCTTCGGGTTGCACTCGATGCTGCCGGCTCTGCCTGCTGTGGCCGGCGCGCTCGCCAGCGCAGCGGTTATTTGCGTGCAGATCTGCTGGACCGTTGCGAGCCGGTCCACGGTCGGTTCCTGCCGGAAATCAGCGCGCGCCTGCTCGAAAATGGGCAGCATGTGGTCCGGATCGAGCTTTGCCTCGCCCTCACCAGCCGTCTCCTCGGCGACCCTGATGCGCTGCTCGGCCGCCTCCGCTTCACTCACCAGCTTGGCGAGATCGCCATCGATGGTCGCAAGCTCGCGCTCGAGCTGGGCGATGCGGCCTTCAAGGTCCCGCAGGCGCTTCTCCGCGTCCTTGGTGCGCTCTTCCTTGATCTCGTATTCGCCCTGCAGTTGCTCGAGCTCGGCCATACGCTGACGGTAGACGGGGCCCCGGCCCTGCTTGCCCGTACCCTCGACCCCGCGCGCCTCGGCCATTGCCTCGACCCGCTTTTCATCGACCTCCCGCGCTTTCGCATCCAGCTCGCTCTTGTGCTGGGCATACTCGGCTGCAAGGCCGGGCCGTTCGCCCCTGGCGCGAGCCAGCTCTTCGGTGAGCGCGGCTTTCCTGGTCTGCAGACCTGCCTGGCCGCTTTGGGCGGTTGCCTTGCGCTCCTGTTGCTCGGTGATCAGACGGCGGCGCTGCTCCAGCTCCTGGAGAAAATAGGTCTCGAGGGCACTCGAGGACGCCTGCGCGTGGTGTGTGAGCTCGGTGAGCTGGGCATCATAGGTCTTCCACTCGGCGGTCTCGAACAGCCGCGCCGCCTCCGTCACCCGGCGTGAAGAGATGGTCGCCCCGATGTCGGCCAGAATGCCGGAAACCTGGTTCTGCGCGCGCAGCTCCGCCGCACGCTTGCGTTGGTCCGCGGGGAAAATGGAGCTGAAGAAGGAGTCGAAAGAGAAAAAGACCGAGGTGCCCATGCAGGCCAGGAACATGACCCACAGCACCACGTTGCGCGCAATGATGCGCGTGCCCCGGACATAAGGCACGGCAAGGTCGCCACCACGGCTGAAGCTGAACGCGATCGTTCCCAGCACGAGCAGCGCGATCGCGAAGTACATGGCAACTGTCGCGACCCGGCTCCAGTCGAATGCAAGGTCAGCGCTCCGCGTCCAGGCAACGGCACCGAAAACGTGCAATAGCCAGTAGAAGCTCGCGCCCGCGATGGCGAGGCCCAGCACCATGCCGATGGCGCCGTCCGCAGGCTTTCGGAGCCGCTTGCTGCCGTCGACGCGCTGGCTCATGCCGGTGGCGAAGCTCTCGCCGATGAGCCAGGCGACGATCAGCATGACGGCCTGGATGCCGAACGTGATCATCAGGGACAGCGCCGGCTCGCCGGTGAAATTGCGCATGCCGTCCCAGGTGCGCCAGCCCGACGCCAGCGACAGGACGATGGCCGCCGCGCCGAGCAGGGCGAGCTGCCAGTTGGTGACGATCGTTTCGCCGGTGGCTCTCCAGATCCGGGCGAGAACGCCGTTCGAGCGCAGCGCGTAGAGGACGATGCTCAGGACCGCAACAAAGACGATGAGGTCTCGCCAGGTGTCAGCGCCAACGCCCCCCACAACCGCAAGGATGCTGTCCGCGCCCGCCTTGAGATCCATGACCCAATTCCCCGCAGCACCGCCATAAGCCGGAAACGCCGGCCAGAGCCCGAACCCGTCGCCCTCTACACCACCCTTCCGTATGCACACGAGTACCGGCGCTTTCGCGGCCGGATTTAGGCAGCTATGGGATCACTGACGGTGTGGAGTTGGCTCTCGATCTGTGACTGCCGGATAGAATGGCGCAGACTGCGGACGGTTCCAAGAGCGTGCATCAAAGTCCTGTCTTGAGCGTTCGAGGAACTCCGCGGGGGCGATGGCACCCGCATCGCGATTGCTCAGCGGCCATTACGCCATGTACTGGCCGCCGTTCGCGTCGATGCACGCCCCCGTGATGAAGCCGGCGTCATCGGCCGCGAGGAAGGCAACGCAGCGGGCGACTTCCTCTGCGGTGCCGAGCCGGCCGACGGGGATGAACGGAAGGATCTTGGTCTCGAGAACCTCCTTCGGCACCGCCGCCACCATCTCCGTTGCGATGTAGCCCGGTGCGATGGTGTTGCAGGTGATCCCCTTGGCAGCACCCTCCTGCGCGAGCGCCTTGGTGAACCCCAGCAGCGCCGACTTGGCGGCCGAGTAGTTCGTTTGGCCGATCTGTCCCTTCCGGCCGTTGATCGAGGCGATGTTGACGATTCGCCCGAAGTTGCGCGCGCGCATGCTCTCGATCACCTGCCGGGTCATGTTGAAGACGGAGTCGAGGTTCGTGCGAATGACCGCGTCCCAATTCTCCTTCGTCATCCGGTGCAGCATGCTATCGCGGGTGATGCCGGCGTTGTTCACGAGTACGTCAACAGGCCCCAGATCCTTCACGATCTGGCGGACGCCCTCCTCGCAGGCGCCGAAATCCCCGACGTCGAACCGGTAGACCGGGATGCCGTGCTCGCTCTGGAACTGGCGCGCCACCGCGTCATTGCCGCCGTAGTTGGCCGCCACCCGGTAGCCCTTGTTCTTGAGCGCAATCGAAATCGCAGCGCCGATGCCGCGTGTGCCTCCCGTGACGACCGCCACACGTGCCATGGTACCCTCCAAGACGTGAAAGCGCGATGGTAGGTCAGTATCGTTGATGGCGAATTGACGCTCGCCAACATTGAGGCTGGGGAGCGCGCTCCACCAGCCATTTTCAGTCTATCAGATTTCTGAGCGTTTGGGGGCGCAGGGATCAGTCGCGCTCCACACACATGGCGACACCCATGCCGCCGCCGATGCACAGCGTGGCCAGCCCCTTCTTCGCGTCGCGCCGCTTCATCTCGAAAAGGAGCGTGTTGAGGACCCGCGCTCCGGACGCACCGATCGGATGTCCGATGGCAATGGCGCCGCCGTTCACGTTGACCTTTTCGGCATCCCAGCCGAGACCCTTGTTCACGGCGCAGGCCTGCGCAGCGAAGGCTTCATTGGCCTCGATGAGGTCGAGATCGTCGACGGTCCAGCCGGCCTTCTCCAGTGCCTTCTTCGACGCCGGGATCGGCCCCGTGCCCATGATCGACGGATCGACACCAGCGTGCGCCCAGGAGACGATCCGAGCCAGGGGCTTGATGCCCCGACGCTCCGCCTCGGCCAGCGTCATCAGCACCACCGCGGCCGCACCGTCGTTGATACCGGACGCATTGCCGGCGGTTACCGTGCCGTCCTTGTCGAACGCGGGGCGCAGCTTCGCGACGGCATCGTACGTGGTGCCCTCGCGGATGTACTCGTCATCCGACACGATCGTCTCGCCCTTGCGGGTCTTGATCGTGACGGGCGCGATCTCGTCCTTGAACTTGCCGGCCTTTCTGGCGGCCTCAGCCTTGTTCTGAGAAGCGACCGCGAACCTGTCCTGCTCCTCGCGGGTGATCTGCCACTGGCGGGCGACGTTCTCGGCAGTCGTGCCCATGTGGTAGCCATTGAAGGCGTCCCACAGGCCGTCCTTGATCATCGTGTCGATGAACTTCAGGTCACCCATTTTCGCGCCTTCGCGCAGGTGTGCGCAGTGGGGCGCCTGGCTCATGCTCTCCTGGCCGCCCGCGATCACGATCGAGGACGAGCCGAGCTGAATCTGCTGAGCGCCCAGCGCCACCGCCCTCAAGCCTGATCCGCAGAGCTGGTTCATGCCCCAGGCGGGGCTATCGACCGGAATGCCAGCGGCGATGGAGGCCTGGCGCGCCGGGTTCTGGCCGGCACCCGCCGTGAGGATCTGGCCCATGATGACCTCGTCGACCTCACCGGGCTCGATGTTGGCGCGCTCGATGGCCGCCTTGATCGCCACCTTGCCCAGCTCATGGGCGGGGAGACTGGCAAGCGAGCCGTTGAACGAACCCACGGGCGTGCGAGCGGCGCTCGCGATCACGATAGTCGAGTTGTCTGCGCTCATTGTGGCTCTCCTGGGATGGCCCCGGACTGGTAATGACGGTTCGCCGTGCTCAGAACGTGGGCTCCCGTCGCCTCGGATATAAGGTGATCCGGTTGCTGCTCACGATAGCAGCCTGCCCTTGCCAACGGCAATGCAGCATTAGGTGCAGTGCAGTAACGAAACCTCTCCGCGAGCCGATTAGGTGTTGCCACCCATGGGCACTGTGCTAGCTTGTGTAATGGAGCCATTGTCAAGACCTGACCGCCATGCTCAGCAAGAATGACCCTCCCGCCGATAAAAAAGAGGCGGTGGTCATAAAAAAATATGCCAACCGGCGTCTCTACAATACGGAGACGAGCACGTATGTGACGCTGGAGGATCTTGCTGCGATGGTGAGATCCGACCGCGATTTCGTCGTCTACGACGCCAAGACTGGCGATGATCTGACCCATGCCGTGCTGACGCAGATCATCGTCGAGCAGGAAGGGCGTTCCGGCGGGCAGACGCTGCTTCCAATCCCGTTCCTTCGCCAGCTCATCCGTTTCTACGACGACAGCATCGCCCGCATGGTTCCCAGCTATCTGCAGATGAGCCTCGAGACGCTCGTCAAGGAGCAGGAGCGGTTCCGCACGCAGTTCTCGCACATGCTGGGACAGAATCCTTTCAGTGCCGCGGCGCTCGATGCCATGCAGGAGCAGACCCGCAAGAACATGGCCATGTTCGAGAAGGCCATGGCCATGTGGACGCCCTTCACGACACAAGTGCCAGGTGCGAAGCCGCAGGAGGAAGCGGGTCAGCCGAGTGCCGCGAAGGGTAGGGAGCCGGCTCAGGAAAAGGCCGGCGAGACCGAGCTGGAAGACCTCAAGGCACAGCTTGCCTCGATGCAGGAGAAGCTCGAGAAGCTGTCGCAGAAGAAGTGAGCCGGGGTTTCAGGAACACCCTGCCCGCTACTCACTATTCGCCATTCGCTCCCTGAACGACCGGCTCTCCGAAGTGGAAGCCTTGCAGATAGTCGATCCCGGCTTCAGCCAGCAGCCGGGCCGTTGCCTCATCGCCTACCCATTCGGCTACGGTCGACAGATTGAGACTGCGAGCGAGCTCGACCATGGCCCTGATGAAGACCTGATCGGCTGTGTCCTCCAGCAGGTTTCTGACGAACGCGCCGTCGATTTTCACCATGTCGACTGCGAGATGCTTCAGCGCCCGGAACGAGGTGTAGCCTGCACCGAAATCGTCGATGGCGACCCGGCAGCCGAGCTCCTTCAGGGCATCGACGAAGGTCACCAGATGATCGAAATCCTGGATAGCCGCCGTCTCGGTGATCTCGATGGTGAGCCTTTCGGCCAGCTCCCCTGCCCTCGTAAATCCTTGCAGAGCCACGAGCCAGTCGTGATCGCTGCACGTCAGCCCGGATACGTTGAGGGCGAGATGCAGATCCGGCCTGTCGTAGAGCAGGTCGATGGCCAGCTCCAGCGCACGCCGGTCGATAAAGCGGGCGAGGCCGAGTTGCTCGGCGATGCCGATGAACTTCCCGGCAGGAATGGTTCTGCCTTCGGGCAGCTCCATGCGCAGCAGGCATTCGTGGAGGGCAGGCTGCCACGTCGCCGTCGACACGATCGGCTGCAGCGCCAGCCGCATACGGCCCGTCTCCAGTGCCGAGACGAC
>JAWLCO010000158.1:0-7913 GCA_041687075.1 Hyphomicrobiaceae bacterium | reverse complement strand
TCAGGCTCGAGTTCCGTCACGGCGTAGGGCGCTCGACAGGAAGCGCCGTATCCCCAACAGGCATCGCCACGGCACTGGACTGAAGTCACCAGCCCCACGCCAGCCTCCGCGCGTATGCACAACCGCATGCGCACACTTACCGCCCTCCTACTATCCGATGGCCGCCCCGGACACTACCATTTGTCCGACGGCATCATTGCGGCGGCGCGACGGCTGCGGCCTGTGCGGGTGGCGCGGCTGCAGGTGCGACGGCGCTGGTCGGGGCGGCTGCTGGCGTTGCTGTCGAATGCGCGGTTCCCGCCCGCCTCCCTGTTGCGACTGGCCTACGGGATTTCTCCATCGCAGGTCCCCCCGGCCGACTTCATCGTTTCCGCCGGCGCCGAGACGCTGCCAGCGAACATCGCCATTGCCCGGCTGACCGGGTCACCAAACATCTTTTGTGGTTCGCTGCGCCGTTTCCATCCCGAAGGGCTGGGCCTCGTCGTGACCTCCTACCCTTCACACGCTGGGCGGCCGCGGCACGCGATGGTGCTGAAGCCTTGCGCGCTGAACCGCGACCTGCTCGGCTGCCATCCTGACCGGCTCGCCATCGGTGCGGTGCCGCGTACAATGGGTCTCCTGCTCGGCGGCAACTCCAGAGGATGCCGATTCGAGCCGGGGGATTGGGGACAGTTGCTCGATTTCATCGAGCAGGCGCACCAGGCGATGGGCATTCGCTGGGTGGTCAGCAATTCGCGGCGCACGCCTCAGGCCGTCAGCGACGCCGTGGCCGCACGCGTTGCGGCGGGATGCGACGCGATCGCGGCATACGTCGACGTGTGCACCACCGGTCCGGACACGATCGGGAAAGTGCTGAAGGCCTCGCAGGCCATCGTCTGCACGGATGACTCGAGCACCATGATCTCCGAATGCATCTCGGCAGGCCTGGCCGTGATCGGGGTGCGCCCCCGTCGGGCCTCGTTCACCCCGGACGAGCAAAGCTACCGCCACTACCTGCTTGAGAACGGCTGGTATCGTTCGATTCCCGTCTCGGCGTTGACGCCCCACACGCTTCTTGATGAAATCGCCCGCGTTCGGCCGATTGCAGAGGACCCCCTCAACCATCTCGCCGGAATCCTGCGCAGTCGGCTGCCCGAACTGTTCGGCGCTGTCGAGCATGTTCGCGAGCGCCCGTACACGCCGACGGCTTCTGCACTGCTGGAGCAGGGTTCGCTCGTCTTGAGCCACTAGGGCTTACGATTTGCAGGCTTCAACAGCGCCGCACCTCCACCCTCTCACCGGGACGGACAGCGCCGAACACGCTCACATCGTCCAGCGCCTCGGCCCAGACGTTCGAGGGGGACCACAGGCGGAGCTCGCCGGATCTGGAGATCGGCGTGCGGGCGAAGGGGATGCCGATCACGTCGCGGTCGGGCGAGAACACGATCGCGCCCGGTTCCACTATGAGCTTCGCGCCGCGTTCTCGACCGCTCTCCAGGCGCGTTTCGAAGAACACCTCGCCCTGCCCCCAGAGTTGCGCGACTGAAAAAATGGGCAGCGCCCGCCAGATGCGGTCCGCGGTGGGTGTGTCGAGCAGTCGAGCGCGAATGGATGCCCGGCCAGCCCGGATCATTACGAGACGATGGGTCACCGCGGCCGTCGCGGCACGCTCGCGGGCGTCGCGGCTTCCGGGCGGCTTCGATCGGTTGCGCAGGAGGTCGGTCGGCATGGGCCGAGTGAGCCTGAACACGCCGCGCCACGCAAGTGGGGCGCGGTCAGGTGGTAGCGCCGAATCCCTTCTCCCCTCCCCCTTGCGGGGAGGGGTCGGGGGTGGGGGTATTCTTGCGCGAGGCGGCTCGCTCGTGACTCCACCCCACACGCGCGGCCAGCGCCGCGCCGCCCTCCCGTCAAGGGGAGGGCTTGACTGATGGGCGATCAGCCTGGCGGCGCACCGAATATGAGAACGGCGTTGAGCCCGCCGAAGGCGAACGAGTTCGACATGACATGCCGCACCTTCAGGTCGCGGCCGACGTTCGGGATGTAGTCGAGGTCGCAATCAGGGTCCGGCTCGTCGAGGCCGATGGTGGGGGGCACCCAGCCTTCGTTGAGGGCCTGGATGCAGGCCACCGCCTCGATGCCGCCGCCGGCGCCCAAGGGATGCCCGTGCATCGACTTGGTCGACGAGATGGCAAGCTTGTGCGCATGCTGGCCGAACACCTCCTTGATCGCGTTCGTCTCGTTCTTGTCGTTGATGGCGGTCGCCGTGCCGTGCGCGTTGAGGTAGTCGATGTCGGCCGGGCCGATCTTCGCATCCTCGAGCGCCAGCCGCATGGCCTCGCGCGGGCCCTCGACGTCCGGGTTCACCATGTCCTTGCTGTCGGAGGTCATGCCGTAGCCGATCAGCTCGGCCAGGATGGTGGCGCCGCGCTTGCGGGCGTGCTCGTATTCCTCCAGCACGAGGATGCCGGCGCCCTCGCCCAGAACCGTGCCGTTGCGCTTCTTGGCGAACGGGAAGCAGCCCTCCGGCGAGAGGACGTGCAGGGCCTGCCAGGCCTTCATCGTACCGTAGTTGATGACGGCCTCCGAAGCGCCGGCAATGGCGACGTCGACGACGTTGTTGCGGATGTAGTCCCGCGCGATGCCGATGGCATGGGTGGCCGTCGAGCACGCACTGCAGGTCGCGAACGTGGGACCCTTCACGCCATATTCGATGCCGACGTGGGCGGAGGCCGACGAGCCGATGATGCGCAGCAGCGTCAGCGGGTGGGTGGCGCGCTTGTTGTGGATGAACAAGTCGCGATAGGCCACCTCGTAGGTCGTGAGACCGCCAGCGCCCGAGCCGATGATGCAGGCCGACCGGTAGGGGTCTGCGAACGGCACCTCGAGGCCGGCCTGGCGCACCGCCTCGTCGGCAGCGGCCGCGGCAAACCAGGAGTAGCGATCCGCGTGCATGATGATCTTGTCGCGCTTGGCGTTCCTCAGCCGCGCACGATGATCGAAGTCCTTGATCTGCGCTGCGATCAGAATTTTCAGGTCTTCGAGCGGAAAGCCTTCCAGCGGACTCACCCCGGACTGGCCACGCTTCATGGCCGCCCAGAAATCCTGCACGTTATGGCCGATCGGCGTCACGACACCCATGCCCGTGACGACGACACGGCGCCCGCCGTTCGCGTTTGTCATAGCTGAACGTCCTGGTTCGGGCTTCGATGGCCCGGATGGATTAGTTGTATGGCGCCTATTGGTGGCCCGGTTTATCAGGCCTTGGCGCTGGCTGCGGCCCCACCGGTCCCTGCGTTCTCAATGAGCGCCTTGACACGCTCGACGACGGAGCCGACCGTCTTGAAATCGGCCGCTTCCTCGTTGGCGTTATACGGAATCTCGATACCGAAGGTGTCCTCGATATCGAAGACGATCATGGCAAGGTCGAGCGACTCGATCTTGAGATCTGTGAGCGCGGTCGACAAGTTGATGTCGTCGCGCGGTTCCTTCATGTGCTTCTTGAGGATGTCGATGATCTTCGTCGCCACTTCGTCCATTTCGCTCTCCCACCCTGCTTTTGCAGGTTGATCAGGGTCTATCTGGCTTGGACCCTCAGTAGTCCAGGCAGGTCCGGAGAACAAGCTCGCGCGTCACATAACCGTAAATGGTTGATGTGTCCAGCCGAGCTGCCTCCACCTGAGTTGCCAGGGAAGCTGAACGCCGCCCGGCAATCATGCTTATCTTGGTAGTTCTTAATAAAGTTCGCTGTCACCAACGGCACAGGGGATGCAGGACTGGCGTGATGCGGCGAAATTATGTTCAATGGATGCCCGTATCTCTGCGGCCAAGTGCCCGATAAGCATAATCGAGGAGTCTCTACCGGGGGCAAGCAGTTTAATCCACCGAACAGGGAGGGCAAGTCATGCCTGCGGGTACTTCGGACGAGACCGGCAGCCCACGGCCAGTCGCCGCAACGGCTTTTCCATGGGTTGCCAGCTACCCCGCTGGCGTGGCCTGGGACCAGGTATTCACGGCCCGCCCGATATACACGCTGCTCGACGAGGCCGTCGCCGCCCATTCGGCAAGGCCCTGCACAAACTTTCTCGGCAAGATCACCACCTACGGCGAGCTCGGTGAGGCGGTCTCCCGCACGGCTGCCGGCTTGCAGGAAATGGGGGTCGGCAAGGGCACCAGGGTCGGCCTCCTGCTGCCGAACAGCCCGACGTTCATCATCTACTACTTCGCGGTGCTCAAGCTCGGCGGAACGGTCGTCAATTACAACCCGCTCTACTCGGTGGACGAGCTGACGTTCCAGGTGAGGGACAGCGCGACCGACCTGATGGTTACGCTCGACCTTGCGGTGCTGTTCGAAAAGGTCGACGCCCTGCTGAAGTCCGGCGTGCTCGCCCGCGCCGTCGTCTGCCCCTTCACAAACCTGCTGCCTGCGACGAAGGCGATCCTGTTCCGGATGTTCAAGGGCCGGCAGCTCGCCCATGTCGCGCGCTCGCCCGTCGCAGATCGCATCGTGCTCGAGTCCGACCTGCTCGATAACGACGGCCGCTTCGAGCTGGCGCCGATCGACGTCGAGACCGACGTCGCCGTGCTCCAGTACACAGGCGGCACGACCGGCACGCCGAAGGGCGCGATGCTGACGCACGCCAACATCTATATCAATGTGCTGCAGGTGATGGCGTTCGCGCCGGAGCTCGAGGCGGCACGGCACCGGGTGCTTGCCGTCCTGCCGTTCTTCCATGTCTTCGCGATGACGATGGTGCTCAACTTCGGGATCGCGAAAGCCGCCGAGATGGTGATCATGCCGCGCTTCGTGCTCGATGAGGCGCTGCAGCTGATCGAGGAGACGCGCCCGACCGTCATGCCGGGCGTGCCCACGCTCTTCAATGCCATCATGAACCATCCGAAGTTCGAGAGCCTCGACCTGTCCTCCCTGCGCTACTGCCTGTCAGGCGGCGCGCCCCTGCCGATGGAGGTAAAGCACCGGTTCGAGGAGCTGACGGGCTGCAAGCTCGTCGAGGGCTACGGCCTTTCGGAAACGTCGCCGGTGGTGACCGCCAATCCGCTCGAGGGCTCGGCAAAGCCCGGGTCGATCGGGCTGCCCGTGCCGGCAACGATCGTCTCGCTACGGGATCTCGCCGACCCGGCCCGGGAGGTCGCACCCGGCGAACGCGGTGAGCTTTGCGTTAAGGGGCCGCAGGTGATGAAGGGCTACTGGCGCAATCCGGAGGCGACGGCCAACCAGTTCGTCGACGGCTTCCTGCGGACCGGCGACGTCGCGATCATGGACGAGGACGGCTACTTCTATATCGTCGACCGGATCAAGGACCTCATCATCTGCTCAGGCTACAACGTCTATCCGCGGCGGATCGAGGAAGCCATTTTCGAGCACCCGGCGGTGGAGGACGTGAGCGTCATCGGCATCGAGGACGCCCACCGCGGCGAGGCTCCGAAGGCCTTCATCAAGCTGAAGGACGGCATGACGGCGACCGAGGCCGAGATCCTCGCTCACCTCGAAGCCAAGCTGTCACGCATCGAGCTGCCCGCCGAGATCGAATTCCGCGACGCGCTGCCGAAGACGATGATCGGGAAACCCTCCAAGAAGGACCTGAAGCGCGAGGAAATCGAGCGGCGCAACCCGACGGAGGAGGCGCAGGAGGTCTGATCGCGGCCGCTTCAATGCGGGCGTACAGTCTGGTGAACCGGCCGCACATCAGTCTGACCTGGCCTGTCGCAAGACGCGCGCATGTGGCGAAAGCCACGCGCCGATTCGGCCGGAGGCCACACCAGCTACTTCCGATTCTCCTTGGCCAGTGGTAACGAACCGCCCCACGTCGTGGGAATGGCACCCCATGTCCATCGCGCGGCGGCCCTGACCGAACCTTCCGATCCGATAACGCCCATGAACCCATCCCTGGATTGCGCTCATCGCCGCCTGCTGCGTTCCCTCATCTTCGGATCGCGCTGGCTCCAGTTGCCGCTGTACCTGGGGCTCATCGTGGCGCAATGCGTCTACGTCGTCCTGTTCCTCAAAGAGCTGTGGCACCTCATCTTGCATGCCGCAACGTTCTCCGAGCAGGAGATCATGCTGATCGTGCTGGCTCTGATCGACGTGGTGATGATCTCGAATCTGCTGGTGATGGTCATCGTGGGCGGCTACGAGACATTCGTGTCGAGGCTGCATCTGCAGGGCCATCCCGACCAGCCGGAATGGCTCGACCACGTCAACGCAAGCGTGCTCAAGATCAAGCTGGCCATGGCCATCGTCGGCATTTCATCCATTCACCTGCTCAAGACCTTCATCGAGGCCGGCCACCTTGGAACGGACGGGGCGAAGTTCACCGAAGCCGGGGTCATGTGGCAGACCATCATCCATCTGGTGTTCATCGGCTCCGCGATCGGCATCGCCTACGTCGACCACATCAGCAACAAGGTCTTACACGCCAAACATTGAGCACTGATCTGTATCCGCCAAGCAACACTCAGTTGACCTTCGGATAAATGCGGCGTTCGTAACTGTATCTAAATACTCATCCCCCCTGTTAGCAGAAGAACGTCTGATTCTCGTCGGGGGGCACCATGCTCAAGAAGGCTTCACTTTTCTTCATTGCGAGTATTGCGACGACTGCCTTTATCCCGTCGGCCGGTGCCGATGATGAAACGGGGCTCGCGTCGATCCACGAGCAGCGCCGTGAGGGCAACCGCATCTGCATGGCGAGCCACTTCCATCACGGTTCGAGCTCGGGTCAGAAGACCCGTAAGCTGGCCGAGGCCGCTGCAGTCAAAGACTGGGCCGGGTTCACGGCCTGGGAGTACGGCACCATCTGGGGCCGCTATCGTATTGCCGCGAGCAAGAACATGAACTGCTCGGAAGCGGGCGGCACCTGGAGCTGCCAGGTCGAGGCCCGCCCCTGCCGGCCACTGCCGAAGCGGCGCTAGGGCTTCGCACCCTGCCGTCATCCCGGACGACGGGCCACACCGTGGCGAGGAGATCCAGGATCCAGCCGGAAAAGTGCCGAAGGCTCGATTGTTCTCGGGTCCTTCGGACGAATTTTTGCACTGAATCCCGGATCGGCGGTCGCTTCGCTCCCTGGTTTTGGATGACGGGGACCCGGGTGTCTGGTTCGGATCACCGTCATTACTGAGCCGGACAAAACGAGACGTCGCAGTCTTCCAGATCAGACGTCCATCAGAACGGGTTGATGCTCGGTGAGGGCGTGAACTTCAGATAGCCGACATTGGCGCCGACCCGGAGGCCGAGGCCCGTGCGGATCGGCGCCAGGACGAGCCGCCCCTTCTTGAGGAACGTCATGCCGACGCCGCCGACGATATAGGCGGAGCCGTCGACGCCGATGAAGCGCGCGAAGAGATCCTCAGGTTCCTCGAGATTATAGACGAGGAACATGACGCGCGATCCGGCGAGCCCGATATCGTAGCCGACCGACGGCCCCTGCCAGTAAACCCTCTGTTCACTGCGTTTCGTGACCAGCCGGCCGTCGCCGTACCGCAATCCGGCCAGCAGCGCGGCGCCCCCTTCCGAGCCGAGGATGTAGCCATTCGGCCGGCCATAGTTCTGGAACGCATACTCGATGACACTGGCGAGCCCGGCCGAAAGCGAACCGAAGAACCCGCGACCCGCCTCGCGGATCTCTTCGGCCGTGAACTCCAGCTCCTCCGGCTGCTGCAGCCGGGGCGGCAGGCCGGAAAGCGCCTCAGGCGACGGCATCTGCACGTTGCCGGGCGCTGCGTTGAGCACCGTATCCGTTTCCCAGCCGCCGCCAGTCGATGGCGCAGGCTGTTCGGCACCTTGACCCAACCCCGGCGATGGCTCGATTGATGGCGGGAGCGGCCGCGGCGCGGCCGGTTGAGGCGCGGGCTGTTGCGGTCGTGCCGCCACCTTGGGCTCCGATTTCGCTGAGGGTTCCTCAGCTCGCCGCCGAGAG
>JAWLCO010000157.1:0-8124 GCA_041687075.1 Hyphomicrobiaceae bacterium | reverse complement strand
GGCCGTCGTGCTCCTCTCCGGCCGCAATATCGATATGGACCTTCATCACAGCACCGTCTCCGGCTTTTTGAAGGCCCGGGAAAGGACGTCATCATGCCCCGCATGACCGTCATCACGGAAGCGGAGTTGCGCCGTATCGTGCCGCTCGATGCCGAGGCTGTAAACTGCGTGGAACAGGCTTTCCTTGCACTCGCGACCAAGCCCGTCGCGATGCCGCCGATCCTCCGGCTCGATATCCCCGAGCACAATGGCGAGGTCGACGTGAAAACGGCCTACGTGCCGGGGCTCGACGGATTTGCCATCAAGATCAGTCCGGGCTTTTTCGATAATCCCAAGCTTGGGCTTCCAAGCCTGAACGGCCTGATGGTGCTGTTCAGCGCGCGCACCGGTCTCGTGGAAGCACTTCTGCTCGATAACGGCTATCTCACTGATGTGCGCACTGCTGCTGCAGGAGCCGTTGCGGCGAAGCATCTTGCGCGCCCTGATGCTTCGGTGGCGGCAATTCTTGGTGCTGGCGTCCAGGCGCGATTGCAGCTCGAAGCGTTGATGCTCGTACGGCCAATAAGGCAGGCGCGCATCTGGGCACGCAATTCCGAGAAGGCAGAAGTCGCTGCCCGCGACCTTGGCGAAAAGCTCGGCATTCCCGTCGAGGCCAAACAGTCGGTCAAAGATGCCGTGCGCGGAGCCGACATCATCGTCACCACGACACCGGCGACCGCGCCAATCCTCGATGCGGCGGACGTTACGGCAGGGCAGCACGTTACTGCCATGGGTTCGGATTCGGAGCACAAGAATGAGATCGCGCCCGAGCTTCTGAAACGCGCTGATCTCTACGTGGCCGACAGTCTCAGCCAGGTGCGCCGGCTTGGCGAGCTTCATCACGCGATTGCGGCTGGCTTGATCCCTGCGGATCGGACGTTTCCGGAGCTCGGGGCGATCATCGCCGGAAAAGCACCGGGCCGCATATCGGCGGAGGCGATCACCATCTGCGACCTGACGGGCACCGGCGTGCAGGACACCGCCATTGCCACACTCGCCAAGGCGCGCGCCGATGCCGCGAACGCAGGCGTTCCTTTCGACACCTGAAATCGAGTGAACAACATGACAGAACCAAAGCTCAATTTCACGCGCGGCGAATACGCCGAGCGGTTGGCGAAGACGCGCAAGGCGATGGAGAGCCGCGGCATAGAGCTGCTGATCGTCTCTGATCCGTCAAACATGGCCTGGCTCACCGGCTATGATGGCTGGTCGTTCTACGTGCACCAGTGCGTGCTGGTGCCTCCCACCGGCGAGCCGGTATGGTACGGCCGCGGGCAGGATGCGAATGGTGCCAGGCGCACCACCTACCTCGCCGCCGAGAACATCATCGGGTATCCGGACCACTACGTGCAGTCCACCGAACGCCATCCGATGGATTATCTCGCTGGAATCATCGAAAGCCGCGGCTGGGCGCGCTCGACCGTTGGCGTCGAAATGGACAACTACTGGTTTTCGGCCGCGGCCTATGCCTCGCTCAATCGCCACCTGCCGAATGCCCGTTTCGTCGATGCGACGGCGCTGGTGAATTGGCAACGCGCCGTGAAGAGCCCGCAGGAGCTCGAATATATGCGTACCGCGGCGCGGATTGTCGAAGCCATGCATGCGCGCATTCTGGAAAGGGTGGAGCCCGGGATGCGCAAGTGCGACCTTGTCGCCGAGATCTACGATGCCGGCATTCGCGGTGTGGACGGCTTCGGTGGAGATTACCCGGCAATCGTTCCGCTGCTGCCATCTGGCGCCGATGCCTCCGCGCCGCATCTCACCTGGGACGATGCGCCGATGAAGTCCGGCGAGGGCACGTTCTTCGAGATCGCTGGCTGCTACAAGCGCTATCACTGCCCCCTTTCGCGCACCGTCTTTCTGGGTAAACCAACGCAGGAATTCCTTGATGCGGAGAAAGCGGTGCTCGAAGGCATGGACGCAGGGCTCGAGGCCGCCCGCCCGGGAAATACGTGCGAGGATATCGCCAACGCTTTCTTCGCCGTTCTGAAGAAATACGGAATCGTCAAAGACAATCGCACCGGCTATCCCATCGGTCTCAGCTACCCGCCGGACTGGGGCGAGCGAACGATGAGCCTCAGGCCCGGCGATCGCACCGTGCTGGAGCCGGGAATGACATTCCATTTCATGACCGGGTTGTGGCTCGAGAATATGGGCCTCGAAATCACCGAAAGCATTCTCATCGCGGATGGCGGTGTCGAGTGTCTGGCCAATGTACCGCGCCAGCTTTTCGTGAAGGCGTGAGAAGTCATGAGCGAAAATCTGCTTCCGTCGCCCATTCAGCCGACGGTTGATTTCGATCGGGATGGGGTCCAGCACGGGTTCCTGCGCCTGCCCTACAGCCGGGACGACTCCGCCTGGGGCTCCGTCATGATCCCCATCACCGTGATTCGGAATGGCAAGGGGCCGACGGCGCTTCTGACCGGCGCCAATCACGGCGACGAGTACGAGGGGCCGATTGCGCTGTTCGAGCTTGCCCGAAGTCTGCGGGCAGAAGAGATAAACGGGCGCGTGATCATCGTGCCGGCGATGAACTATCCTGCCTTCTGCGCCGGCACGCGAACCTCGCCGATCGACCGCGGCAATCTCAACCGCGCCTTCCCCGGCCGGCCAGATGGAACGGTGACTCAGAAGATCGCGGACTACTTCACGCGCCATCTGCTGCCACTCGCCGACCTCGTGCTCGACTTCCATTCCGGCGGCAAGACGCTCGATTTTCTCCCCTTTGCGGCCGCGCACATTCTGCCGGACAAGGATCAGGAGGCACGCTGCTTCGCGGCTGTGGAGGCGTTCGCGGCGCCATATTCCGTAAGGATGCTCGAGATCGACGCGGTCGGCATGTACGACACGACAGCCGAGGACCTGGGCAAGGTGTTCGTCACCACGGAGCTCGGCGGCGGCGGCACGGGCCGCGCCGAGACGGTCCGCATTGCCAAGCGTGGCGTGCGCAACCTGCTGCGCCACGCCGGCATTCTGGACGAGCCACTGGAAAAGGCTCCGACACGCTACATCGATATGCCCTCGAATGACTGCTTCGCCTTTGCGGAAAGCGATGGCCTGTTCGAGATCTGCGCCGATCTTGGCGATCAAGTCCGCGAGGGCGACGTCCTCGCTCGGATCTATCCGGTTGGCCGCACCGGCATCGCGCCAGCCGAGTATCGCGCCAGGATGGACGGCATGCTGATCGCGCGGCACTTTCCCGGCCTGGTCAAGGCGGGCGACTGTCTGGCCGTCCTCGGCACGCTGGCGGACTGACGGTATCGCTCGGCCACACCGTCCGCCCCGAACTCATCAGGCTCTGTTCGACGCCTCCCCAGTTGGTGTAATGTGCGCCGGGCTGACGAAAGGGGAGGGGCATCATGGTCGCGTTCCGGGACCTGTGGTTCGGGCATCCGATCAACGAGTCCGTCCAGTCGCCGTGCATCGCACCGCGCGATCTCACGAATCTCGAGGGCACCCAGGTCGCCAAGGGCTTCCCGGTCTTTGCCAACCAGTGCGCCATCCGCATGAGCGTGGCTCTGAAGCGGGCCGGCGTCACGGCCGGGCAGCTCCCCGGGGCCGCCCATTGCTCCGTGCACCCGCGGGAGGAAATGCACTTCATCAACGCCACCCAGCTCGCGAACAGCATTGCCCGGGCGAACCTCCCCGGCGTCGGACCTCGCGAGATCATCACCGGTACCGATGCTGCGCAGTTCTATCCCAGGATCTTCGGCCGCACCGGCATGATCTTCATCCAGGACTACTGGCGCCGCAGCTCCGACCCCACCGGGCGGCCTACGGGCGACCACATCGACGTCTGGAACGGCTACCGCTCGTCCGCGAAGTGGCTGATGGAGTGGTTCTCGTGGCTCGGCTACTACTCCAACTATGCCGAGGCCCGGGAGATCTGGTTTTGGGAAGTGAAGTGAGGTTGGCTGCCAGTTTGCGCCCAAGTCCCCTCGCCCCATCCCGAATGGGCAGAGAGCCAGAGTGGAGGGGCTGGAGCGCGCGCTACTCTGGCGCCCCCTCGTCCCGCCCCTCTCCCCGCAAGCGGGGAGAGGGAGAAAAGCGTCGCAGCGTGCGGGCCGGAGAGGAGCACACCTGATGCGGTATCTGATTGCAATGATCTTCGCGATCATCTGTGCAGCGGCGGCGACGGTCTTCGTGAGCTCGCCGGTGGCAACGTGGGTGGTCGATCAGATGGCGTTCGAGAGCCCGGACGAGGTAGCAGACCTGCACGCGATGGTGTTCATGGGCGTGAACCTGCTTGCCCTTGCCGTCGGCTGGACGGTCGGCTGGTGGCTCGGCAATTTCGAGAAGCCGCAGAGCGACCCCTGAGCTCCTCGCCTCCAAGCCTGCCTTTGCCCTCCCGGGCCGGGCCGCTTATATCTCGCCCGAGCAATCGGGACCGATCTCATGAAGCTTCTCCTGCTCGCTTGTGCCGGGGGTGCGCTCGGCGCAGGCGCACGCTACCTCGTTTATGCCGAGATCAACCGCATCTGGGGGGCAGCCTTCCCCTGGGCCACTCTGACGGTGAACGTGGTCGGCTCGCTCCTGATCGGCGTGCTGGCGGCGCTGCTGCTCGAGCGGCTGCCTGACGCGACCGGCCTGCGCGTGTTCCTCATCACCGGCATCCTCGGCGGCTTCACGACGTTTTCGGCCTATTCCCTCGATTTCGTCTCCCTGATGGAACGCGGCGCGACCGCAAGTGCGCTCGGCTACGCCGCAAGCTCCGTCGTCCTATCCATCGCGGCCTGCTGGGCGGGGCTCGCCGGCATGCGGGCGCTGATGCCATGACAACGAAAGCCATGACAGAAAAGCCCGCCAGCGACCGCGTCGAAACGCTCACGGTGAAGCGTGACGAAGCGGGGCTCCGCGTCGACCGCTGGTTCCGCATCCACTTCCCCGAGGTCACCTATACCTACCTGCAAAAGCTGCTGCGCTCGGGCCAGGTGCGCGTCGACAGCCGCCGCGTGCAGGCCAACGACCGGCTCGAGGCGGGCGCCCAGGTGCGCGTGCCGAAAGCGGTGCGCACGCCGGCCAAGCGGCCGCCCTCCGTGGTGCCGCCGCCGGGGCTCTCCAAGGCCGATCGCGACTTCATCGAGCGCATGATCCTCTTCGAGGACGACGACGTGCTCGTGCTCAACAAGCCGTTCGGCATCGCCGTGCAGGGCGGCACGGGAACGAAGCGGCACATCGACGGCCTGCTCGCGGGAATGGCCGACCGCTTCGGCGACCGGCCGCGGCTGGTCCACCGCCTCGACCGCGATACGTCCGGCGTGCTGCTCGTCGCCAAGCGCCGCGACATCGCCGCCAAGCTAGGACGCATCTTCCAGACCCGCTCCGCCGCGAAGACCTACTGGGCGCTGGTGAAAGGCGTGCCGAAGCCGCCGCAGGGCAAGGTCGAGGCCGCGCTCGTCAAGGCCGCCGGTCCCGAGGGAGACCGCGTCCGCAAGGCGCTCCCGGGCGAGCAGGACAAGGCCATGCACGCAACGACCCACTATTCCGTGATCGACCGCGTCGGAACGAAGGCCGCCTGGGTCTCGCTGAAGCCGGTCACCGGCCGCCAGCACCAGCTCCGCGCCCACATGGCGCTCATCGGCCATACGATCGTCGGCGACAACAAGTACGAAGGCGGCCTCGACCTGCCGACCGAGGACATCGAGCCCAAGCTCCACCTTCACGCCCGCCGCCTCATTCTCCCCCACCCCCGCGGCGGCAAGATCGATGTGACAGCTCCGCTGCCGGAGCATATGCGCCGCACGTGGGATCTGCTCGGGCTGAACGAGGGCAAGTGGGAAAAGTGACGAGGGCGCTCCGGCCATAAGCGCCGCGGGTCTCTCCAGAGCGCTGCAGGCCCGCCCCGCAGATCACCGGAACTTGTAGGTCGTTTCGGCAGGCTCCGAGTCCAGATCGCCGCCATCGCGCCTGTGACGGCAGAGGAGGTCATTGTCTTGACGTGACGTCCTCGCGCCCAAATCATGGATGTTCGGATGCGGAAGATTCTGGGCTGGGATGCAGCGAGATCGCGGGAATGAACCGGCTGGTTTAGCTCAACGCTTGGCGCAGTCCACCGCGGCAGGACCAGCCCTCGTCTTCGCCGCCGCCTTCGTTCTCTACTGGGCGTCCTCATTCCTTCTCCAGGCGCGTGATGGCGCGACGGAGCATTTCGGGTCGGATGCCTTCTACTATGACGTGCTGGCGCAGGGCACCGTCGTCGACCGCGTGGCGCGCTTTCACCCCGTTACGGTGGCGGCATCGCTGGCGTGGATGAAGCTGGTTTCGCCGCTGACGGCCTGGATATCTCCGCTAGCCTTGTTGCAGGCGCTGTTCTCGGCAGTCGGCGCAGCCGGCGCGGGGGCCGCGACGGTGGTGTTCACAGCGCACATGCCGCAACGGCTCGCCGTGATGGGCGGCCTGATCTACGCGAGCTCGTTCGGCGTCTGGTATTTCTCGGCGATACCTGAGTCGAAGATCGTCACGGCGACGCTGTCGGTCTTTTACATCCTGGCCTACGTTCGACTGCGGCAGCGTTGGACGATGGGCGGCGCCGTGACGCTGACGGCCGTGCTCGCAATCGCCTGCCTCAACGAGATCGTGAGCTGCTTTCTCGTGGCGATCCCGCTTGTCGATACCCTGATGAGGCGCGGATTCGACTGGTGTGAAAGCCGGTGGATTGCCCTGCATGCGCTCGTGTTTCCGGCTGCCCTCGCAGTTCTCGAATTCATTGTGAATGGTGGGTTGGTCACTGCGGATAGCAATCCGGAAAGCCGGTCGCATTTCAGCATGTTCCTTTTCTACGTGCTCAGCGCCGAGCGCAGCCTTGGGGACTTGTATGCCTTTGCGGTGAACTGGCTGATCTTCAACGTCGCGGCCCCGACGCCGACGGCGCCACTGTGGCCGGATACTGGCGGCTACTTCGAGCCGAGCCTCGCGGCGTATCTGGCCTCGCCATCCGCGGTGGTGCTGTGGAGTGTGCTGGCGGCGATGACCATCGCGAGCCTTGGGTCGGTGAAGCTTGCTCGTCATGTCGTCAAACGCCGTGCGCTGCTGGCTGCCGTCGCGGCGTTCTCGCTGGTGCGGGCCGCGTTCTTCGTCGTCTTCAATCCTGAAGAAGCGCTGCTGTTCAGCCCGGCCGTCACGCTCCCACACTGGATGCTCGTGCTCATCCCGTTCGCGGCCTCGCGCTTTCCGGCAAAGACGGCAACGCTCGCGGCGCTCTGCGGTGCACTGATCATGACAAACGCGCGCTTCATCATCGGAACGTCCTAAGTTCGACGCGCATTGATGGGTAGCGGTTGCCTGTTACGATAACCCGGATCGTCAGCCTACACTGCGCGTGGGAGGGACGCCGACGGGCATGCAGGTTTCCGGCAGAGAGATGGCGCGCGATCTGGTGGCGAGCCTCCGGCTTCGGCACTGGATCAAGAACGCCCTCGTGTTCGTGCCGCTCGTGCTCGGCGGACGACTGAGCGAACCTGAGCCGCTGACGTCCGTGGTGATCGCGTTCTTCGCGATCGGGCTGGCGGCGTCGGCAGGCTATCTTGTCAACGATCTGCTGGACGCACCCGACGACCGGCGCCATTGGTCGAAGAAGGATCGGCCAATCGCGCGGGGCGCCTTGCCCGCACCGCTGGTGATATCGGCCACCGCGGCGCTGCACGCCGGCGGATTTGCGCTTGCTGTCTTCATCTCATGGCAGGCGGCCGGCGTGCTGCTCGCCTACGTGCTGCTGTCGCTGGCGTACTCGCACGGCATGAAGCGCGTGGCACTGCTCGACGGCTTCGTGCTGGCGTGCCTCTTCACGCTGCGGCTAGCGCTGGGCGTTGTCGCGGCGCAAGTGCCTCCCTCGCCCTGGTTGTTCGTCTTTTCGATGTTTCTGTTCAGCTCGCTGACCTACGCCAAGCGCCTCACCGAGCTGCAGCGCGGCGTTGCGCACATGGATGATACGTTCGCCAGCCGCGGCTATTGCCCCGAGGATAAGCCGCTGCTGCTGAGCCTCGGTGTGGCGGCTGGCATCGGCTCCGTAATCATCCTGACCCTCTACATCATCGAAGACGCGTTCCGGCAGAGTTTCTATGGCAACACGGCCTGGCTCTGGAGCTT
>JAWLCO010000156.1:0-8146 GCA_041687075.1 Hyphomicrobiaceae bacterium | reverse complement strand
GATGCGATCGGCCGGATCATCGACCTCTTCCCTCCAGCCGAATGCGCCAACTACTTCTCCGCCGCGGGATACGATGCAACCTGATCGGATTCCGCTCTAATCTCCACGGCGGCGGGTTGCCGGCCATCAACCCCGCCGGAGTACCGAGTAACCAACGGCCCGGCAGTGATGTCCGGGCCGTTGCGTTTTCCCCGTCTTCCACGCTGTTCCGCGGGAACTATACAGGCGTGGGGGCAAGTGCCCCGGATCGGACGTCCGAGTGCGGCCCTACTGCTGCTCCGCCTCAGTGAAAATGCCGCTCTGGGGGTTAACGTCGATTCCGACGTTTGTTCCCGTCGAGTTGACTGCAGTAAGATGCAGCGGGTTGGTATTCTGCACCAGCTTCACGTCACGGTAGCCGAGGGCAGCGAGCCGCAGGCTCGTCGTTTCGAAGGAAACGTCCACCTCTTGACTGAGGAAGATCGGGCTTTCGGCATCCTCTGCATTTGCAGAAAACAACCCAGCCGCAATGAATGCGGCAAACAACAACGGGCATCTCATCGCATTACCTCACGTGTAGCCTCAATCTTTGCCGACTGGCTAAGTTGAGGCGCGGCGCATGATACACCTGTTCGACTTGATTTCGCCCATACCTTTTCGGATGCGAAGTATTCACACTGGACATAATAATTGATTGACACCGATCAATTTTGAGCGCGCACTGTTTGCGCACGTGGAAACCCCGCGTGCCATCCAGAGACTTGGGGGCCGCTGTCCCGGACAAGCCCCACTTTTTGCCCCCGGCGATCAGCTGCTGCCTGGACCTGACACGGTCGCGGCGTAGACCGTCGACATGGCCGCGCAGACGCTCATTACCCTCGCTACCCTCGCCGAACACGGGTACAGCCTCATAGCCCACTGCCACGGCTGCGGACCGCACGCCGACATCGATCTCGCCGGCCTGTTCGAGCGCGTCGGCCCGCAGTTCCCCTAGACGGCCCGCCGGCCGATCGCCGGCTCGGCGTGCGGCGGGAGAGGCGTGGGCGTGCTGGTGCCGTCGCCTGGCCGAGGCGGGCCGCTGTCGAGGGCGAGCGCCCGGTTATTTTGCCGTAGCGTGCCCTGCGGCTGCTTGTTCAGGATGAAGGCACGGAATGGATGTAATCAGCTTGTGGGCGGGTCAGGCACGCTCCATAGCGTACGCTCAGCGCCTTGAGGCTCGGACGAGTCAGTCGGCCTCGTGGATAAACTGGCCATTGCTGTCGAGCGTGAGTGTTCCCCAACCGGCGTAGCTTACCGCACTCCACCAACGCTCCACGCTGCTGACCTTCTTGAAATAAAGGTCAAGAACCGGAAAGTGTCGAATTGCGGCCCATGTGGCGTTGACGGGCTTGTAACGCTCGGGCGTTTCGTCTTTGACGAATGCGCTATTTTTGCTGAAGACGGCCACCTTGAAGTCCTTAGGAAGCAGCACATTGCCAATGTGAGTGAACATTCCCGCCGACCGCCAGAGAACGAAACCGATCTGGAATCCTTCCATTCGCGCTGGTTCATTCTCCTTAACGAATGTAGCTGCAGCGCCGCAGAGGCCGTTCGGATCCGAGTACTGGAAGATGTACTTGAGGCGATTCAGGTTCGTCCCAGCAGGATCGGTCCGCTTTGGAATCATCTCCTCCTCGAACCACTGGATGACTTCTTTCACAGTAAGAATTGGATGGTTCTGCGCCTTTCTCTTTGTCGGAGCCTGGGGCAAATAAAGCGTTTCGCTGCCCGAGAATCGATAATTGCCGCCCGGCGTAAGACGCGTGCAGCGTAGCTTCGTTCGCAAATAGTAGTTGATGATTTTAGGCCACTTGCGCTTCAGAGCAGGATCTTCGATATCAAGCCCGAAGTTAAATTGAATCAATTCCTTGAAGGAGCAGTTCTCCCGGACGCACAACGACGTGAAGGAGTCTGTCGGCCCCACTTGAACAGCCCGCTTGGCCGGGGTTGCCGGTGGCCAGGGCACCGCGGTAAGCCCGGCGGCGGTCGGATTCATTTCCAGTGGCGCGACCACGCGTGCCCCCCAGCATTCCCTCGCCTTGCCCATCATTGCTCATGGCAAGCTCCTACGCAAACTAAAGGCGCTCCCGCACCGAGAACCGGCAACCTTCTTGCGGGCCGTCGGGCGCCCGCCGTGGCCCCGCGCGGCAGTGGCCCGACTACGCCGCGAGAAACTTAGAGGATGCGGCTGGTCAGTTCGTTGTGCTCGGCGGCGGCGGCCGATCGAAGACGCCGGCTTCATAGCCGATGCGCCAGGCCTCCTCGAGCAGGCCGTACATGGCGTGCAGATTGCCCCCCTCGCGCGCCTCGGCGACAAGCGGATCGACCATCTCCTCGAACAAGCGCACGTAGACCGCCCCGCGCTCCTCGACCTGCAGCGATCGGGTGCGCTCGACTGCGGCTCGGAAGGCGGCGAGTTCGTCCATGCAGGCGCCATGATGCGCTTCTGCCGGGTGCACACACAACCGGCAACAGGGACATGTCAATCCGGCTCAGCTGGCGGCAAGACATGGACGAAGTGCCGAAGTTCTGGCTTCAGCCTACCGGGTGTGGAGTTCCAACCACTTCCTTCAGCGTGGCGTGCCGCATCGCGCCCTCGCCGCGGATGTATCGCACCCGGACAAAAAGCCCCGGCGCGAGCAGCTCGACTTCTCCGGCCCGGCTGTTTCGGTGATCACCATCGGAGAGAGCCCGGACTGCCGACCAGAACCGCTCCCGATCGTCTCGGCCGAGCGTCACGAATGCCCGGCCGACCGGCGCGCCCGATGCGTCCGCGAGCAGCGCATTGACCTCCCCCGTCCGGGTCCGCTTGATTCCGGTCACCGCGAACAGGCCCTCGGTGAAGCACTTCACCTTGACCCAGCTGTCGCACCGGCCGGCTCGGTAGCGGCTGTCGCGGCGCTTCGAAACGATGCCCTCGAGGCCACTACGATCGGCGGCTGCGAACAGGTCCGCGCCGTCGCCCTCGAACTCCTCACTGTAGGCGAGCGCGAAGTCGGCCGATCGCCCGGCGAGCAGATCGCGCAGCATCGCCCGGCGTTCGGCGAGCGGCAGCGGGCGAAGGTCGCGACCGTCGAGGTGGAGCAGGTCGAAGGCGAAGAGGACGATCCGGTACCGCTCGTGGCGGAGCGCGCCGACCAGGGCGGCGAAGTCCGATCGTCCCGCCTCGTCCTGGACGACGGCCTCTCCATCGACCACGGCAGAACGGCAGCCGAGGTCGCGCACGGCGGCGACGAGGCGCGGGTACCGGTCCGACCAGTCATGCCCACCGCGGGTAAAGGCGCGAGCGCAGCCATCGGCGAGAACCAGCTGTGTGCGGTATCCGTCGTGCCTGATTTCGTGGATCCAGCGCTCGCCGGCGGGCGGCTTCGGAAACAGGGAGGGGAGCTGCGGATGGAGGAACGCGGGACCGGGCATGTGGCCCAAGTAGGTGCCGGAGGGCTCTCGCGGGAGAGCCCCTGCGCGATTTGGCCGCCCGGGGCTCTTGCCGATGCGAGAGAACCGCGCCGCGTCCTCCGCCTTGAGGCGATGCGCGCCACCTACGCGCCGCCGCCGATGATCGTCCGGCGGATCATCAACCCGGACACCACGCTCGACCGCAAGAAGCGCACCCCGCGTTCGGCGCGCCAACACGCTCCGCGTCCACAGGGCGGCTTACCTAGATGACCACCCGCATTGACCTCGTCCCCGCGCTCTCGCCGGGCCGTTGGAACGTCCTTCTGGACGGTGAGATCATTGAAGGCGCACGCGACCCTGAGTATGCTGCCCGCACTTTGGTCGCCCGGGGTGTCACCGGAAGGGCGGAGGTCTGGTTGCCCGGGCGCACCTCGCCGCGGGTGATCATCCCGGACGTGGAGCGCACGGCGGGCTGGTCGGTGGTAAGGATGACCGCCTCGGTCCCCCGCCGCATCAGATGGCGCCCCTTTGGTGAGGGTACGGCGCAGGACCACGCTTCGGGCGAAACTGGGCCCTTTGGCTTCTAAGTCAAAGCGGCACTTTGATGTGCGCTTCGAGACCGCTTTTGTGGTATGTGAAACGGGCATTCGAAGGTCCAAGAGCACGAAGGATCAGATCACTTCCGAACCCTCGCCGCGCTCCCGGCTTCACCATAGGTCCGCCGCTCTCGGCCCATTGGAAGCGCAGCACAGACCCTGCCGTGACCTCTTCAGTCCACCAATGAACTTTTACGACCCCGCCGGGGACGCTGAGCGCACCGTATTTGGCGGCGTTAGTCGCCAACTCGTGCAGTGCTAGGGTCAGAGATATGGCCCAGCTGGCAGGAACTTGTACTTCCGGGCCTGAGAGGAGAACGTTCTCTCGGACGCAACTCCTGAAAGGAGCCAGCTCCGTTTCCACAATATCGGCTAGATTGGCACCACTCCACTTTCTCGGAAGAAGCATATCGACAGTCCGGCCCATGGCTCGCAGGCGCTCTTGCAACAGATTTTCAAAGGATTCCACCGTTTTTGTTCCGCGTGCGGTCAGAGAAACGACGGAGTTTACCACCATCATCACGTTCTTGATCCGGTGTGACATTTCAAGGGTAACCAGGCGCCGCTCATCGTCTAACTTTTTACGCTCCCCGATGTCACGTAACACTACCGTGAGAATGGTTCGATCAACTAGTCTGTGCCGTGTTAGACTGGCTTCAATTGCAAACTCTTCTCCAAGCTTTTTCAAGCCAACGACATCTCTACCGGGCGCCATCCCGCGCTTTGAGCGTGAAGGCGAATTGCCAAACTCCTGCAGTTTCTCTTGGTGGTAAATGCGGTGGCGCTGAGGCATAAGAACCTCAATCTTCTGCCCTAGCAGTTCATCAGTGTTATATCCAAATATCTCTTCCGCCGCGCTATTAGCAAGAATGATTGATCCGCTTTCATCAGTACTGATTACCCCATCCGCAACGAGAGATAGGATTTCTTTCGCAATCGGGCGCAATGCCAAGTTGAACGCCTCTTGCAACTTAATCCCTCCAAAATGGACTTCCGGCGCACCTGGTCAGAACTGATGCGTTAGATGCTGGTGAACCAATCTACGCCGATCCCAATCTAGTGTGTCAACCGGCGTTGGAACGGGACCCCTCACCGGCGCGCAAAAGGGACCCCTCGGTTTCGGCTTCGGCCTCAGGCCCGGTTTTTGAAGCGCCAGCTTTCGTTGCCGGTCTCGACGATCTCGCAGTGATGGGTCAGGCGGTCGAGGAGAGCGGTGGTCATCTTTGCGTCGCCGAAGACGGTCGGCCACTCGCCGAAGGCGAGGTTCGTCGTGACCAGGATCGAGGCGCGCTCGTAGAGCCTGCTGATCAGGTGGAAGAGCAGCTGGCCGCCGGTCTGCGCGAAGGGCAGGTAGCCGAGTTCGTCGAGGACGATGAAGTCCAGGCGCGAGAGGTGGTCCGCCATGCGGCCCTGGCGCCCGGCGCGGGCCTCCGTCTCGAGACGGTTGACGAGATCGACGACGTTGAAGAAGCGGCCTCGGGCGCCGTCGCGGATGCAGGACCGGGCAATGGCGATGGCGAGGTGCGACTTGCCGGTTCCGGTGCCGCCGACGAGCACGACATTGCGCTGATGGGAGGCCGCCGAGTTCCTCGAAGATCCGGATCAGCGTGAGCCGCTCGCGCGCCGGCTTCGCCTCGTTTGCGGCGCGGACGACCTTCCGCGACACCTGCAGCTACCGGCAGATCTCCTTGATCGGCTCGTGGAGACGATTGCGAAGATACGCCGTGCAAATTTCGTTCAGGGCAAGGCCAGGCACTCCCGCGTGAAGTCGTCGACCACCACCAGGACCCGGAAGCGTCTCCCGTCGGCAGACCAGCATCCCAACCCGCCCAGCTTCTTGTGGTTCAGCTCGATGCCGTCCCGGCGCAGGAGGATCAGCAAGCGCCTTTAGCCGAACCGCCGCCGCTCACGCGCCAGCCCGTTCAGCCGCTCGCGCAATGCGCCATCGTCCGGCCGCTTCGAGGCATAGCGGTAGGTCTTCGGCTCCATGCCGATCAGCCCGCAGGCGCGCCGCTGCGAGTATCCCTTCTCCGTGATCGCCCAGGCCACGAACTGCCTCCGGGAACTGGGCGTCAGAAATTTTTTCCGAGCGCCTCGCGAAGGGTGGACACGTCGAGCATCGATTCCGCCAACAGCTTCTTCAGCTTGGCGTTCTCCTCCTCGAGAGCCTTCAGCCTCTTGGCCTCGGATGCCTCCATGCCTGCGTACTTGGAACGCCACGTGTAGAAGGTCGCGTCGGAGATCCCGTGCTTGCGGCAGAGGTCGGCGCACTGACCGGACCAACGGCAGGAGAACAGCTGCCGATGCGCCCCTTGCCAGGGTCGGTTGAGGTCGCGTCGACCGCTTCGTTTTCTCGCGAGACATTCGGGGGGAACCGCTCGCCGAACTCCTCAACGGTCGGCACCGCGGGAGACTTGGTGCGCTCGGCACCAACGGTTCGGAGCCTAGGCGGGCGCGGGCGAGGATATCAGCCGGTGGCAAACGGGCCTGATCGGCCGGGCGAGGCTAGGCTAGGCTAGGCTGGTCCGTCTCGTTGGGACCATTCTCCGTCCTCCCCCATGGCCCTCGCCAGCTCTCCCGCGATTTGATCGGAGGCCCGGCGCAGGGGGTCGTCGGCAAGGTGGGCATAGCGGGCGGTGGTGCTCGGCTGGGTGTGGCCGAGGAGGCGGCCGACGATGGGCAGGCCGAGGCCGCCCATCACGCCGTAGCTGGCATGAGTGTGCCGAAGGTCGTGGATGCGGACGCCCTGTAGGCCGACACGCTTGGTCACCTGGGTCCATGGCCGCTGCAGGTCCGACCGGGGCCGCTCGTCGGCACGGCCGGCACTATCGCCGGCGATGACGTAGGTGCCGAGGCGAGGCACATTGCGCAGGACGGCGAGCGCGGGGGCGTTCAAGATGATCGTCTTCCGTCCCGTCTTGGAGTCTGGCAGGAACAGCAGCCCTCGCTCGAAGTCGACCTCGTTCCAGCGGAGGTGCAGGATCTCCCGCAGCCGCGCTCCCGTGAACATGAGGAGGCGCAAGGCTGCCGCCGCGTGCGGACTAATGAACGTCCTGCGGTTCTCCGGTTTCGGTGCGTGCTTCGTCTTCTTGTCCTCAGACGGCTCCCACGGGATGCCGACGGTTTCGGCCTCGCGAATGGCCGCGCCGAGCGCTTCGAGTTCTGCTGAAGAGAGGTACCGCTCGCACCGCCCAGTCGGAAAGCGTTTCACGCCCGTGACCGGGTTATCGGCCCTCAGCTTGCGTCGGATCGCAAAGCTGAACATCGCCGAAAGGAGTAGTACGGTCTGCGAGGCTGACCCCTTGCCGCCGACGACGAGCGATCGACCCTTCCGCTTCGTCTTCTGATCTCGTGCGGTACGGCCGGCTGCGATGTCCCGCAGGAGTTTCTCGACGTCTGCGCTGGTGATCGAGAGTACGGTCCGCTTTCCGAGCAGGGGTCTGAGGTGGTTATTGATGCGGCTCAGGTCGGAGAGCTTGGTCGTTGGCTTCTTGTGAGCGCATCCCTCCTCAAGGTAGATGTCTGCGAGTTCGTTGATGGTCAGATCCGCCCGAAGCGCTGCGCGCTCGGCCGCGACATCCTCACCGAGCTCGGCCTTGGCCAGAATCTTCCGGGCCTCGTCGCGGGCCTCATCAACGGTCAGCCGACCATAGAGCCCGATGGTCACCTTTCGGAGAAGACCGTTCCCGCCCCTTGTCCGGTACATGACAATGAAGGTTCGCCCGCCGGACGGCCGCACGCGCACGCCGAAGCCTCTCATGTCAGCGTCCCATTGGACGTATTCGGCGTCCAACGGTTTCAGCGCGTCGACCGTTCGCTTGGTCAGACGGGACATCGTCATGGCAGGTTCTCCCGGTCGCACGGGGTAACATATGGGTAACAACGCAGCGGGAATCCGTAGATACCCCCGGACATTCCGAAATTAAAGCACGGAATTTAAGTGTTTGCAAATCAAGCGGAATTGGGTAATTCTGGGAACGTCGGGATATCACCCGAAATATACTTGTACTGCGTTGTCGCCACACTCCTCGTTCGGTGGCCGTGTCATCGGCCCGGACCGGATCCGGACGGAGCCGGAGGTTCCGATCGAGGACTTCATCGATCCCTTCGACAACCGGCGGGCCCGGCTGATCGCG
>JAWLCO010000155.1:0-8243 GCA_041687075.1 Hyphomicrobiaceae bacterium | reverse complement strand
ACCCGATACGCGTGGTCCGCGGCCGAAGCCGCCCAGGCTGACGGATCGCACGCCGCCGCGCCCGCCGCCACGGCCCAAGCGGCCGATCCCGCAGGATGGCCCGGGAGCGCGCCTTCCGCCACCGTGCGGGTTGTCCATTCCGAGCAGCCGGCCGTGTCCGGCGTCCAAGCAGCCCTCGGGGAATCGCGTTTTGCCCGAAATAGCTCTTCCCAAACGTCATCCGGGAAGAGGCGGCCGGTATCTGGATGACCTGCCACGGTTTGAGGAACGCACTCCGTCGCCCATCTTGTCCGACAGCCCTGACGCCGCTCCGAGGCAGGTGGTTGTTCTGATCGGGCGCGATCAGCCGGTCTCTCTGGAGGACGATCTTGCCACCGATTACAGCCTGGAACGGCTGGAGAGCGAAACGATCGAGGTCCTCGAGGCTCGCGCTCAGGTCTACGGGATCGGCGATAACCGGCCGGAGCAGGCGGTGATCGCGGCCCTCGCAGGCGATCCGCGCATCATGCTGGCGCAACGCAACTTGATCTATCGTCGTCAAAGCGCGGGGAACAAGGCCGCCCAGGCGGCACAGTACGGACTCGAAAAAATCGGGGCTGGCGCCGCGCACGAGCTCTCAACCGGCCATGGCGTCAGGATCGCCGTCATCGATACGGGCATCGACGAAAAGCATCCGGATCTCGCGGGCGCCGTCGTTGAAGTCTTCGACGCGGTGAATGATGGCGACGCTGAGCCGGATCATCACGGCACCGCGATTGCCGGAATCATCAGTGGCCGCGGTCTTGTGGCCGGCGTCGCTCCGGGCGCAGAGCTGCTTTCGGTTCGCGCTTTCTATGCCGATTCTGATCGCCGTCAGCCGGTGACGAGTTCATTCATTCTGCTCAAGGCTGTCGACTGGGCTGTCAAGGCGGATGCAGATGTCGCCAATCTCAGCTTCAGCGGGCCGCGTGATGCTGCGGTCGGGCGTGTGGTCGCAGCAGCCGCGGAGCGCGGCGTCATCCTTGTGGCGGCTGCGGGAAATGGCGGGCCCGAGGCAGATCCCGCCTACCCGGCGGCATACCCTGATGTCATTGCCGTAACGGCGCACGATCGCGGGGATGAACGCTATGCCCACGCCAACCGGGGCGCCTATATCGCGCTTGCCGCGCCCGGCGTCGACATTCTGGTGCCTGCCACGGAAGGCACTCATGCATTCATGTCCGGCACCTCGATGGCAGCCGCACATGTAACCGGTATCGTCGCGCTTCTGCTCGAGCGCGTGCAGCACCTGAATCACCAGAAAGCGCTCGGCATTCTGACCGCCACGGCCGAGGATCTCGGGGTAGCGGGGCGCGACGAGGATTTCGGCGCCGGCCGCGCTCATGCTCTCGCCGCTTTGGAAGAGGCTCTTGCGCGCGCGCCGGCTCGCGTCAGCAGGAACTGATTGCGTTTCGGATTGTTGAATTGCTTCGCGATTTACACTGGCGCGACTTCTCAGGGTGCCCGCGATTTGGCGTACTGGCTAGGCGAAGTCAAACGATGCTCACTTGGCTCGTCCGCATCCTCTTGGCATTGGCCGGCTTCGCCGCCGCCTGGTTCGTCGCTCCGGAATCCCGCAATTTCGAAATCGTACGGATGGGGTTCGCGTTACTATTGATCGTCTTCTTTGTTGCACTGGCGGCATTCTGGCCGAATCTGGTGAGCTGGCTCCGCGGTCGTGAAAGCCGCCGATAGCCTCGCTCACCGTGTTTCGATCTGCAGATCGGCAATCAGCTTTTCTCGACGGGCGAGCGCGCTGATGGCGTCCTCGCCGAGCTTGCGGGCAACGAGATTGAGGAAGGCTTCGCAGAAAATCATGTAGGCCGCCATGCTGTTGCTGAAAAAGCTGCTTGCATGGGGGATGAAGAAAGCATGGCGCGATGGCGGGACGAGGGGGGAGGCTCTGGTATCGGTTATGGCGATGACTTCCAGATGATGGCTGGCCGCCATGGCCGCGACCTGTGCGACCTCCGCCGTATATGGCGCGCAACTGACGACCACGACGATATCGCCCTTCTCGAGCTGCGCCAGCGCTTCCGCGATGCCGAGCCGCGGCGCATCGAGCAGTGCGACGTCGCTCCTGAGCATTCCGAGTCCGTAAACGAGAAAGCTGGCGAAGGCATGAAACTGCCGCACCCCGTGGACGCGCACGCGCCGCCCTTTTGCCAGGAGCGTGGCGGCTTTGGAAAGCGTTTCAGGATCGAGCTGCTGCATGAAACCGTCGACGTTGGCCGCGGTCTCCCGCGCCAGGCGCTCGAATACGGCAATGTCCTCGTTGCCCGTCGGCCGTGCCGTCAGCAAACGCCCCGCCTGCCGGCTGTAGAAATAGCGACCGTCGTCGGCAATTGCTTCGCGGAATATGTCCTGAAAATCGTGAAAGCCGGAAAAGCCAAGCTTCTTGGCAAGCCGCGTGAGCGTCGAGGCGTTGACGGAAAGCTGGTCGCCGAGCTCGGAAATGGTGCGGACGGCCGCTTGCTCCGGTGTTTCGACCAGCCTGGCAAGCACGTCGAGCGCCTTGGCGCCGAGCGAGATTTCCGTCTGCTCCCGCCGGATACGCACCACGAGCTCGCGCAGCTCGTCCAGGCTCTGTGGCTTCGACACTGAAGGCGCCGCTTTGAGGTTGGCCTCGGATTCTAATTGCCTGGGCACGGCACCTGTCCATCATGGGCACGGAACATCACGGGCTCATCGGCTCGGCCATAGACGCGCCACGATATTTTTTCCGGCCCGATTTCGAATATCGCCGTTGCGAGCGTGTTTTCGTCGTCAGGATCATCAGGCTGCTCGCGGTATATCGGAAGGGTTGGTCGCGCCTTGTCCCATAGAATCGAAAGCGGATCCAACCGGTGCCCATTGCTGTTGCGGATGATTTCATCGCCGCGCTCCTGACGCGAGCGTGACGAAGAGGTGACGGTCTGCAGCTCGGTACCCATGGCTTCGTGGATGAGGTGGTTCGCATGACAGCTTGGCCGCGATACGGTGCGGGCCGAGCAACGCGAATGCGTGAACTCGACACTCAAGATCCGCGGATCGCCGGCCTGCGCGAGGCTGACGTGAAATGCGCCCCAGCGCTGACTGCCTTCGATCAGGCGGACGGCATCATCGAGGTCATCGCAGTCGAGGAGGGCGCGCGTCAGCACCATCCGCGGAACGCCCTCGCCGGGACTCCGTGACCGGATATTGTTGACGGTCTGGACGAGGCCGGTCTCTGACACCGCAAATGCGTGCCCCGGCAATGACCCCGGATAAATGAATGCGGAAAATGCCTTGCCGCCTTCGGATCGGATGAGGGCGATCGCGCAGTGGCTCCTCAACCCGGGATCGCCATCCTCGTTGTGCGCCAGTATGGGCCGCGCTCCCGGGATCTGCACGGTGGTGCAGCCGTCGGGTGTCGCCGTCCAGATATCGCCGCGGCAGTTCCAGGCAAAAAGCTCGTCGAATGGCAGATCGAGGCCGTGTGCCAGGCCCATCAATTCCTGCCAGTACCGGGGAAACCGCGTCTCGACCAAAGCCTTGGCCGCCGCGAGACTCGGATGATGCCGAAACGCCGTGACCATTGCCCAGGCATGAGTTCTGACGAGATACCCTTTGACGCCATCTGCCGCAGAACGTCCGAGTTGAACTCCGGCGTCGAATGACGTTCCGGTGATTTCGATGAACGGCAGCCGCGAGAGAGCGTCAGTTGACATGCTGCAGGAACTCTCGCAGCCGCGGATTGTCTGCGTTTTCAAGAAGCGTATTCGGGTCACCGTCCACGGTGATCTTGCCGTCTTCCATGAATATGAGCCGCGTGCCGACCTTGCGGGCGAAAGCCATTTCGTGGGTCACCACGATCATGGTCATGCCTTCCTCGGCGAGCGACTGCATGACCATCAGCACCTCGTGCCTGAGCTCCGGATCGAGTGCCGACGTCGGCTCATCGAAAAGCATGAGTTTCGGCTTGATGGCGAGAGCGCGCGCGATCGCGACCCGCTGTTGCTGCCCGCCCGACAACTCCGAAGGATAGTGATCTGCACGGTCGGCCAGGCCAACTTTCGCAAGCAGCTCCCGTGCCAGCGTGTCGGCCTCCGGCCGGCTTGCGCCACGCACCCGGCGCGGACCGAAGGCGACATTCTCGAGCGCCGTCATTTGCGGAAAGAGATTGAACTGCTGGAAGACCATTCCGGCCTCCTGGCGGATCAATCGGACCTGCGATCGGCCCGCCTTGACGCTGATGCCGTCAACGATCAGGTCTCCGCCGTTGATCTCTTCAAGCGCGTTGATGCAGCGCAGGAGGGTGGATTTGCCTGAACCCGACGGGCCGATCAGCACCACAACCTCGCCGTTATTGATAGCGAGGTCCACCTCATTCAGAACCACGACCGTGCCGAACCGTTTCGTGACCTTCTGGAACTCGACCATGCTCATAGCATTCGCATCCTCTTTTCGGTCACGCGGAGGATGAGCGTGAGTGTGCCCGTCATGATCAGATAAAGGATGGCCACCGCGGTCCAGATTTCCACGGCCCGGAAATTGGCAGCCATGATTTCCTGGCCCTGCCGCGTCAGCTCACCGACGCCGATGACGATGAACAGCGAAGTATCTTTCAGGCTGACGATGAACTGATTACCGAGTGGCGGAATCATGCGGCGGAAGGCAACCGGACCGATGACGTAAAGCAGCACTTTCCACATCGGCAGCCCTAGCGCGAGTCCAGCTTCCTTCAGGCCCTTGTGGACCGAAAGAAACGATCCGCGGACAATTTCGGCAATGTAGGCGCCGGCATTCACGATGATCGCAGTGATGGCCGCGCTCATCGGATTGATTCTGATGTCTGCCAGCACCGGCAGCGCGAAATAAATGAACATGACCTGCACGACAATCGGAGTGCCGCGGATCAGCTCGATGTACGCAAAGGCGATGCCGTTCAGAAGTGCGTTGCCGTAGGCCCGCATCAAGCCGGCGATGACTCCTACGACAAGGCCGCCGGCCAATCCGGCCAATGCGATGAGAATTGTGAGACGGGCACCATCGAGGAGAGATGGCATTGCGTCGACGATGACGGACCAGTCGAAATCCATGAATGGCCTCCAGTGAGGATCCGTGCCGAATCGACTCCGGCACGGGATGGTGAGGCACTAGAGCATTTCCGACACAGCAGGCACTCACTTCACCTCTCTCATTATGGAGAGGTCGGCCCGAAGGGCCGGGTGAGAGGTTGGAACTGCGACAATCGTCGGAACCCCATCACCCCAGCCCTCTCCCCGCCGGGGAGAGGGGGCCCGGGTGCGAGCTTGGCGTGCTTCGATCTGCGTCAGCTGTTTGGCTCCGTGCCGAACCATTTCTTGTAAATGGCTTTGTAGCGGCCGTCGGCTTTCATGTTGGCGAGGGCCTTGTTGACCTTCTCGACCAGCGGGCTGCCTTTCGGGAAGCCGATGCCATACTCATGCGCCATCATCTGCTGGCCGACCGCTTTCACACGGCCCTTGCCGGCGCTTGCGATGTAATAGAGGACGTTGGGCGTGTCGTGCATGGCTGCATCGACGCGGCCGGTCTGAAGCTCCAGGTAGGCGTTATCGATGTTCGGGAACTGCCGCAGCTCCGTTTCCTTGAAGTTTTCCTTGGCATAATCGGTCGCCGATGTGCCGGTCTTCACCGCGAGCGTCTTGCCCTTGAGATCCTCGGGCCCTTTGATGTCGCTATCGGCGGGCACCATGAGCAGGAAGCCGCTGTCATAATACCCGTCCGAAAAGTCGATCACCTTCTTGCGCTCGTCCTTGATCGTGATGCCGGCGAGCGCGACGTCCACCTGCTTCGTCTGCAGTGCGGGGATGATGCCGTTGAAGTCCATCGGCTGCAGCGTGTAGGTCACGCCGATTTCCTTCGCGATCGCATCCCACATGTCGATGTCGAAGCCGACGTACTTGTCGCCCTCCTTGAACTCGAAGGGCACGAACGCGGTGTCGGTTGCGACCACCAGGTCCGCGGCGCGGCTGGCCTGCGAGAATACGGATGCTGAGAGCGCGATGGCGGCGGCAATAATGAGCGGTCGGAGTTTCATGAGCGGTACCCCTTTTCTGAAGCGCGCCCAGGCTATCAGGAGCGCGGGCTCGTGCAAATCTACGATGCTTTCGATTGCTTGTCGCCTCCAAAATTTGCGAGGCATGGAAAACGCGAACGCACCAGTCCGGATCGGGGCTGATGCGTTCACGGAATCAGAGGCTTGAGGTCGTCAGAGGAAGCGGTGCACCGGGAGTGCTGGTCCTTCCGAGTGGGGTCACGCGTTTTGCCGGAACGCGTGTTTCAGGAACTCTTCGCTCATCACGGTATCGTCAGCCCCGCCCATCATGCGCTGCGTGAAGAGCAACGCCACCGTATCGGTATGCGGGTCCGCCCAGAACGTCGTGCCGAAGCCGCCCCACCATCCGAACCGGCCCGAAACCGGCGAAATCTCATCGGGCGCGG
The DNA here is from genome assembly GCA_041687075.1 of Hyphomicrobiaceae bacterium. Classification (GTDB taxonomy): domain Bacteria; phylum Pseudomonadota; class Alphaproteobacteria; order Rhizobiales; family Hyphomicrobiaceae; genus ZC4RG25. Next base: position 1,781 of record JAWLCO010000155.1, on the reverse strand, counting down.
TAATCGTCGCGATACCGTAGCCCCAGCCGTGTTTGTCCCAGAAATTCGGGAAGAAGGGCGAAGCTGCCTTCTGCGCCGGGGTGATGTGGTCCGTCAGCATGGCCTCAATGGCCTTCTCGGAGAGAATTCGCCGGCCGCGATATTCGCCTTTGCCGAGCAGCATGCGGCCGAAGACGAGAAAATCATCAACGGTCGAGACGTGCCCGCCTCCGCCTGCCTCGAACGGCGGCCGCTCGGTGAAACTCGCGCCCGATGCCGGGTTCCACACCTTGAGATCCTTGGTTTCGGGATCACGCCAATAACAGGTTGCAAGCCGCGAGGCGTTATTCGCTGGCACGAAAAAGCCGGTGTCGGTCATGCCCAGCGGTTCGAAGATGCGCTCGCGCTGAAACTCGCCGAGGCTTTTTCCGCTTGCGCGTTCGATCAGCACGCCTGCGACGTCGAGGCCGGTATGGTAAAGCCAACGCTCACCCGGCTGATGCACGAGCGGAAGCGAGCCCAGCCTGCGCATGAACTCGTCCGGGCTGTGGCCGAAAAGCTTGGGCCCCGGCCCCACCTCGAGCTCCGTCATCCGCTTCAGCAGGGGTGAGCCGGCCGGATCTGCGAACACGGCGCCCAGGCCCATGCGCAAGGTCAGGAGATCGCGCAGGGTAATGGAGCGATCGGCGGGGACGGTATCGTCAAGATCGCTTTCCAGACTGCGGAGCACGCGCCTGCCGGCAAGCTCTGGAAGCCATTTGTCGACCGGTTCGTCCAGGCTCAGCACACCCTCTTCAACGAGAATCAGCGCCGACACGGCGGTGATCGGCTTTCCGATGGAGGCAACCGCAAAAATCGTGTCCCGCTGCATGGGCGTGCCGGACTCTAGGCTCTGGACGCCGGCGGTGTGGACGTGAACCGCATCGCCGCGGGCGACGAGGGCGACGAGCCCCGGTACCGACCCGTTCGCGACAAACTGATCGAGCGCCGAGTTGAACTCATCGAAGCCGGCCGAGGCTCTACCCGCGCCGCTGCTCAGCGGTAGGGCCGCTGCCGCCAAAGCACCCGTCACGCCCTTGCCGAAGGTGCGCCGGGATATCGGTGCACACGAGCAGCTGGTCGGATCTGCGCCCGTCGCCTCCATCCCACTCTGCCCGAACGAATTGCCGGTCGACATCATGATCGCCTCCACGACTTTTGGCAGCGCGCGCGATGAGCGTTGATATCAACGTAACGCGGTACTGTCAAATTCTGAGGCTTACTGATCGACCCATCAGCACGGTGGGCTGGTCACCCGCCGCCGGATTATCGCCTTACGCCGGCCTCAAGCAGCTTCGATATCCATGAAAGCAGCCGCGAACGTGGCGATGCGCACGATTCGAAACAGTTGATTCCCCGGCACCCATGCTCGACAAGGCCCACCCAACTATCAATGCCGTGGCCATCCGATTTCGCGGAAGATTTTTGCTGGCAGTCCTCATCGGTATGCCCGGCGTCCTGTCGCTTCTCCTGGTTTTGCCTGCCATCCCTGGCGTCTCCGCCGCGGCGCTTCTCGTCAATCCCGTCATCCTGCTGACGGTGATGAGTGCGGTCGGTGCCGCCTGCGCGCCGCGTGCCGGTCTCAAATCGCGCTTGCTGCTGGGCGGCAGCCTGACAAGCAGCGACCTTGCCGTGCTCGCGCGAATGGCAGGGCTGGGCACGCTGCTTGGCATCGGTATTGCCCTTCTCGACCAGGTGCTGGCACGAGGCTGGCAAGCGGCTTCCGCTGTGCCGTCGCTTGCTGACGGCTGGAGCTGGGCGCA
>JAWLCO010000154.1:0-8246 GCA_041687075.1 Hyphomicrobiaceae bacterium | reverse complement strand
ACGTCTTTCCTAATCCTTTTTGCCTGGGCCTGGCGACTTCTGGGGCTCGCCCGTCGGGTCCCGCTCGGGGCCGCCGGGCTGGCGCGTCGGGTCGACCGGAGGCGGAACCGGCATGGGATCCGGCACCTGGCCCGGCAAGTCACCGGGTTTGGGCGGATTGGGCTTCGGATGTGGCAAGGCCGGCCTCCCTTGCTCGTGAAAGTTCAACTTTGCAGACAGGCACCAGCGCCAGGTCACCGGGAGCGGTTTTCGCCGCCCTTGCGACCTGCTTCTGCGGCCAGCTCGCGGTTTTGTGAGAAGCTGCGCTTTTCGGGCGGGACGCTTTCTCCACCCTTGCGTCCAGCCTCGGCAGCGAGTTGCGGGTTCTGTGAAAAGCTGCGCTTTTCGCGCGGCACGCTCTCACCACCCTTGCGGCCGGCCTGCGAAGCCAGCGAGTGGTTCTGCGAAAAGCTGCGCTTCTCAGCAGGCACGCTGGCGCCGCCCTTGCGTCCGGCTGCGGATGCGAGCTGCGGGTCTTGCGCAAAGCTGCGTTTTGCGGCCGGTACGCTCTCACCGCCCTTTCGTGCGATGTCCCGCTGCTTCACCGGATCCATTGTCGCGAAACCGCGATCCGAGGCGGTAATCTGCTCCTTTGGCTCGACCATGGAAAATGCCTCCTACGGCAATTCTGACTGAGGGCGGGAAGCCCAGGCGGCGTCCCGCTGGTTCGATCTTCTCATTCGTTCAAGCGATTCCCGTCCGGCCCTCGATGCCGACGGAGCGCTGCGCGAGATAGTCCTTGACGGTCGACTCGATGTGCTCGCTGATGAACCGCGCCATGTCCTCCTCCTCGCGCAGGTTCTGACGCGCAACATCGGCAACGTCCTGTGCACCGACGCTTTCAGCCATCGTCGCCAGACCCTTGTAGGTGGCGATCTCGTAATTCTCGAAAGCGTTCGAGGCGAAAACATTCTTGATCACCTCGTCCTCGGCAGCGGCATGGAACATCGACTGCAGATTGCCTGTCAGCCGCAGGGCCATGTCCTTCAGCGTCGAGGGCGACTCGTTGAACTGCGCGAGGCAGCCTTCGAGCCGCTTCAGCTGCTGCTCCGTCTCGGTGACGTGCTGCCCGACGCGCGCCTTCAACTCGGGATACTGTTCGAGCCGATTATGTTGGGTGCGCATCATGTCGAGAGCCTGAGTTTCGAGAGCATAGGCGTCCTTGAGGCCAGCAATCAAAAGATCCCTGTTGCTGTCTGGCACGAGAGTTCTCCCGAATGAGATGAATTATCGGCTTTTCTTGAACAAGAACTGAGCCTGCGCGCGGAAGTTCCCTCGGAACATTGGCGCAACGCGCGCGTTGGCAAAGTGAGTATTTGCAGACCGAAGGGATGCCATGAAAGTCAGGATAAAGGACGCTGCCGACCGCCCCCGGCACCCCTCCAAGGAGAAGCAGGATGAGCCGGAACGGCGGCGCCCAAAAGAAAAGCCCAAGGCGGAAATGCCGAAATCCGAGCGCACAGGACCTTATGACGACCCGCATCGCCGGCCCGCATAGATCTTTCATTCTGGCTTGAAAAAGCGGCAGTCGTCGGAGCCAGCTCACCCCGCCGGGGAAAGGGAGCTTGGTCGCTTGAGCTTGAGCGCTTCAATCTCAAGCGGCTTGGCCCGCAATATCGTTCGATCAGGACAGGGAACGGCGGGCTGAGGCCGACTCTCGGTCCGCATTTGCCTGATGCCTATGGGGCGGGATGGATCATTTCCGGGACATCAGGAATCCGAGAACCAGCCCGACCCCTGCGGCAATGGCGACAGAAGCGGTCGGGTTGCGGACGACGGCCGCCTCGAGATCCCGCGCGACCGGCTTCATTCTTTCGCGCACGGTCCCGCTCACCGACTGTGCAAGCCGCGTCATGTCGGAGCGCAGCTTTTCGATTTCAGCCTGATAATCTTGCGCGTGCTCATCGTCCTGGGCTTCACCGATACGAACCGTGCGATGGGACGTCGTACCGGGATCTGCTGCCGGGTCGTTTCGGATGAAAGGGTCGGCCATCGTTTCTCTCCTCGAATTTATGGCTGGACGCGGGGAAGCCCTCCGCTGTCATGAGATTTCAACGGGCAAGCTGTTGCATCGGTTCCGGCGGTGCTCGAGCTCGGGATGACCCGGCGGACTCATCCTGCAAGGATCCGTCCAGCCCAGTAGATCAGGTTACCTGCGATCACGATCTCTCAGCCGCCGGGCCAGCCTGACGACCTCCTCATCGCCGCTGCGCAGGCGGGCGACCGTAAAGGCGATGGCAAGTACTCCCAGCAGCGTCCAAAACAGCAGCCCCGTCGTGTTGCCAGCCGCGCCGCCGAAGCCGAGCAGGGTGAGCAGAACGGCCGATATCAGAAAAGCCGCCAGTCCGTAAACCAATGTCCGAAGTTCCACGGCAGTCACCATTTCCTTCTGTGCGGCCATGCCTCAACCGCTGGCCCTGTCCGGTCTGCTCCCCGCATAGCGCTGCTCTCCCTTAGCTCTTTCTACGGGTTTCCGATCGGTTTTCAGGTCCGCCGCACTTATCTTTCCGACCAAAGCATCGTCATGTTCGTTAGAACCTGTGCCCACCCGATCCGTTCCTCGCGGAGCAGGCTCGTTGGCGGAAACTTTTCCATGGCAGACCACGTTTTCCAACCAGATGAAGATGTCAGAGACTGCGGGAGCTCGGTCCATGTGGACACGGTGCGCGTTGGCCGCCGTGGCGGCCGGTCTTACGTTTTCGCCTGTTAATGCGCAAAATGCTCAGAATGCCCAGAATGAAAAAACTGTACTGGGTACCCTGACGTGCACGGCGCTTGAAGGCGAGCTCAATCGGTTCGCAACCTCAGCCGTCGCGTTGTCTTGCGAGTTTCAGGCGGCCGAAGGCGGTTACGCGGAAAAGTATGCCGGTACGCTGAGGCGGCTGGCAGACGAGCAGCGGATAGAAAAGCCGATTGTCCTGATGTGGACGGTATCGGGCAGTCCGGAGGCGCTTTCGCCAGGCATTCTCGAGCAGCATTATTTGAGCAGCGCTCCGGCCGACGACCCGAAGAACCGGCAGCTTCACGGCCAGAAGAACGCCTCGATCATTCTGAGCCCGCACATCCGCAATGGCGAAACGACCGAGCAGACCGTAACGGTCCTCGACCTCGATCTGAAACGCACTCGGGCGTGAAGTCTGAAAGGGAGATGCGGGGCGGCTCGCCCCGCAGAGGTCTCAAGTGCGCAGCCGTAGCCGCGTGTATTCGGTTTCGGTCAGTCCATAGGTCCAGGCCACCGCCTCGCGCGGTGAGCGGACGTTGGGTGGCACCTGGAGGAAGAAATGCCGGTACGTGCCGTCCGGCTCCGCCGTGCCGTTGACGACCTCGACGGCCGCCCACGCGTCGTTATTCCACCACTGCTTGCGCCAGAGGATGCCGGTTTCGTCCCGCGCGATCGGGATCGCACCGCCGCTCGCAACGTATTGGGCCGGTGTCATGATCTCGATCATGCAGCGGCGCAACAGGAAATCGGGATGCCGGTCTATGAATGATGGCGTAATCAGATTTGGCTGCTCGATCATCCAGTCCGGGACCTGCACACCCTTCCACATATAGATCGAGAGCCCGTCACGGTACTGAAGGGCCGGCCCCTCGCGGCTGTGCAGCCTTGCCTTGTCGTCGACCCGGAGAATGCTCGGCCGCTCGCCGAGCCAACAGACGTGCTCGTGCGGAACGATCCAACCGGAATTCCTGGCGATTCCCAAGATGCCCTCGAGCGCCTCGGCGTCGGCGCTGCCGCAGAGCGAGGCGAGGAAGTCACAGGCGGCCAGCCAGGCGAAATCGGGATGGCCCCAGCCGCTATCCCGGAAGCGGGGGATACGGCGCATCCGCCAGCCCTGTTTCAGCCGCGCCCAGAAACGCGGTCTCGCGTCCTCGACGGCCGCGTGGACGACCTCGTTGACTGCGAGGCTGGTCGCTGCAGGAAGCCGTGTGCCGTTGATGACGGTATGGCGTACGCCCAGGCTGACCCGCGACTCGGCATAGGTGATCACGCGAGCCAGCGGGTGGTCGTACACTTCCCGCTTGACGCTCGAGCCGATGACGCTGCGATTGGCGTTCCGCCACTCGTTTGCGAATTCCAGCGGCCCTTCGCACCAGACGACCTTGGGAGGCGGGAGCCCGGCTGCGCGGTAGGCCGTGCGAACACCCGCTTCCGCAGCGTTGCGGTCCGCTGGCTGCGTCTGCACGCCGATCGCAGCCCAGCGGCTCCGGTACTCCGCAACTTCCTGGACTTGGAGCGGCGACAGCCGCTCCAGCCGCGCACGATAGTTAGTCTGCGACAACACGGGCGTCCTTCGGCTCCAGCTCGCGCTGACGACGGACACGATAAGTCCCCTTCGGCAGGGTCAGGGGCGCATGCTCCTGGTGCTGAACGCGAGCGGCTGGGCCCTCGATGTTGATATGCCCGATATAGAGCCCGCCGGGGACGTCCCTTGCCAGGCTATCGTCACGGAACATGGTGACGCTGCCGTAGATCGAGTGATGGTGACCTGTCAGCTCGCCTTCGGCCAGGACGAACGAGCCGTCGGAGCTTGCCGTGGGCAGGCTGCCGGTCGGCTGCAGCTCATCAACGCGTTCGATCAACAAGTCACCTTGTGCGTATAAGTCTCTCATCTTAGGGCTCCCAGTTTCCTGTTGGCTGCAGGTTCAACCGCAAAGGCTATCTTAGGTTCCCGGGTCGAATGGAGATCACAGGCCACGACAAACACGGTCACCGACCCCGCCTGCAGCGACAAAAAACAGGGGGCGCCGAGGGAGGGCGCCCCCTGCACCGACCACATCTCTCGCCACGGGGGGGGGGCGTAGGGAGTTTGTTGATGCGGTCGCAACCAGCTAACGCGAACACTGCCAACTGGTTCCAGATTTCTGTTGATTTTTTCTCTGCACTTACGATTTATGCTTTACGTGGGGATCGGATCATGTCTTGGGAACCGATTCGGTCCTGCGTGGCTGGTTGCCGGTTGTTAACGTCGGCGGAGCATCACGCGAACGTGATCTTCAGCGCGGCTGTCGCCGCATTGCGGGCTGGACGTCCCATCAGCAGCCGTCTTGCCAGGATACCGCTTGTGTGGTTCCGGGGCCGAGCAGGCCGAGCGCCAGCGTTTCTGATTCCAGGACTTGAAACGGAAAAACTGAACGCCTGCAAACAGCGTCCCGGAATGCCCCAGCGGCAGGACGAGACTGCGCGTCGCCGGGTTACAGGATCTGGCCTCGGCAGCAACGTTCAGTGCAGATCGGTAGGGAACGACGCTGTCGAAGCGCCCGGCGATAAAGGTCGAACCGGACCTGATGTTGCGTAAATTGTTTATGGGGTTGAACGGCTGAAGTGCAGCCTCGAAGTCGGCGTAGCTGTAGCCGCGGGATTCCGCCTGCTTGCGCAGCCCGGTAGCGATCGAGCTGTTCCAGAGCAGAACCTCGCCGCGGTCGCCGGGGGCAATGGCCCAAAGCCGGGCACCGATCATATTGGCAATGTAGGTCGCGGCGAAGTTGCCGATGCTCAGCCCCAGCAGGGTCAGCTTGCCCGGATCCAAACTGCGCTCCTGCATGAAATCCAGAAAATCGTCGACGACGATATGCAGCGCCTCGATACATGTCTCAGGCGACGGACTGACGATGGCATGCGGCATTTCGTAGGCCGCCAGCACATTGGGCGGCAGCAGCCGGGCATCCCGGCAGTTGCCGTAGCTCAGCAGCCAGGGGAGGAAGCACACCAACTGCTCCGCGCCCGGTGCGTCTGCGCGTGAGCCGAACTCGACGCGTCGGCAGACGAAGCTTCCTCTGCCCTTCCGCTTGACGCGGAAGACGTCACAGTCATCGCTTGTCACGAACGTGCCCCTGGGATCAGCTTCAACGAAAGCTAGTGCCTGCTTGGTCCCGGCTCGGGCGGACTTGGCCGGTGTGGCTCGCCTGGCTGTTCGCCTGGTTGCCCGGGCATGGGTGCCCGCGACTCTTCCGCAGCGCCGGTGTCCGCAGGCCGGGCCGTCGGCGGGGCTTCTCCCATGGGCCGCGTATCCGCGCGCTCGCGCTGCCGGCGAACCATCGATTCCTCTAGGCGCTCCATGCCGGACGCAGCGGCCTGAATGCCGAGCCTCGTCAGTCTGACCAGGTGGTACATCGATTGGGCGACGAGATCGCGGGCGCTTTCGCCCCGGTTGGACTGGCCGCCAGTCTGTCTGCCGTTCTCGTTCATGTCGGGGCCCTTTGGTTTGGCCATCTCAACGCGCTGGTCCCAGTAACGCCTCGCGTGGTCCCCAGTTCCCTTTGGGAGGCGCTTGCCTGTCCGAAGCCGGGAACCTTGGTTGAAATGAGCGGGTTGAGATTGCTGGCGCCCAGCGGCGCTGAACGAATGAGGCTCGCGTGATCGAATCCAGTCACAGCATCGCTGCCGTACCCGTTACCGCCGACCAGCTCCATGATGCCGTGAGCGCGCTCAAGGTGGTGCCGCCCGAGGACGCGGACACCCTCGAAGGGTGCATCAAGGCGATCATCGAGGTGCTGGTTGAAGACGGAATCGAGGATCAGCAGCAGCTTGTGGATACCGGCTCGGCGATTTGTGCCCGGCTGATGGCTTTTGCCGCCTTGCTGAAGGCGGCACCGGCCAGCCCGTGGCTCGCGTCCCAGAGCGCCCAGACGACGGCTGGATTTCAGCGGCCTTTGCTGGAGGCTATGGCAATGGCACCGCTACAGGTGGAGCAGGGCCAGTATCAGTTCGATCCGGAAGGGTTCTTCAAAATCGTCCTGGAGAAAACGCCGGCTGCCGGCTCGGGCTGAGCCTTCGGCGCAAGCTGGGAACCGGCGGGGCATGGCGCCCCGCCGGCCATCCTCGCGTCAGCTCCTCAGATGCTGGAAGGACTGCGGACTGCGCTCGCATGCCGACATGAACTCCTCGCGGGTCACGCGCTGCGCTTCGGCTCCACCGCTTGTCCCTGATCCTGCCATACCTCCGGATGTGCCGCCGGCTGCGCCGCCTGTCGCACCACCGCTCTTCCCGGTTGTGCCGGGAGAAGCCTGCGCAGTCTGGATGGCCTGATTCATCCGCTGAGCCTGCTGGCCCGTAACGAACCCTTGCTTTTGAGCGTCCGCCTGCTGCCAGATCTGCTGGCACATCTGTTGACCCTGCTGAGCCTGGGCGTGCGCAGACATCGCGAGTCCAAAGGATGCAGCGGTCAGAGCCGCCATTGTGAGCATTCGCATCGGATGTCAACTCCTCATCGGTTTTTGTTCGCCCAACTGCTCCTGGCAGATTGGGACGACCTGCAACGCGGGACAGAGAGGTTCTGTTCCCGGCCTTCTCTTTCCGGCTGGAGCATCAGCCGCAGCTCGCTTCTCTGGACTGCGGCGGCCGCCTGCGGCACTCTGCCGGAGGACCTAAATCGTTGACTCCCGGGGGAAACCAGAGTGCTGAAACATGAGCCGTACTGGTGGCTCGAGGCGCCGCCGCGGTTGCTGCCGCACGAGCCGGTCGATGGGAAATCGGACGTCGTCATCATCGGGGGCGGGTATACGGGACTGAGCGCTGCGCTGACGCTGGCACGCGCCGGCCGCTCGGTGCAGGTTTTCGACCGCATGCGCCCGGGCGAGGGAGCTTCCACCCGCAACGGCGGGATCGCGAGCGGGAATCTGCGTCCGGGCTATCGTGAGCTTGCCGCCAAATTCGGCGACACGCGGGCCAAAGCGATACTGGCCGAGGCCAAGACCGCACGGGAATACCTGGAGAATTTCATCCGGACCGAGGGCATCGCCTGCGATTTCGCAATGACCGGACGATTCACCGGGGCGGCCAACAGGGCGGATTACGACGCTCTGGCCCGCGATGGCGAACTGCTCCGCAAAACATTCGGCATCGAAATCCATGCGATTCCGAGCAGCGAGCAGCGGGCCGTTCTCGGCACCGAGTTCTATGACGGCGGCGTTCTCCGCATGGACATCGGCGGCCTGCATCCCGGCAAGCTGCATTCCGGACTCTTGCAGCGGGCTCTCGATGCCGGCGTCAAGGTCCACGGCGAAACGGCCGTCAGCGGCGTCCGCTCTGACGGTGATGCATTCGAGGTGGAAACGGCCCGCGGCCGGGTTTGCGCGACGCACGTCATAACGGGAACCAACGGTTATACGGACGGCGCTGACCGGTGGTTGCGCCGCCGGTTGGTGCCCGTCCGCAGCCGCATCATCGCCACTGCGCCCCTTTCCGGCAACCTCATGCGCCAGCT
>JAWLCO010000153.1:0-8389 GCA_041687075.1 Hyphomicrobiaceae bacterium | reverse complement strand
GCGCAGCAGGCATTCGTGGAGGGCAGGCTGCCACGTCGCCGTCGACACGATCGGCTGCAGCGCCAGCCGCATACGGCCCGTCTCCAGTGCCGAGACGACATCTCTGGCCACACGCACGTTCCGGCTGCGCACATCGTCATGCCGCCGGTTCGGGTCGTATAGCGAAAAGCCGACACCCGGACCATACCTCGCTCGTGACAAGGCGACTTGCGCGCGGCTCACGGCCTCGCTGGTGCTGCTCGCCTGCTGCGGCAGGACGATGCCACCGATCGAGGCTGTCGCGGCCAGGCGGCAGACCGACGTATCGAGGCGGGCATCCTTCACTGCTCTCAGCAGCAGATCGGCGGCGCTCTGTACCTCGTCCGCGCCCGCCAAGGGAAGCAGCAATCCAAACTTGCTGGAGGAATACCGGGCCAGCAAGCCGTGAGCAGGAGCTTCTGCCGCAAGCACCCCGGCCACTGCCGCGATCAGCTCGTCACCGATTTCGAACCCGAACATCTCGTTCGTGGCCGACAGGTCGTTGATGCCGATCAGCAGCAAGGCATAAGCCGCCTGCTCGTCACGGCTGCTGGAGAAGACGGCATCGAGCGCTTCGATGAGATGCCGTCTGGTGAGCAGCCCGGTCAGATCATCGCGTTCGAGTTGCTGATGCTTGCGATAAAGCCAGCGGTCGAGGATTTCATCCGGCCCCGCATGCGATGCGATGCCACCGCCGGCCGATGTCTCCCCAGTGCCGGCTTGCGGCACCGTCTGCAGCTTGAAGTGTCTGCTCACGCTTTACCTCGATCGTCCAGAAGGATCGAGGGTAGGCGCTACACGCTAACAAGCTCTGAAAACGGAAGAGCAGAATAGCCGTCCGGCCCAAATCCTCATTCGCCGATCTGGAAATCCCGCCGAGCGACGCGAATGCCGATGGTGTAGCCGGCAACCACATCGATGAGCGCGGCCATCGTGATGAAGAAGAACACCGAGCTCGCCGCCTGCCTCACCAGCAGGAACTCGATCAGGCACACCACGAACACGATCATGGACAGGCCGTGATCGAGCAGCGAGGCTGTCGTGGTGTAGGTCGCCTTCAACAGCTCGATGAAGAGCAGCACGAGCACCAGCAGGATCAGGAAGTCGCCCCAGGTGAAAACCCAGACGGCGTCCTGTTGCAGCATCGGAATCTCGAACAGCTGCGTGCTCAGAACTTCGCCCGGCGCCGCGCTACCGCTCAGCAAGACGATGCCGTTGTAAAGAATCAACGCCACAGCAATCAGCGGAATGGCTCTCAGCGACATCGCGCACCTCCGGATCTGAGCCGACCGACAGTTGGCCTTTACCGGGTGTGGAAGCTGAAATTATGTCAGCCGGAGCCTAAGCCCGGCGGCGCACCGCGCCGCCTCCCCCCGAGGGCCGGTTCGTGCCTTAGACCTCGTCCTTGGGCTCGAGGATCTGCCGGCCGCGGTACTTGCCGGTCTTGAGATCGATATGGTGGGGCCGCCGCCGCTCACCACTTTCCTTGTCCTCGACGTAGGTCGGCGCCTTCAACGCGTCGGCGGACCGGCGGAAGCCGCGCTTCATCGGCGACATCTTCTTGCGGGGTACAGCCATGCCTGTCTCCTTCGATCGGCCCAGCAGATGCGGGCCGACTCCGTCAAATTCGTCACAATGGGTAAACAGATCCCTGCTGCCGGACGCATAGCCCCCGACAGTTCTCGCGCGGGCTTATAGCCGGATTTCGTGTCGAACGCCAGCACTCGCAGCTCAGCGGCGGCCCCGCGGCGGCAGGACGCAAGCGGTACGTTCGCCGGCCGATCGCGCCCGCGCCTGCACGATCTGTGCGATACGCCGCGTATGTGGCCCGGGCTTGCCCGCAACGCGCCTGTGAGGATTGGGCAGCGAAGCGGCCAGAAGCGCAGCCTCGCGCGGACTGAGCCGTGACGCCGGCTTCTTGAAATGATGCTGTGCTGCCGCCTCGGCTCCGAACACGCCGGGGCCCCATTCGGCAATGTTGAGGTAGACTTCAAGGATCCGCTGCTTCGGCCAGATCTGCTCCATCACGACGGCGATTCCGATCTCGAGCCCTTTGCGCAATAGGTCCTTCGATGGCCAGAGGAACAGGTTTTTCGCCACCTGCATCGTGATCGTGCTGGCCCCGCGGACATCATCCAGGCCGTTGCCTTCCGCCTTCCGAAGTGCCGCCGCGAACTCTCCCAGGTCGACCCCGTAGTGCCTGCAGAACTGCGCGTCCTCCGAGCTGATGACGGCCCTGACGAGGTTCGGAGAGATGCGATCGAAATCCACCCAACGCTGCTCGATCTTGCTGCCGGTCAGCGCCTGCCCGAGCATCAGCGTGGACATGGGCGGATCGACAAAGCGGAAGAAGAGCAGCAGAACGGAGCTCAGGACGACAAAGGCGCCGAGCAGACCCGCCAGCGCCACGGACCCGCCGATAAGAGCCACCCTGAGACAGGCTGGCGCATGGCTTGCAAGCCTTGCCGGCCAGTCCTCTGACGCTTCGCGGGCCGGCAACCCGTACAGCACTTCTCGCACCTTGTCCTGCAAAGCCATACTTCTGGACCGGCTCCCAACGCGAAGTGTTATACCGTGGCCTGCCCCTTGCCGCAGCAAATGCCGGCTCGACAATCGAAACTTCGTTACGCAGATGGCGTCACAATGGCCCTATCGCAACAGCTCCGTATTGATGCGCAATTAACTGAGGATCGCCTTCAGGAGCTTCTCGGCGCCCTCTCGCCGACCGTTCCGCCACGGCTCGCCGAAGCAATGCGCTATGCGGTGCTTGGCGGCGGCAAGCGATTCCGGCCGTTTCTCGTCCTCGAAAGCGCAAGGCTGTTCGGCCTCCTGCCGGAAATGGCAGTGAATACCGCAGCCGCCATCGAACTGGTGCACTGCTATTCGCTGGTGCACGACGACCTTCCCGCCATGGACGACGATGATATGCGGCGGGGCCGGCCGACTGTTCACGTCGCATTCGACGAGGCCACGGCCATTCTCGCCGGAGACGCGCTGCTGACTTTCGCCTTCGAGGTTGTGGCCGACAGCAGAACGCATCCCGACGCGCAGGTGCGCTGCCAGCTGGCGCTGGCCCTGGCCCGTGCCGCGGGCCCCGCGGGCATGGTCGGCGGGCAGCAGCTTGATCTCGAAGCTGAAAAGCTTCCCCGGAAAGGCGCCGAAGACCTGAATCGCGTACGCGACATCCAGGAGCGGAAAACGGGAGCGCTGATCGCCATTTCTGCCGAGGCCGGAGCGATTCTCGCATCAGCGCCAGAGGACGACAGGCGCGCGCTGGCAAGCTATGGCCGTGCTCTCGGCGCTGCCTTCCAGATCGCCGACGACCTGCTCGACGTCGAAGGCGCAGCGGCGACAGTCGGCAAGGCGACGGGCAAGGATGCCGCCGCCGGCAAAGCGACCTATGTCTCGGCCCTCGGCATCGATGGCGCGAAACAACAGCTACGGCGTCTTCAGGATGAGGCGGCGGCAGTACTCGACCGGTTCGGCGACCGGGCCGACATTCTGCGTCAAGCAGTCACATACGTAGCCGCCCGCCGCAGCTGAACGCTTCGGGCGGTGGAGGCGGCGCCGCCTCCTTGTCCCGGGATCTCGGGGGCGACGGGTGCGTTGTCCCTTGTGATTCAGGTGCGAGAGGAGTCCCGCCATGGCCACCTTCATCATGATGACCCGGCTCAGTCACGACACCCTGAAGTCGCCGGAGACCCTCCAACACCTCAGTCACGAGGTTATGGAGCACATCCGCAACGAGTGTCCGGAGGTTGAGTGGAAGCAGAGCTTCGTCGTGCTCGGCCCGGCCGACTATCTCGATATCTTCGAGGCACCTGATATCGAGTCAGCCACCAAGGTTGCGGCCGTGATACGCACGTTCGGCCATGCGACGACGGAGGTCTGGGGCGCGACGGAATGGGATAAATTCGTCGATCTCGTTTCACCGATGTCCCAAACTGGCGCCACCGCGACGGCTTGACGGTGCGGCGAGCGGCGCTTCATCGGGGGGTGAGGCCGCTCGCCTGTTTGACCTCGTCAATAGCACGCCTGCGTCAACCTCCAGCTGACGATCTTGCACTTCTCCTGGCCGTTCGGCAGGAGGACACACTGGCGGTTGGGAACGCGCTTGTAATCGCAGTAGTAGCCACCCGCGAAACCGGAAAAGCCCTTCACCGGACCATCGGTGATGTAGTGCTTCTCGATAACCTCCTTGCCGCGACTTCTCTTGGCTTCAGCCGTTTCCGGAGCGGCGATATTGACGATGGCGGCGGCAGCGGTTGCGGCAATGATGAGAGCTTTCGCGGTCATGGTGTCCTCCTTCGTGTGAGCTTCTGGAAGGGACGTTAGCTCCTGAAGCCCATTCTCCGCTGTTCCGCCAGAAACAGCGCCGCCGCATCCCATTTCGAGCCAGCCGCGCAATGATTTTTAAGGACATTTGGCGTAGATTGCCTTCGGTAGAGTCGAGCTGGGGAGTAAGCGACCATGTCCGAGTCAACGATGAGCAAAGTTGCCATTGGCGTTGCCGTTCTGGCAGTCATCGCGGCGATCTGGCAGTACAGCGCCGCATCGTCCGCCAACCAGAGGGCGATCGCCGCGGAGGCAGCGCAAAGCGCCGCGGAAAGTCAGCTGAAAGAAGCCATCACGGCGCGCGAGACTTCTGAGAAGGCCCTGCAGGAGGCCAAGGCCCAGGTCGAGGCCGCCCAATCGGCAAAGACCGCAGCCGAGCAGGCGGCGAAGGACGCCGAGGCGCAACTCGCCAGCACCAAAGAGGCTCAGGCCGCAGCCGAGCAGAACCTGAAGGACATGCAGGCTGAGCTCGCTGCGGCCAGGGAGGCGCAGAAGGCCGCCGAAACGAAAGCGCAGCAGGCGGCCGATGAGGTTGCCAGCGTGAAGGCCGCGCAGGAAGCTGCCGTGCAGGAGGCGAAAGCCGCCCTCGCAAAGGCTGAGACCGATCTCAAAACCGCGCGCGAGGAAGCCGCGCAGGCTGCTGCCGCGCGCTCCGCCGCCGAACAGGCCGCGCAAGAGCTGAAGGCGCAGCTCGCCGCAGCCCAGTCGGCCCGTGACGGAGCCGTCCGCGAGGCACGGGAGATCGGCGACCTGCTGAACAAGGAGCGCGAGGCCCGTCAGGCCGCAGAGCGGGCGCTGCAGAATGCGCCGAGGCCAGTCGCGCAATAACCACCCGCCAAGGACTCGCTGGCAGGGCGCCTTCGGGCGCCCTTTCGCGTTCCTGAACTCTTATTGTGAAACCGAGGCTTGCCGGGCTCGCATTCTGAATGAAATGTGATAACATAACAACTCGTGGAATTCAATTTGGCCTGAACTGATATGGCAGAGACACGCACCGCGACCGCCTTCCCGTCCCCAGGGCACAACCATAGCTCCTGCGTCGCGCTGGCGCTGGCGCGAGCCGAGCGTGCGTTCGAGGACAAGGGGCTGCGCCTCACGGACTTGAGGCGCCGTGTTCTCGAGGAGATTGCGGGGTCGCACCACGCCATCGGAGCTTACGACGTACTCGAACGCCTCAGCCGCAAGGGAACCCGCCTCGCGCCGATCTCGGTTTATCGCGCCATAGACGCCCTGCTGAGCGCCGGGATCATCCACCGTCTGGAAAGCCGGAACGCGTTTTTCGCCTGCCACGCGACCCACACGACCGACCGCGACCAGATCGTCCTGGCGTGCGAGCGCTGCGGCCGGGTGGCGGAGGTCCCTGGCAAGCCGGTGTTCGACGCCATCGCCAGCGTCGCGCGGAATGCAGCCTTTCAGCCTGGACACACGGTCGCAGAGGTCAGCGGCGTCTGCGCCGACTGCCGGGCACGCTGAACGCTCATGGATGGTGTCATGGACACGACCACGCCATCGGCAGTATCGACCGAAAGCCTCGAGGGACGGCGGAAGCACGATCACGCCCATTCGCACCACCATCATCACGGCCTCGAATCTCGTGCCGGACTGGCGGTTCAGCCCGGTGTGGACGCACTCATCGGCGCCCGCGGGCTGTGGCTCACCCGCAGTGGCCGGACAATTCTGGAAGATATCGACCTCGACATCGGCAGAGGCGAAATCGTTACACTGATCGGCCCCAATGGTGCCGGGAAGACAACCCTGGTGCGCGTCCTGCTCGGCCTCACCACTCCCGATCGCGGCGAGGTCCACCGCAGCCCGGGGCTTTCGATCGGATACGTGCCCCAGCGCTTCGACATTGATCGCGCGATTCCAATGACGGTGGTCCGGTTCCTCGCGCTCGGCGGATCGAGCACACCGGATCGGATCCGCGCCATCATGGAGGAGGTCGGGGCCAGCCACGTGCTCGACCAGCAGATCGCGGGCCTATCTGGTGGCGAGCTGCAGCGCGTCCTCCTGGCCCGCGCCCTGTTGCGCGACCCCAATCTGCTGGTCCTCGACGAACCCGTGCGCGGTGTCGACTATGCCGGAGAGGCGGAGCTTTATACGCTGATCGGCCGGCTTAGAGATGATCGGGCCTTGAGTGTGCTACTCGTCTCGCACGACCTGCACATCGTCATGGCGCAGAGCGATCGCGTGATCTGCGTCAACCGCCACGTCTGCTGTTCCGGCGTGCCGGAGACCGTCGCCAGGGACCCTTCCTATATCCGCCTCTTCGGCGCACACGCGGCACGGGCTTTCGCGATCTACAGCCATCAACACGATCACCGCCACGACCTTGCCGGCGAAGCACGCCCGGTCGCGCCCGACGCGGCCGTAACGTCCGATGGGCAAAAGGGGGCGTGACCAGCATGGATCCGTTCCTGATCCGAGCCTTCGCTGCCGGCGCCGGGGTGGCCGTCCTGGCGGCCCCGCTCGGCTGTTTCGTGGTCTGGCAGCGGATGGCCTATTTCGGAGAGGCCGTTGCCCAGGCGAGCCTCATCGGCATTGCGCTCGGGCTCGCGTTCCACCTCGATCTGACTGCCTCTGCGCTCGCCGTTTCGGCGGCCATGGCGCTGCTGCTCATCGTTCTGGCGCGGCAGAGCCTGGTGCCTCTCGATTCGCTGCTTGGCCTGCTGGCGCACGCGGCTCTGGCGATCGGCGTGATCTCGGCCTCGCTGGTGCAGGGCCCGGCTGTCGACCTGCTCGGCTATCTTTTCGGAGACATCTTTGCTGTCTCGACGGCCGACCTGTGGTGGGTATTCGGCGGCGGAGCCGTGGTGCTGGCGGTGCTTGCCTTTTTGTGGCGGCCGTTGCTCTCCCTTGCCGTCCACGAGGAATTGGCGGCAGCCGAGGGCGTCCGGCGCGATCTGGTGAAGGGCGCCTTCGTGGTGCTGCTGGCATTCGCCATTGCCATTGCGATCAAGGTTGTGGGCATCCTGCTGGCGATCGCCTTTTTGATCATGCCTGCAGCGGCAGCCCGGCCACTCAGTGCCACGCCCGAACGCATGGCCCTGCTGGCCGCCGCGATCGCCGTCGCGGGTGTGCTCATCGGGCTGCAGATGTCCTTGAGCTACGATATCCCCGGCGGGCCGGCGATCGTGGCGGTGCTGGCCGCCATGTCGGGCGTATCGCTCTTCGGTATGGCCGCGCGCGCTGGTGCGCGGTAGGCGGCGTCGCGACACCTGTTCAGCACAGCAGCCGTGCATTAGGTAAGGCCCAAGGGAGCTTGAACCCAGGAGCAGTCATGGCGGATCTGATGAGCCCGCGGCGCAACTCCGTGCCGGTTGATATCGGCGGCGTGCGCGTTGGCGGACAGCATCCGATCGTCGTCCAGTCAATGACGAACACTGACACCGCCGACGTCGAGTCGACGGCCCGGCAGGTGGCGGCGCTGGCGCGCGCCGGCTCGGAGCTGGTGCGTATCACGGTTGACCGAGACGAGGCTGCGAAGGCGGTTCCGCATATCCGCGACCGGCTGGCCACGATGGGCGTCAATGTGCCCATCGTCGGCGACTTCCACTACATCGGCCACAAGCTGCTCGCCGAGAACCCGGCCTGCGCCGAGGTGCTCGACAAGTACCGCATCAACCCCGGCAACGTCGGCTTCAAGAACAAGCGCGACGTGCAGTTCTCCGCGATCATCGAGCAGGCCTTGAAGTGGGGCAAGCCGGTGCGCATCGGCGTCAACTGGGGCAGCCTCGACCAGGAGCTGCTGACGCACCTGATGGACGAGAACGCCAAGGTGGCGCAGCCCATGAGCGCGCGCGCCGTGTTGCACGAGGCGATCGTCCAGTCCGCGCTCCTCTCCGCCGCCCGCGCCGAGGAGCTGGGGCTCGGGGCCGATCGCATCATCATCTCAGCCAAGGTCTCCGCGGTTCAGGATCTCATCAGCGTCTACTCCATGCTGGCCAAGCGCTGCTCCTACGCGCTGCACCTCGGCCTCACCGAAGCGGGCATGGGCTCCAAGGGCATCGTCGCCTCGTCGGCGGCCATGGGCATT
>JAWLCO010000152.1:0-8540 GCA_041687075.1 Hyphomicrobiaceae bacterium | reverse complement strand
GTGGCTTTTTCCAGACCCCGCTGGCCCGACCACGGCCATGGCGGGATGCGGCCAGTCCGGCCAGCGGTCGATACCGGCGACGGCGACCTCGTTGCAGCCACTCACGAGAAAATCCTCGGCGTCGTAGGCGGCGCGGTGCGGAAGCTCCAGCGTGAGCTGTTCGGGACTATCGCTCATGGCCTTTTCTCGACCGGCTGTTCCAGCGGCACGGGCGAGGCGGCAGTCCGGCCCCTGTAGATGGAGCTCGACAGGTAGACCTCGAGCGCGAACCGAACCAGCACGGCAACCGCTGCCGCGACTGGCACCGCAACCAGCACGCCGACAAAGCCGAACAGATACCCGAAGACAAAGAGCGCGAAAATGAGCCAGACCGGGTGCAGCCCTACCTTCGGCCCCACGATGCGCGGTGACAGCAGGCTGGAGTCGAGCGCCTGGCCGATACCGAAGACAGCCAGGACCTTGAGGATCGGCAATGTCTCCGGCCAGTACTCGACAAGAGCAACCGTCAGGGCGGTGGTGAGGCCGAGCGCGAAGCCCACGAAGGGAACGAAGCTCAGCAGTCCCGCACCAAGGCCAATGACGAGCCCATAAGGGATGTCGGCCCAGGTCAGGCCCACAGCATAGAGGCTGCCGAGCACCAGGCAGACGAGCCCCTGGCCGCGGATGAATGCCGCGACGGCCGAGTTGATCTCCAGCGCCAGTCGCCGGATGGTCGGCGCGTGGTCGCGTGGCAACCAGCCGTCGATCTTGTTCAGCATCGGGTGCCAGTCGACGAGCAGGTAGAAGACCACTACCGGCGTGATCAGCAGCAGCGAGGCGAAACTCACGAGCGCCCGTCCCTGTGCCCAGACCGATTGGGCGAGGAAGCCGACGACGCTTGCCCAGTTGCGCGACAGCTCGGCGGCGGCGCCATCGAGCCAGACCTGAAAGTCGGCAAACCGGCTGCCGAGACGCTCGCGGGCCGAGGCCTCGACGGAACCGCGCAGGCGCTCGAGCTCACCCGGCAGCACCTCGACGAACTGCTGGATCTGCTTGGCGATGATCGGCACCAGGAAGACGACGGCCACGACCAGCGCCATCATCAGGAGCACGACCACGATGGCGGATGACCAGATGCGCGGCAGACCCAGCCCGCAGAGCCGGTCAGCAAGCGGGTTGAGAGCATAGGCGATGACCATGCCGGCCACGAACGGCAGCAGCACCGAACGCAGCACCAGCGCCGCCAGGATCAGCAGGATGAGCGCTGAAAGCCAGAAGAGCACCTGCCGTTCCACGCGCATGAGATGCTTCCCTAGAGCTTGATGGTCCCCGCGAGCCGCTGCCGCTGAGCCGCTTTATAGCCCGCTTGCGGCTCGCCGTGGTTCGCGTCGATGGTGGATGGACAGTGAACGGATTTCAAGCGCCCGGTCCGTCCGTCTCGTAACCGGCCATGTGGGCCAGCCAGGCCCGCAAGTAGGCGACCAGCGATGCCACGGTCGAGATGGCGGCAGCCCACACCAGCGCAACACGGATCTCGTCAATTCCGAGCCCGAAACCCTCATCCGCCAGCACGGCGGCCGCGAGCACGATCTGGGTCACCGTGTTGATCTTGCTGACGATCAGCGGCTTGATGTGCACCGGGTTGTCGAGCAGCCAGGACAGCACCACCGCCATCACGATCAGGATATCGCGCGAGACCACCGCGATCACCAGCCAGGACGGCAGCTCCCTCAGCACGCCGAGTGCAATGAAGATGGACACCACCAGCATCTTGTCGGCGAGCGGGTCGAGGTAGGCGCCAAGCTCCGTCTGCCAGTTGAATCGCTTCGCCAGATAACCATCGATGGCGTCGCTGATTCCGGCGATCACGAAGAGAACGAACGCGGCCTGGATCCGGCCGGACACCAGCAGCCAGAAGACGATGGGCACGAGAATGGCCCGCCCCAGGGTGATCAGATTGGGTATGCTCAAGTTGAGATCCGGTGGTCTCGGACGTATTATGGCTTCGATTCAGTTGCACCCCATGGAACACGGTCGCGATCGGCGAGCGCGTCTGTGGCTGATCGAGCACATTTCTGTGATTTTCACAAGGCGGGGCGGACTTGCAATGCGCCACCACCGATCTGACGCACGTCCAGCCCCTGGGCAGCGAGCGCACGGGCCAGGGCCTCAGGGCCGCCTGGGTAATGCGCCACGATATCAGCCGACCGCGCCGTCAGTCCTCCGACCTGGATACCATCGATTCCGGGCAGACGGGTGATCCAGTCGTGCATCTGCTGCCATTGCCGCATGTTACGGAATTCGACCAGGAGCTGCACTTGAGACGAAGCTCCTGCACCGTAACCGGCGACAGGTCCCGGACCACTGCTGACCTGCGTCTCCTTCCAGCGGCCTTCAATAATGCCCAGCGAGACCACCGCTGCGAGTTCGCCGGTATAGGCGACGTCGTCCAGCGCCAGCTGGTAGGAGCGGTTGAGCACGAACGCACCCACGGCATCGCGGCCCGTCAGGGATACGTTGAGGCGCCGCTTCGCCAGATCCGGCTGGGCCACCGCAAGCAGAACCAGACTCGAGCCATAGGCCCTGGAAACATCGGCAAGGGCCGAGCCATCGCCATTGATGAGCTTCTGGACGACCTCACCTGTCAGTTCCGGCTTCATCTCGCCGAGGCTGATCGGAGCCAGCGCATGCTCGAGGTCGAGCCCGGACCAGGCCTCCCGCCACATGCTGCTTCCGCGCGGCGGAGACAGGGCGGCAGGCTCGGGCCCCTGACCCGGAGCGGCCGGCACGTAGATCGGAACGAGGACGATCTTCGGCGCCTGCTCATCTGTGAACGGCACGCCCTCCTGCTGCAGCAGGTTGCGCACGGCCTCCGCTTGGAAGGAGAAGTCGAGGCTGGCGATGTACTGCGTGGCCGAAGTCCGTTCCTGGCGTATGGCGACGCCGTCGATCAGGTTGGCGACTTTGGCTTTCCTGACGCGATCGAGCTGATCGTAGGCCGTAACGGGCACCAGCCGCTTCAGGAGAGAGCGGAAGGCGGCCTCCTGGCCATCTGCCAGTGCCTTCTGCTTGGCATCCACCGCGTTGCCGGCGACCGCATCGACCGGATACTTGGCGACGGTGTAAGCCTTCTCCTCGGCAGCGGCCGGTGCGGCAGCCACCGCTCCCATCGCCACGGCCGCAATCAGGCCAGCGGTGAAAGCGCGTATGCCATGCTTTTCGAGCAAGCCCACGAACCCCGCCCTCCTCAAACCAGTTCACCGTTTGCGCAAGTTGCCCGCAGCCGTGGAAGTCTGCTAGGGACGCCCATCTCGCGGGGAGCAATGGGGCCAAAATGGGGTCCGGTCAATGCCCCGGCCGCGCAGTTCGCGCTCGCGGCGCGTACCCGCCGGACCAGTGCGAAGGACACGAATGACCGAGCCAGGCCAGGGCCCGAACGCGCCCGTCACCTATCGCGACGCAGGGGTCGACATCGATGCCGGCAACGCGCTTGTGGAAGCCATCAAGCCGCTGGCGAAGGCGACGCGCCGGCTCGGCGCCGATGCGGACCTCGGCGGCTTCGGTGCGCTGTTCGACCTGAAGCGCGCCGGCTTCAGCGATCCGTTGCTGGTCGCGAGCACTGACGGCGTCGGCACCAAGCTCAAGATCGCCATCGAGACGGGCCGGCACGACACCATCGGCATCGACCTCGTCGCCATGTGCGTCAACGACCTGCTCGCCCAAGGCGCCGAGCCCTTGTTCTTCCTGGATTATTTCGCCTGCGGGAAGCTCGACGTCGCGGCGGCCCGCACCGTGGTGGCTGGAATCGCGGAGGGCTGCCGGCAGGCGGGCTGCGCGCTGATCGGCGGTGAGACGGCCGAGATGCCGGGGATGTATGCGGCAAAGGACTACGACCTGGCCGGGTTCTCTGTCGGCGCCGTTGAACGCGATGCGCTCCTGCCGCGCCCGGACATCGCCATCGGAGACGTCCTGATCGGACTGGCTTCTTCCGGCCCGCACTCGAACGGCTATTCCCTGATCCGCCGGCTCGTCGCTGATGAGGGGCTGGGCTGGGACGCACCAGCACCGTTTGCGCCGGACCGGTCCACGGCCGAAGCGCTGCTCGTGCCAACCCGCATCTATGTGACGCCAGTGCTGTCGGCGATGCGCGAAACAGGGGCCGTGAAGGCCGTTGCGCACATCACGGGCGGCGGCCTCGTCGAGAACCTGCCGCGCGTGCTGCCCGGTGACGTCGCTGCAGTCATCGACCTGTCGAGCTGGACGGCACCCGCCGTGTTCGGATGGCTCGCGCAGGCTGGCCGGCTCGACACGACCGAGCTGCTCCGGACCTTCAACGCAGGTATCGGACTGGTCCTCGTCGCGGAAACGGCCAAGGCGGACGCGGTCGTTTCGCATCTGCAGGCCCAGGGCGAAGCTCCCCGCATCATAGGCGAGCTCACAGCCGGCGGCGGGGAGAAGACTGAGGCCAAGGGCAGCGGTTCTGCCGAGGCGGTGCGCTTCTCAGGTCAACTGACCTTCGCTGACACGATCTGAACGGACAGCACCATGGGCAAAAGGCGCGTCGGCATCCTGATTTCCGGCCGCGGCTCGAACATGATGTCGCTCGTCGAGGCCGCGCGCGAACCGGACTACCCGGCCGAGATCGTGACCGTCATCTCCAACCGGCCCGAGGCCGCCGGCCTTGCCTGGGCCACTGGCCAGGGCCTCCCGGTCAAGGCAATCGACCACAAGAGTTATGCCAATCGCGAGGATTTCGAAGCAGCCCTGCACGGAGCCTTGACCGAGGCCGGTGTAGAGCTGGTTTGCTGCGCCGGGTTCATGCGCTTGATGACGGCCGGGTTCGTCGAGAAGTGGCGCGGCCACATGCTGAACATCCACCCATCCCTGCTGCCCGCATTCAAGGGTCTCGATGCGCAGGCCCAGGCGCTGGCAGCCGGCGTGAAGATTGCCGGGTGCACGGTGCACTTCGTCGAGCCTGAAATGGACTCGGGCCCCATCGTGGCCCAGGCCGCGGTGCCGGTGGCGGACGATGACACGCCGGACACGCTCGCCGCCAGAATACTCACTGTTGAGCATAAACTCTATCCGAACGCCCTGCGCCTGGTCGCTTCGGGCGCCGCGCATCTCGTTGGCGGACGGGTCGTCGTTAAAAACACGGTTAACCAGTCGGCTCAGCTCTTCTCGCCACCCATCTGATACGCAGGTAACAGCTCACTTGCATTCGGCGCGCCATTGTGTAGCGGGCCGGATGCGAAATCTGGACCGTGCGGAGAGCAGGTGGTACGACGCAGGAACATCTCCGGCCCGGCGTTCGCTTGCCGATGCCGTCCCCAGTCGGATGATGTAAGAAGACAATGGTCGCCAGAACCGATTCGGTCGAATCAGCATCCTCCTTGTGTTCGCGTTCGGATGACCAGACTCGCGGAGTGACCTCGACCATGAGCGCACCGATGCCATCGCATGTTCATCAGTTGGGTGAGCAGAGCTCGATCTGGTTCAAGCTTACCCCACTGCTGAAAGGTGATCCTGACAACCCTATGCGCACGCTGATGCAGATGGCGGAGCGCTATGGCGATGTCATTGCCGTAAACATGGCAAATCAGCGCGTTGTACTTCTCACCGAGCCCGAGCACTTCAAGCATGTGCTCGTAAGCAAGGCGGACAATTACACGAAATACTTCGATGGACTGCGGCCCATATTCGGCAAGTCCATGATCACCGTCGACGGACAGCTCTGGCAGAAGATCCGGGCGCCGCAGCAGCCGGCCTTCCACCCGGACATGTTCGCCGAGTACATCCCATATTTCCTGGCCGCCATCCGTACGAAGATGGAAAACTGGCGCCAGCTCGCCCAGACGGGCGAGACGATCGAGATGGTCGAGCAGACGTGGACGCTGGCCGCGGACATGATCTGCAAGGCGCTGTTCGACCGCGACATGCCCTTCAACCCGCACTTTGTGTTCAAGTGCGTGAAAACCTACACCGACGTGATGAACCACAAGGCCATCCGCCTGAAGAAGGTGGCTGGCGAGGAGTTCGAGATCACGGAGGAAAATGCGGCCAAGGCCGTCGAGGTCTGGGGCGGCGTGCCGGACATCGTCATGGCGACGGACCCGCGGGAGCACCGCGAGCGCACGCTCTACACGATGATCCAGGAGGCTGTCGGCGATCCCAACATCCCCGAGTTCGACCGGGCGCAGGCGGTCGATGAGATGAAGCAGTACCTGTGGGCCGGCACCGAGACGACCGCGCTCACCCTGGCATGGTCGCTCTACCTGACTTCGAGGTATCCGGAAGCGGCCGAGCGCATCCGCCGCGAGGGCGAGACCACTTACGGTGATCGCGACCCGACCGCTGCCGACTACTCGGCGCTCGCCTACACGCGTGCGGTCATCCAGGAGACGATGCGGCTCTACCCCCCGATCTGGGGACTCATTCGCATCGCGGCCCAGCATGACGAGATTGGAGGGCGGGAGATCCGCCCCGGCGACCGCATCGTCATGTTCGCTTATGGCGTGCACCACAGCCCGAAGTATTGGGACGCACCGGAGGAATTCCGGCCCGAGCGCTGGATGGGCGATGCCGCCAAGAAGCGCGTCAAGTATACCTACCTGCCATTCGGCGCAGGCAAGCGGTCCTGCATCGGCGGCGCCATGAGCCAGGTGGAAAATACACTGGCCCTGTCGATCCTTCTGCGTCGCTTCCGGCCGGAGTACGTCGGCAAGGAGCCGCCCGGCATCAACGGCACCGTGACGCTGACACCGAAGGGCGGGCTGCCGTTCCGGATTCGCGAGCTGAGCTGACTCCCGGCAGACGTCCTCACCCGGGAGTGAGGACACATCCTCGTGAACCGCATCTCACCGGTGCGGTTTATGAGGATGATCGGGCGCAAGTTGCGCCCCAGTGGACGCCCGAACCGGGGAGAACAGGCATGCGCGACTTCACCCGCTCGACACTCGCGATTTCGGTGCTGGCGCTAGCGATTTCGGCTGCCGGAGCACACGCCCAGCAAAACGAGATCACGGCGCAGGAGGCCGATGCCTATTTCAGCCAGCTGCAGCAAGAAGCAACGGAAATCGTGGGCGAGCAGGATTTCGGCCGCCTCGACGAATGGATCGAGCGCCACATCGCCGACGGTGCAGTCTGGCAGGCGAGCCTCTCGATTCTGAGGAACGGCACCCGGAAAGGCTTTGCAGACCTGACAGTCGACAAGAATGACATCGCGCGCCTCGGCCCTCTATTCGCCGGAGCTTTTCAGCAGCAGAAGATCAGCGACTATTCCATCAGTGTGGCTGTCAACGAGGTCGTATCCCATGGACCAGACGCAGCTACAGCCACTGTCGAATGGACGGAACGCTTCAGCGTTGGCACCGCTGGGGATAGCGGCGAGGCCAAGGAGGGGCTTGCTTTCGAAGCGGTCGCGACGTGCACCCACCTGCTGCAGCGCGTCGAGAACGGTTTCGCACTCGGTCTGACCACCTGCACCGGCGAAGTCCGGTTGTGAGTCTCTGCGGATCGCGCGTCTGATCTGAACCGCTTCCCTATGCGGCACGATAGTTAATCGTTTTTTGACCCCTGTTCAGCAATCTGGGCCGTTGGGGACCCGAGCCGCGCAACACGCGCCGCTTGCCGGATAGACCAGGGGAGATTCCGATGCCGAGGGGGCATGGGCACATTGCGCTCGGACAGTGTTCTGCGAGCCGCGGATTATTGCTGACGCTTTCCGCAAGCCTCCTGATGGGCGCATGCGCGCAGGCAGGGCCTGCACCGCTCACTCTGGGCCAGAATGCGCCGCAAAGCATCGCGCGTCAGGAGCATGCCGATCCGCGCGCGGAGCTCGAACGAGCCCTCGCCTACTGGGGCCAGCAGTACGCCCAGAACCCGCGCGACAGGAAGGCGGCCATCAGCTACGCCATGAACCTGAAGGCGGCCGGCCAGAAAAAAACGGCCCTGAGCGTGCTTCAGCAGGCCTCGCTTTACCACGGCAATGACCCGGAGCTTGCTTCCGAATACGGCCGGCTGGCGCTTGAATTCGGCCAGGTCGGGCTGGCGCAGAAGCTGCTCGCGATTGCCTATGATCCGCGCGATCCCGACTGGCGCGTGATCTCAGCCCAGGGCACCGTGCTCGCCAAGCAGGGCGACTACAAGGGCGCCATTCCGTATTACGAGCGCGCACTGCAGCTTGCGCCGGATCAGCCCTCTGTTGTCAACAATCTGGCGATGGCGCTCGCCGCGGACGGGCAACCTGGAAAGGCAGAGCCTCTACTGCGCCGCGCCGCATCCCATCCCGAAGCAAACCCGAAAGTGCACCAGAACCTCACCCTCGTTCTCGGCCTGCAAGGCAAATCGGGCGAAACGGAGCAGATTCGGCTGGCAGCAAGCAATCCTGCGGATGCGGCCGGAATGGCAGCAGGCCCGGCGCTTCGATCATCCGTGCGCGGAACACAAACGCCCGACGACATCGCCAACGGCTGGTCCACGCGCGTTGCCACGGCCCAGCACTACTGACCTGCCGGGTGCCTTCAGCCCAGCTTCATCACCTGGATAATTGCCGGACCCAG
>JAWLCO010000151.1:0-8656 GCA_041687075.1 Hyphomicrobiaceae bacterium | reverse complement strand
CAGCGAGACGGAGCTGCTCAAGCTGATCGACGACCTCAACCGGTCGAAGGACGTGCATGGCATTCTGGTGCAGCTTCCGCTGCCGCCGCAGATCGACACGCGCAAGGTGATCGAGGCGATCGACCCAGCCAAGGACGTGGATGGATTTCATCCCATCAACGTAGGCCGTCTCTCGGCAGGCGAGCGCTCGCTGGTGCCCTGCACGCCGGCCGGTTGCATCATTCTCGCGAAGTCCGTGCAGCCGGAGCTCCGGGGCCTCGAAGCCGTCGTGATCGGCCGCTCCAATATCGTCGGCAAACCCGTCGCGCAGCTGCTTTTGCGTGAAGACTGCACCGTCACCATCGCCCATTCGCGCACGCGCGACCTGCCCGCCGTGGTGCGCCGGGCGGATCTCGTCATCGCCGCCGTCGGCCGGCCGGAGATGGTGCGGGGCGACTGGATAAAACCTGGGGCGATCGTGATCGACGTCGGCATCAATCGGGTCGAGGGGCCGGAGGGCAAGGCCCGGCTGGTTGGCGACGTCGCTTACGACGAGGCGGCCCGGGTGGCGGGTGCCATCACGCCTGTTCCCGGCGGCGTCGGGCCGATGACCATTGCGTGTTTGCTGAAGAATACGGTGGAGGCGGCACGTGACCTGAGCTTGAAATAGCGAGAGCTACGTTCCTATACCGAATACTCGTCACTGCACCAACCTTCAGCAATAAGTATACAGCAAGCCGATTAATTGTGATACTTTTGAAACATTACATGGCCATTTAGAGAACCTGCATCGACATCTGCAGCGAATCTCTGCTTTATCCGGCCCCGGCAAGTCGGGCAGCGTTTCAGCTGGCCGGCTTTTGCTTTCTGAGCATCAGCAAACATGCGCACCATCAGGGGGCAAGGATGAAGAAGGCACTGATAGGGCTTGCTGCGGGAGCGGCCTTCTCGATTGCGGCTACCGCCGCCCACGCGGATGGGTACGGTTACGGGTCCGTAAAGGACTCGATGGTCATTCAGCAAGTAAATTGGAACGGTCTGTATATCGGAGCTGCCATTGGGTATGGTGTCGCGTCGACGACTTTGAAGTACGAATACGAGGACCATTATTGGCAGGATTATGACAGCTATAGATACGACGGAATCAGCGGGAATGGGTTCCAGGGAGTTTTGACGCTCGGCTACGATCGCCAAATCCATCCTGGATTTGTTCTCGGCGTTTTCGGCGACTATGCGTTGGGCGATTTAAAATCCGAATTTGATTTCCAAGCAATTTGGGATGACGAACCGTATCGCGACCGGTCACACCTGAAACTCAAAGATAGCTGGGCCGTTGGTGCGCGGCTTGGCTTGCTTCACTCCTGTTGCACAATGTGGTACGTAACCGCCGGCTACGCTGCGGGGAAACTTAATTGGGGTGATAGGGACTACTGGTATTTTGACGGGGAGCGGGGAAACACGAAGCTCAATGGCTGGTTTGTCGGCGGAGGCATCGAACAGCAGTTGACGGGTGATCTGTTCCTGAAATTTGACTACCGCTACACGGATTACGGATCCGAAACGCTGTACTCTTACCTGTACTCTTCCGATGATCAGAATGAGAGTGGAACGGTGAGCGCGGACACAAGTGTCCACTCCATCCGCCTCGGCGTGAACTGGAAGGTCGATCTGTTCGGTGGCCGCCATGCGGTGCCGGCTTACGACGCTCTGAAGTAGGAATTCAATACACCCTGCGCGATAGGGCCGCCCGGAAAGGCGGCCTTTTTTTATCCGGGCGGCTCTAATCAACCCCCTCCACGATCACCAGATCCACGATCCCATTCGCATCGCGGATTTTCGCAGCCGCCTGATATTCCGGTGAGTCGTAACACGCCTTCGCCTGCTCGAAGCTGTCGAACTCGATAACCACATGGCGCTGGCGTTCGGTGCCGCTGCGGGTTTCGTGTTTGCCGCCGCGCACGATAAATCGCCCGCCAAAACGGCTGATCGGTTCGGCATTTGCGGCAACATATTCCTTGTAGCCATCCGGGTTTGTCACCGTGACGTGCCCGATCCAATACCCTTTCGCCATTCGACTCTCCCTGTTCAGGCGTTCTCGTACTTGGCCAGCGATGCCTTCGCCGCTTCGAGCAGCTTGGCGCCGTCGACGTTCCGAGAAGCGACTTCCTTGATCCAGCCGTCGATGACCGGCTTCGTGGCCTCGATCCAGCGGGCCTTTTCGTCCTCGCTGATCGCCTCGATGCTATTGCCGCGGCTTCTGACCATCTCGGAGATCTGCGCGCCGACGTCGTCGAACATCTTGCCGGCCTCGGTGGCGAGCGCCATGCCGGACTGCTCGTCGACGACCTTGCGCAGGTCATCGGGCAGGCTCTCGTACTTCGGCCGGTTCATGGCGAGCATGAATGTGGCCGTATAGAATGTCGGCGAGCCGGGGATCTCGGTGTGATACTTCACCAGCTCGTGCACCTTGATCGACGGCACGACCTCCCATGGAATGACAGCGCCATCAATGACGCCCTGCGCCAGGCTCTCCGGCACCTGCGGCACGGGCATCCCTATCGGGCTGGCGCCAAGGGCCTTCAGAGCCTCGCCGGCAAGCCGCGTCGGGAAACGCAGCTTCAGGCCCTTGAGGTCATCCATGGTCTTGACCTGGCGCTTCGCGTGGATGAGCCCGTGGTCGTGGCACCAGAAGCAGAGCAGCTTGACGTCCTTCGTCTCCTCCCCGAGGTGCTCGTCGGCAAACTCCTGCGCCGCGCGCGCATTCACCCGCGCCGTCCGCGCGGCCACGAACGGCAGCTCGAACACTTCCGTCGAGGGGAAACGGCCGGCCGTGTAGCCCGGCAGCGTCCAGACGATATCGGCCACGCCGTCCTTGGCCTGATCGTAGAGCTGCGGCGGCTTCCCGCCGAGCTGCATGGAGGGATAAAGCTCGATCTTCAGCCGGCCGCCGGTCCCCGTTTCGATGCGCTTCGCCCATGGCTCCAGCATGTGCTTGGGAACGCTGGCCACGGGGGGCAGGAAGTGATGCAGCCTCAACGTTACCTCGGCCGCGTTCGCCCTCGTCACCCGCAGCACGGCGGGCGCGGCAATCGTGGCACCGGCAGTCGCAATGAATGTACGGCGGCTAACGGACATGGCTCGTGGTCTCCCATCCCATGGACGCGTTCCTGTTTGCGCTGCGCCGCGTCTGAAGCGCGGTCGCTGACCTCAACTGGTACACCATCGCCTGATGGCACGCGAGAGGCAGGCATGCTGCAGCGCCCCGCGAGCTGGCTGGCCGGAAGATCTGAAGCAGAGCGGCGCGACCAGACCTGAGAAGGTATGTCCGCTGGCTTGTCTCTGAACCGGGCTTAACCACGCGTTCACTTCTGATCTGGCTGCCGGTTAACCCTCTGTTAAGATCTGTCCGTGGCCTGCGTTGGCGGGTCACGCGTTTGATCCACGCATGGGGGCGGAGGTGTCGCGCGGACAATTCATCGTCCTGATCCTCGCGGCGGTGATGGTTGGAGGTGCTCTCGGCGGGCTGACGGCACCCGCCTCCACCAACGCGTCGAAGGCTACCGCACCAAGCCGTGAGCTGGTCGTCTTCGAAACGGACGACTGCGTCTATTGCCGCCTTTTCCGTCGTGATGTCCTCCCCGCGCATGAACGCTCCGGCGCTGCCGATGAGCTGCCGATCCGCTTCGTGAAGGTAAGTGATGCGGGGGCGCTGACGGGTGTCCTGACTGCCCCGCTCACCGTCGTGCCCACCGCCGTTCTGCTGGTCGATGGCCGGGAGGCTGGCCGGATCAGTGGCTATACCGGCCCGGCAGCGTTCCACCAGTTGGTCAGCCACATGCTCGCCGCGAACTGATCCGTGCTGCGCGAGAGCCATTGTCAGACGGCCACTGTTCGGGTTTGATGCCCGCAGTCAGGCATCGGGGCCTCGATGCGGGAGGGCTGGCATGGATCGCAGAACCTTTCTGAAGACGACGACCGCGGCCGGTTCGGGCCTCGCCCTGACCACACCCGCCCTCGCCCGCGCCAATGACGAACAGATCGCCGCGCCGGCGCTCTCCCCCGGCGAGATTGAGCTGACGTTCGCCTCTACCTGGACAGCCGACGTGCCGGTCCTCGGCGACGCCGCGCATCGCATGATCACGCGGCTTGGACAGGTTCTGGATGGCAAGTGCCGCGTCGTTGCAGTCGGACCGTCAGACGAGGCCGATCTGAGGTTCGGCCCTATTCCGCTCGAGCAGCAGCCGGCCTTTGCCTTCTTCGCAGGACTGCCGGGATCGTACGGTCTCGAACCCGCACAGCTACAGGCCTGGCTCGTCGCTGGCGGCGGACAACTGCTGTGGGATGACCTCGCCGCACACTATGGCTTCAAGCCTCTGCTGGCGGGCCACACCGGCCCGAAGCCCGGGCTTTGGGCCAATCGCCCGCTCCGGAGCGCGAATGATCTCGCGGGCGCATCGATGGCAATCACCGGGCTGGGAGCAGCGGTTGCACACCGACTGGGCGCCGTGCCGAGCCATCTGCCCCCTGCCGAGTTGGAGAGGGCCCTGGCGAGCGGCCGCATCAGTGCCGTGGAATGGGGCAATCCGCTGGCAGGGCTGATGCTTGGCCTGCCCGAAGCTGCCACGCATTTCTATACGGACGGGATCCAGCGCAGCGGAACCGCGATGGCATTGGGCGTAAGTCTTGCCACCTGGGAGCGCTTCGACACGGCCACCCAGATCGCAGTGGAAAATCTCGCCGCTCGCGAGCTCACAGCCTCCCTATCGGAATCCCTGGCCCATGCGCGTCTCGCGGAGCAGGCCATCGCTGCCAACGCCAACCTCGCCATGACGAGCCTTCCTCAGCCGCTTGTGGCTGCGATCGATCAGACGACAGTCGCGTTGGTGGAGGAGATCGGCGCCAGCTCCCCTGATGCCGCTCGTGTTCGGGATAGCTATATGGCGTTCCGCAGCCTGCTGATGGCGCCGCATCTGACAGTCTGACCGGGCACCAGCTTTCGCTGCAGCGCACACTCACTTGGTTGCATCCGGCGCACCAACAACCAACATTCTGGATATCGAACGCTGGGCAGCTGTCAGCGTTTGCTCATTCGGCGTTACTCGCGTATGAATTATGTCAGCAATGCTGACCTAGTCGGGGCCGAAGCGACCCGTGAGCTCCGCGTCGACGCCCAAAGCCGAGGTGCCCAATGCCGAAGCGCGCAGTCAGTCTGAGCGACAAGTTCGATCTCAGCGAGACGCGACAGATCCTGACAGGAACTCAGGCCATCGTCCGCCTTGCGCTGATGCAACAGGTGCGGGACAGCCAAGCCGGCTTGAACACCGCCGGTTATGTCACCGGCTATCGCGGCTCGCCTATCGCGGGACTCGAAGGCGCCTTCCTGCGGACGCGATCCATTCTCGACGGGCACAATATCCACTTCCACCCCGGCCTGAATGAGGACCTGGCAGCCACTGCCATCTGGGGCTCGCAGCAGGCCGAGCTCAGGGGCGAAGGCAAGTACGACGGCGTCTTCGGCATCTGGTACGGCAAGGGTCCTGGCGTCGACCGCACCGGCGACGTTTTCCGCCATGCCAATCACGCCGGCACCTCGAAGCATGGCGGCGTGCTGGCTCTGCTTGGCGACGATCACACCTGCGAGAGCTCCACGTCCGCGCACCAGTCCGAGTTCGCGATGGTGGATTTCATGATCCCCGTGCTGAATCCGGCGGGCGTACAGGAGATTCTGGACTACGGCCTGCTGGGATTCGCCCTGTCGCGCTATGCCGGCGTGTGGGTCGCCCTCAAGTGCGTGAAGGACAACATCGAGAGCACGGCGACCGTCGACGGGCGCACCGATCGCATCCATGTCGTGATCCCGGGCGAGGACGAGTTCCAGATGCCGCCGGGCGGGCTCAACATCCGGCTCAACGACGCGCCGCTGGTGAAGGAAGCGCGGCTCCACGACTTCAAGCGCCCGGCCATGCTCGCGTTCGCGCGCGCCAACAAGCTCGACCGCATCATCATGAGCGGCGGCCCGGCGCCGAAGCTCGGCATCATCACCACCGGCAAGAGCTATCTCGATGTACGCCAGGCCTTCGACGAGCTCGGAATCGACGAGGTGAAGGCGAACGAGCTGGGGATCCGGCTCTACAAGGTCGGCATGGTCTGGCCGCTCGAGCCGCGAGGCGTCGCCGCCTTCGCTGACGGTCTCGAGACCATCATGGTGGTCGAGGAGAAGCGCTCGCTGATCGAGACGCAGGTCAAGGAGCAGCTCTTCGATACGCCGAACCGGCCGCGCGTCATTGGCAAGAAGGACGAGAACGAGCAGTGGCTGTTCCCCGCCAAGGGCGCGCTCGAGCCGACCGACATCGCCATAGCCGTCGGTGAGCGGCTGATCCGGCGGGACGTCGGAGGCGAAGCCCTGAAGGCGAAGGTCGCGGAGCTGAAGCAGCTCAAAGGCAACCGCCCTGCCGAGCCCGAAGCCTTCCTGCGCACACCCTACTTCTGCGCCGGCTGCCCGCACAACTCCTCGACCGTCGTGCCGGAGGGCATGCGCGCCTATGCCGGCATCGGCTGCCACTACATGGCCCAGTGGATGGACCGCTCGACCGAGGGATTCACCCAAATGGGCGGCGAGGGCGTCAACTGGGTCGGCGAAGCGCCCTTCTCGAAGCGCAAGCACGTGTTCCAGAACCTCGGCGATGGCACATATATCCACTCGGGCAGCCTCGCCATCCGCGCCGCGCTCGCCGCGGGCACGAACATTACTTTCAAGGTTCTCTACAACGACGCCGTCGCCATGACCGGCGGGCAGAAGCTCGACGGAGGCCTCGGCGTCCCGCAGATCGCGCAGCAGCTCCTGGCAGAAGGTGTTCGACGCGTCGAGGTGGTCTCGGACGAGCCGGACAAGTACAAGGGCGCGTATCAGCTCCCGTCCGGCGTCACGGCTCATCACCGCCGTGATCTCATGACGGTCCAGCGGTCGCTCGCAGAGACCGACGGCGTAACGGCGCTCATCTACGACCAGACCTGCGCTGCCGAGAAGCGCCGCCGCCGCAAACGTGGGGCGTTCCCAGATCCCGACAAGCGCATCTTCATCAACCCGGCGGTCTGCGAGGGTTGTGGCGACTGCGGGAAGAAATCGAACTGCGTCGCCGTCGTGCCGCTCGAAACCGAGCTCGGCCGCAAGCGGGCCATCGACCAGTCGGCGTGCAACAAGGATTTTTCCTGCATTGAGGGGTTCTGCCCGAGCTTCGTCACCCTGCACGGCGCGAAGGTGAAGAAGTCCAAGGGCGCGTCCGACACTGGCGAGCTGGATCAGCTCGCCGCTGAGCTGCCCGAGCCCGCATTTCCGGACCTCACCGAGCCATACTCGATGCTGGTGACCGGCGTTGGTGGCACGGGTGTCGTCACCATCAGCGCCGTGCTCGGACAGGCAGCCCACATCGAAGGCAAGGGCTTCGGCAGCATCGACATGACGGGCCTCGCGCAGAAAGGCGGCGCGGTAGCCTGCCACATGCGCGTCGCGCACACAGCCGAAGCGATTCATGCCATCCGCGTCGGCGTCGCCAACGCCGATCTCGTGCTCGGTGGTGATCTGGTCGTCACCGCGTCGAACAAGATCCTCGAGACGATCCGGCCGGACGAGACCGCCGTCGTCGTGTCCACCCACGAGATGATCACCGGCGATTTCACGCGCAATCCGAAACTTGTCGTCCCCGGCGAAAGACTGTTGCAGGCCATTGCGGATCGCGTGCGCAAGGGTCCGCTGCATACGTTCGATGCCTACGAGTACGCGGTGAAGCTGTTCGGTGATTCCATCGCCTCCAACATGTTCCTGCTCGGCTACGCCTATCAGCTCGGCTACGTGCCGATCGGCGCCGCTGCCATCGAGCAGGCGATCGCGCTCAACGGCGCGGCCGTCGACATGAACCGCTCAGCCTTCCGGCTCGGCCGTCTCGCTGCGCATGATCGGGCCACTGTCGACCGCGTCGCCAAACCGGCAGACCAGCACGTGCACGAGCCGGAGACGCTCGACGACGTCATCGCCTTCCGCGCTCGCCTTCTCGCCGGCTATCAGGACGAGGAGCTGGCGTCCCGCTATCGCTCCAAGGTCGCCTGGATCGCCGGCATGGAGAAGGAGAAGGCACCGGGCCGGTCTGGTCTGGCCTTGGCTGTCGCCCGCGCCTATCACAAGCTGCTCGCCTACAAGGACGAGTATGAGGTGGCGCGGCTCTTCACCGACGAGGCCTTCCAGCGTCAGGTGAACGAGCAATTCCAGAGCGTGCGGGCAATGGAGTTCTATCTCGCGCCGCCGATCCTCTCCCGCTTTTACAAGGACAAGACCACCGGCCATCCGCGCAAGATCCGCCTCGGCGGCTGGATGCTCCCCGTGTTCCGTCTGCTGGCAAAGGGCAAGAAGCTGCGCGGCACGAAATGGGACGTGTTCGGCTATTCGGCGGAGCGCAAGCTCGAGCGCCAGATGATCGCCGATTACGAGCGGCTGCTGGAAGACATCGTCGCCCGGCTCGACCAGGGAAATCACGGCATCGCAGTGGCCCTTGCCGAGCTGCCCCTGGACATCAAGGGTTTCGGCCACGTGAAGCTGGCAAACTACAAAGCCGCAAAGAGCCGTGAAGCCGACCTGCTGCAGGCGTTCCACAGCCCGGCGCCGGTGAAGGTGGCGGCGGAGTAG
>JAWLCO010000150.1:0-9114 GCA_041687075.1 Hyphomicrobiaceae bacterium | reverse complement strand
CGCATTGGCCAGATTCTCCGAAACGATTCGCACACGTTTCGACTGGACCTCCAACCCGGAAGCAGCGATTTTCAGCGAGACCTGAAGTGGATCGATCATGTCACCCTCGCCTAGCCCTTCCCGCTCGCCAGCAGCATCCGGTGGAAGGCCTTGATGATTCCGGCGTTGAGCGCATGCGAGCGGTTGACCTCACTGGCCTTGATCAGCTCCTGCTCGAGCACGACCGAATTGCCGGAATGCAGGACGTCCCAGGCCTCCTCGTCGTGGACGTTCGCCACGGGAACCCCCGGCCGGGGCGGGCTCTGGTGCCCCGGCTGCGTCACCTGCATCTCGAGAGGGGTCCTGTTCAGAACCGCCTCGAAAGGTTCCACATCGACCGCCTTGAATCCTGGCGTATTCGCGTTGGCGATATTACCGGCCACCGCAGTCTGCCGTACGGACAACCAGCGATTGTTCTGTGAAACGAGGTCGAAGAGGTAGACAGGCCCCATTCGCGGCTCCCCCTGTCGCGCGATTCATTCTGTTAGTCTTTCGTTAAGGGAGCTGTCTTGCCCGAGGCTTGCCCAGGATCGGGCGAGCATGAATTCCGGACCTTGAAAAATTTCCCGGCACGCCATCAGTGCTGGCGTGCCGTTGCACGAATGACGTAAGGCACATTCCGGATTGTCTTGGCGCCGCCCGCCGACCGCGACCTACTACTGCGTTTTCGGCTTACCCCAGAGCGCTTCCAGCCGGGCATCGCGTCCGCAGCCGTGGCGATAAATGAAATACTGGATGGGATTTCTCTGATAATAGTTCTGGTGGTAATCCTCGGCCGGCGTGAACGTCGATGCCGCCGTGATCTCCACCACGATCGGCTGTTTGAAACGACCGCTCTTTGCGAGCGCGGCCTTGGACTCCTCGGCCAGTCGCTTCTGCTCCTCCGTGTGATAGAAAATTGCCGGCCTGTATTGGTCACCACGGTCGCAGAACTGACCGCCACCGTCGAGCGGATCGACGTTGCGCCAGTAAACGTCGAGCAGTTCCTTATATGTGACCTGGCCTGGATCGTACTTGAGTTGCAGGACCTCCGCGTGCCCCGTGCCGCCGGACGATACCTGCTCGTAGGTCGGATTGGGCGTGGTGCCGCCCATGTAGCCGGACGTGGTCTCGACCACACCCTTGACCTTGTCAAAATCGGACTCCGTGCACCAGAAGCATCCGCTGGCGAACGTCGCGACTACCAGCTTCCGGTCAGGCTCCGCCTGCGGAGTTCCCGTCTGCGCAATCGCGACTGTCGCAAGGACAACCGCGCAGATGGCAGTGGCGAGCAGGCGAAGCATAGTCAGCTCCCGATCTTGTGACGCTCAGCTCGAGCTCTGCGCTGCCTTCGGCACGAATTTCAACGCCACTCCGTTCATGCAATACCGCAGCCCCGTCGGTGGCGGGCCGTCTTCGAACACGTGGCCGAGATGCCCGCCGCAGCGGCGGCAGTGCACCTCCGTACGCGTCATGAAGAAGCTGCGGTCCTCGCTTGTGCCGATGGCATCGTCGAGTGGCTTCCAGAAGCTTGGCCAGCCCGTGCGGCTGTCGTACTTGGTTTCCGAGGAGAACAGCGGCAGATCGCAACCGGCACAATGGTAAATGCCAGGTGCATAGTTCTTGTCGAGGGGGCTCGAGAAAGCGTACTCGGTGCCGTGCTCGCGCAGCACATAGTATTGCTCTGGCGTTAGGAGCTTCTTCCACTCCTCCTCGGTCTTCGTGATCTCGAACTGCTTCGCGGTCTCATCGGTCTTGCCGGCGGAGAACACGCGCGTGGCGGCGAGGCCACCGAGCAGGGCGACAGCGGCCCCGATCTTTCCAAAGTGGCGACGGCTCATCATGTCGGACTCCCAGGTCCCAGGATGCCGGCCGGGCCGGCAGGCTGCGCTACATATGCGCGTCGGCCCAAGGGGCGTCCAGTCACCAGCGATCAAACTATCGTGCGCACCTTACGGGTCCGCCTGACCGCCGCTCCGGCGGCCGAGCCTTCGACCGGCACTGCACTGTCGACCACGATCTCCTCCGGGCTCAGCCGGCAGCGGTAGGCGAGCATCTCGACGCCGGCAGCCCGGGCCGCGTCGAAAGCTTCTCCGTAGGCGGGGTCGATGTCGCGAGCGAGGTCGAGACGGAGGGCATCGCCCCGCTGGATCAGGAAAATCATCACCGCCCGATGCCCTTCACGCACCATGTCCGCCAGCTCGAACAGGTGCTTGGCGCCCCGCGCTGTCACGCTGTCGGGGAATTCCGCCAATCCGGCCCGTCGCATCATGTGCACGTTCTTGATCTCGACGTAGCAGCGGCCCTTCTCGGCGCAGTCGAGCAGGATGTCGATGCGGCTGTTCTGGCCGTACTTCACCTCGCGCCGCAGCTCCGGGTAGCCGGCGAGATCACCGATCAGCCCTGCGCCGATGGCCTCGGCCACGAGTGCATTGGGTCGCGAGGTATTGATGCCGACCAATGCCGGGCCCTGGCCGAGATCGGCCTCCACCATCTCCCAGGTATGGCGATACTTGCGCGTCGGACTATCACTTTCGGACAGCCACACGATCGCGCCGGGCTGGGTCAGCCCGCGCATCGAGCCCGTATTCGGGCATGTGGCCGTGACCGTCTCGCCGCTATCCAGAGTGACGTCGGCCAGAAATCTCTTGTACCGCTGGACGAGGCGCCCGCGGATCAGGGGAGCAGGAAAAAGCATGGCGGGGAAACTATGGCGAGCCCATGGGGCAGCGCAAGCGGATCCGGTGTAAGCTGGTGGGGACAACGGCAAAGCTTGAGGAACTTGGGTATGGCACTGGCGCAGGGTAGCGAGATCGTCACGGCTGCGGTGCTCGTCATCGGCGACGAGATTCTTTCGGGGCGCACCAAGGACAAGAACATCGGCTACATCGCCGAGCACTGCACCGCGATCGGCATCCAGGTGCGCGAGGTCCGCATCGTTCCCGACGACGAGGACGAGATCGTGGCCGCTGTGAACGCCCTGCGTTCTCGCTACGACTATGTGTTCACCACCGGCGGCATCGGTCCGACGCACGATGACATCACGGCCGATTCGGTCGCCAAGGCCTTTGGCGTGAAGATCGACGTCGACCCGCGGGCATTGGCGCTGCTCCTGCCATACTATGAGAAACGCGGCGTTGAAGTGACTCCCGCCCGCCTGCGCATGGCCCGCATTCCTGAGGGCGCCGAGCTGGTCGAGAACTCCATCTCGGTCGCGCCGGGGTTCAAGCTCGGCAACGTCATCACGCTCGCCGGCATCCCGAACGTCATGCAGGTGATGCTCGACGCCGTGACGCCGCGGCTGCGCACCGGCAGAAAGATGCACTCCGTCTCCATCGACCTCCAGGTGCCCGAGGGCACCATCGCCGAAGTCTTCGGCGAGCATCAGAAAGCGTATCCGTCGGTCTCGATGGGCAGCTATCCGGTCTTCCGCGACAACAGGCCGAGCACACAGCTCGTGCTGCGTTCCACCGATCCTGACCTGCTGGCCCGAGCGGCCGACGAGCTCCGGGAGAAGCTTGCCGCGCGTGGCATGCTGTAGGCCGGCATCTTGAAAAGCCCCGCCCTGCTCCCCTCCCCCTTGCGGGGAGGGGTTGGGGGTGTGGGTGACTGATCATCGACGTTTCGTCTGTGACTCCACCCCACCCGCGCATCGTGCTGCAACCCGATGCGCCGCCCTCCCCGTCAAGGGGAGGGCTAAAGATGGCTGCATCCGCTCGACTGACTTCAAGGGCCAAACATCGCATCCTGCTCGGCTCTGAGCCGCCACAGCACGGACTCCTCCGGTGTCTCGACGGCATCTGCCGTTATGAACGAGCCGGCCGGCACCGGCCGCGTGAGCGTGCGGCCGACCGCCATGTAGTAGGGCAGCGGCGCGTCTCCTCGGACGGCGGCAGCGGGCGTCAGCACGGGTTCGAGGTCAGGCACGGCATGGCGGGTGCCGACGATCTCGAGCTTGTGCCCTGCGGGCAGATCACGTTGCGCCCGGGCCGTCAGGTCGACGACCGGCCGGTAGCGCTCGTCGAGAATGGACTGCCCCAGCCGCGCCGCGGCGAGGATCGAGATCGGCGCCTCGACGCCCAGCAGGTGTGACGGGTTGTAGACGAGCCCGTATTTGCCATCCGCCGTCGTCGGAATGCCCTTGCCGCGGAACAGAGCGCCGGAGCGCGCATCGGCCCAGCCGACGACGACGAACACACCGCCCGCAAAGCTCGCCTCGTCCGGCCGACGGAGGCAGTTGAAGACGTCGATGCGCCCCTCGCCCTCGAGCAGTCCACCGTCCGCCTTTGGGATGTAGAGATCGGGCAGCTCGATGGCCCGGGTCAGCGGCGTGTGGAAGTCGGGCCGGTCCGGCACGAGGCCCGTGGCATTGGAAACGAGCGCCATCTCGCAGTAGTCGGGCACGGTGCGCTGCGGCAGGGCAGCGAGTGCCGTGGCGCGTGCTGCGATGGTCGCGGCGCGATCCTCTCCGAGGGCCCACAGGCCGGCGATACCGGGTGCCGAAGTGCGTTCCGTGGTCCACGTGACCTCATGGGTCGCAGGATCATAGACGTAATCGTACTCGCTCGACTTGCCGCCGCAGATCACCGGCAGGCCGAGCGTGCGGGCCCAGCTGACGAGCCCGATGAGCAGTGCCGGCTGGTCGCCTTCCACGAGCGTATAGGGCACACCGGCCGCCCGCGCCCTGGCGGCGAGCACGGGGCCGACGACGCATTCGGCCTCCTTCGACACCATGGTGACGCCGCGGCCCGCCTCGATGGCGGCCAGCGCATGGCGGGCACCGGCCTCGGCATCGCCCGTCGCCTCCACGACCATGTCGATCGGCAGACTGAGCAGGTCGGAAACGCTTTCGCAGATCGCGATGTCGCCCGCCTCCAGTGCTGTACGGCCAGCTGCCGCGCTCTCGCAACGCCGGGCGGCAATGCCCATGTCGCCGAGCGACCGGGCCACGCGGTCGAGTTCCTTATCCGCCACCGCCGTCACGACGAGCCCCTGCATGCGCCGCGACTGCGCGATGAGCGACATGCCGAACTCGCCCGCGCCGATGAGTGCGACGGATACCGGGTTTTCCCGCGCGGGGCGGAACAGGGTTTCGAACTGCATGGCGCGCTTCCCTCGATATGGACGGGTCAGGCCTTGTTATGGCCCAACAGGCCCAACCTGCAATCCGCAATGTCTCGTCTGGGAGGGATTTGCGCGAGGCGCCGTCGTGCTCCGATCGGAGCTTGCGTGGTCAGACAGCCGGACCAGGTGGCACAGCGGCCTTGTCCGCGGACTCGGCCGCGCGTTCCGCAAAGTCGTGGTCCTCGTCGTCGTAGAGCTCGTAGAACAGCTCGAGCGCATCGAGGAAGGCTGCGGTGAGGTCGAGCAGCGGCCCCAGCTCGATGCGCCGCGCGAGGCGGAACTCCGCCGTGATGACCAGTTGGTCTACCGAAACGACACCGGCACTGTCCGGCGCGAGCAGACCGCGGCTCCGCAGGTATTCCGCAATTTCGTCGCCGGTCTGGAAGTCCGTTTCGGTCCAGTTGCCCAGCTCCCCGGCCGCATCTGCCAGGGACGCCGTGCCGCCGATGAACAGCCCTGCGATCGCGTCCAGCCGATCATCCGACCGGCGCAGCTCCTCCGCGCGCTCACGCGCCTGCAGGCCGCGCAACGTCAGCGTCATCTCGAGGGTGCGGACGGCATCGAGCCAGCGCCGCTGCATCTCGACCAGATCCCGGACGTCCTGCGGCCGCGGCTTCTGCACCTCCGCGAACACGACCCGATGCACCTTCAGCAGATCCTCCCCCGCCGCCAGCATGGCATCGAGGTGATCGGCGAGAAGGTACGCTGTGGCGTTCTTGGTATCCGTGGCCAGGATCACGGCTTCTTTCGGTTGCGACGTAGGACACGCGTGTGACGCGACTGACGCAACGGACGTGACTGACGCTGGGGGACTAATGAGTGGGTATAATTGAAGACTGATTCGGGCGAAAGTGGGTAGCAACCGGGCGGTGTGGTGCGAAGCCGGAACGTGTTTGGTGGGAGCAACTGGACATCTCAACCTTCAAGAAAAGTGTCTGGTGGAGGTCGATGTTTGAGGATTACTGGGACCGGATTAAGCCCGGTTGCGGGGAGCACACCATAGTATTAGCCTTGTCTAAGGACGCTTGTGGCAAGTGGGGATCTATGACTTCTGAGGTTAAGCCCGCGCGGCGAGACCCAATCCTATTTGCATGGCTGGGGTTAAGCGTTGCCCTGAATGTCGTCGGCTTGGCGAGTCTCGTGGATGGCATAGTCGTCTGGGCGACCTTCATCCAGGAGATAGTCGAGATCTATCACGAGGTCATTCGGGAACCAATAGAGTGGGCAGCGCAGCTGATTTGGCCAGCCTCATGGCCGCGGATTCCAGCTGCATTCTTTGATCTTCTCGTCGTGTGGTCGTGCCTATTTCTCTCAACGAATATCGCCCTCTACAGGTCAGCTGGCGTTTTCCTGCTGTCTGAGGCATTTGCTAAGATCCGGGGGTTTAGGTCATTTTTTGGATTTGTGTTGGTCTCGACGTTGATGTTCATCACGATTCCGTTTGGAATAATTCGGCATCTTCTGTCAGCGAATGAGTATAGGTACAACGTGCTGTTTCCTTATCGCAGAGAGATGACGTTCTCGATCTTGCATTCGTTGCTCTTCGTAATCGGAATTTTCATCGTTCTTCTCTTTGTGAACTTTCAAATCAGTCACATCGGTGCATCATCGTAACGGAGGAGCGCGCGTCGTGTTTCGGTGGGGGAGGAAGAAGTCGCAGGACGATCTCAGTCCTGAAGTAAAGCAAATTTTCGAGAAGATCGGGAGACTTTTCGAGAGCGAGGCGTTGCAGAACAGCTTGCTGCCCGAGCCTTTGAAGGCCGTAGTCCTGAACGGGCAGAACTGCGATAAAATTCCCGGAGGACGCGGTGAGTTTGGGCGCGATCCCACTAACCCAATCCCGGCTAATGGTCCAATCGGCCAAATCCTATATCTCTCACAGCTCCGCACCGCGCGCTCGAACTCTCCGATAATGTTCCACCGGGTAAGCTCTACCCGCGTCGGCAACGCCGACGTCGACATGTACGAAGTGCTGTCAATCGACGAGAGCATGCGTGAGTACCTCTATCTGAGCCTCTATCATCCTCGTAAGAGTCGACTGTGCCCTGAGGGCTACAAAGTTGATCGCAAGGTCGACTTCGGCAATCCGATTTACGGCGTGAACTTCCTCGTGAGAAACTTCCCGCGTGAACTCGACTTGCGTATCCGTGAGTGGCAGATGCGGACTTTGGGTTTCCCGTTCTCAATGAACGAAGTACGAAAGTACTTGAACGGAAGCGTGTTGCCGAGCATGGGCGATCCCAATGGAATCGCGTGGAACAGCCGGAAGAGGGAACAGTCGGAGGGTTTCGGTCTATGCTTCAATTGTTGGACGGTGAAGCAGCACTTCATCATGGGCTGCGAGCAATGCGGGCGGCGACCGACGACACCCGATGAGGCGATCTACTCGATCGCTCTCTCCTCAATCTATTATGACCCGCCGACGCTGAGCAGGATATCGGAACAGCTCAAATATGGACAGAAAACGGCTTCACTGACGCTTGAGCAGATGGATGCGCTGCGGCCAGCTGCTATCGCCTTACTGCAACACGTCAATCCGATTTTCGACGAGGACGAGCAGCGATAATTTTGGTTAGGGGCAGCAAATTTCGGTACATCCCTCCACTTGCTTTTGCGCCCGCGGTCAGGTGGATCCCGGCGACGAGCGCCGGGATGACGGTATCGCGAGTGGTGGCAGGCGGCGGGCCTCACGAGCACCCGCTCGTCCCCCCGCACGTATCGCACTTCAGACACGTGCCATTCCGCACGAGCGTAAAATTTCCGCATTCCTGGCAGGCTTCGCCTTCGTAGCCGCGGATGCGGGCCTGGGTGGCGAGGTCGAGGTCGGAATGGGGTTTGAGGGCAAGGGCGCCAGCGGTAGTGTGGGTGGTCATGTCGACCGAGTGGTGGGTGTGGACGGTCGTGGTCTCGGCCGTGCCGGCGAAGGCGCGGGAGACGTCCTGCTGCAGGCCGGCAACCGCGCTGCCCGTTTCTCCGCGCGGGATCAGGCCGACAACCGTGCCGCGGACGAGACCACGGCTGACGAACTTCGTCGCCGGAACCACAGCCGCCTCGCTGCCCTCCTCCAGCTCCTCGTCCGATGAGCCGAGCGCGGTGGCGCCGACGATCTCGGCCGGATCGACGTGGGCGAGGTCGTTGCGGCCGAGATAGGAGACCGCAAGCTCACGGAAGATGTAGTCGAGGATCGAGGTCGCGTTCTTGATGGCCTCGTTGCCCTGAACGAAGCCGGCCGGCTCGAAGCGCGTGAAGGTGAACGCTTCCACGTACTCTTCCAGCGGCACGCCGTACTGAAGCCCCAGGCTCACCGCGATGGCGAAATTGTTCATCAGCG
Source organism: Hyphomicrobiaceae bacterium (assembly GCA_041687075.1). Lineage (GTDB taxonomy): Bacteria > Pseudomonadota > Alphaproteobacteria > Rhizobiales > Hyphomicrobiaceae > ZC4RG25. The sequence goes on along the minus strand of JAWLCO010000150.1, from coordinate 641 downwards.
ACCGGAAGGCGGCGCCCTCCTTGTGCATGTCGATGAAGATCTCGCCGAGACGCCCGTCCTCATACTCGCCGGTGCGCAGGTAGACCTTGTGGCCGCCGACGGAGGCTTTCTGCGTGTAGCCCTTGCGCCGCGAGGGCAGCTTTTCACGCTCGCGGGCCCGCTCGATGATGCGTTCGACGATCCGTTCGGCTGCAACCTGCGACCGGGCGGCCATCGGTTTGTCGGCCGTCAACTGCTCGGCGACGTCCTCCTGTTCGTCGGTGTCATCGCCAAGGAGCTGCGCATTGAGCGGCTGCGAGAGCTTGGAGCCGTCGCGGTAGAGCGCATTGGCTTTGAGGGCCAGCCGCCAGGAGAGCAGGTAGGCCTCCTTGCAGTCCTCGACCGTCGCCTCGTTCGGCATGTTGATGGTCTTGGAGATGGCGCCCGAGATGAACGGCTGCGATGCCGCCATCATGCGGATGTGGCTCTCGACAGACAAAAACCGCTTGCCGCGGCGGCCGCAGGGGTTTGCGCAGTCGAAGACGGGCAGATGCTCCGGCTTCAGGTGCGGCGCGCCTTCCAGCGTCATGGCCCCGCAGGCGTGCTCGTTGGCGGCCTCGATGTCCTTCTTCGAGAAGCCGAGATGTGCCAGCAGCTCGAAG
>JAWLCO010000149.1:0-9126 GCA_041687075.1 Hyphomicrobiaceae bacterium | reverse complement strand
CTCGACGATGACGGGTTCCTCGTTCGCGAACCGCAGAGCCGAGGCTACGTGCCGGGTCCGCGGCTGCTCAACTTTGCCATCGGGGTGATGCAGACCTCTCTGCGCTCTGCGCCCCGTCATGCCGTGCTCGCGAAACTTTCAGCGCGCACCGGCGAGACCTGCAATTTCGGCATGATCAGCCATAACGCGGTCGTTTATCTCGATCGCATCGAGTCGGCGTGGCCGCTGGGACTGCGCTTCGAAGCGGGCTCCCGCGTGCCACTGCACTGTACCTCAATGGGAAAGCTGCTCCTTGCCTATCAGCCCAAGCGGCGACGGGAGCAGCTCATCAGTGGCCTGCCGCTCCATCGATACACGAAGAACACCATCACTGATCCGGAGAAGCTCGAGACGCAGTTCGCAAGCATTCGCAAATGCCGTTACTCCATAGACGACCAGGAGTTTCTGGACGGCGTTGTCGCCCTGGCCGTCCCTGTGCACGACAGCCGCGGGCAGGTCTGTGCAGCGCTGGCCATCTCGGCGCCGCTTGTACGCATGAGCATCGAGGATGGCGAGCGACATTTGCCGGCGATGCGCGAAGCCGTGGAAGAGCTCCAAGCGATCATCCTCGACACGGACGAATGACGGCCTGCTCCATGGGATGCCGATGACGATAAGCTACAAGGATATCAGCGAGATCATTGGGCTCGTGGATGCCTCGAGTTCCTGCGAGGAGCTTGTGCTGGAGACCGACGAGATCAAGCTCGTCGTTCGCAGGCGCGGAGCCGGGGGTACCGCTCCAGTCGCCGCGGCGCCGGTCACGACGCACGCTGACGCCGCAAGCCGTCCAGCTGCCGCTGTCGCGGCATCGTTCAGGCCCGACCATGAATCGAGAGCTGCCCTCAGGCCGGCAGTCCAGCCCGCGCAAGGCACTCATGTGGTCACCTCCCCGATGGTTGGAACCTTTTACCGCGCGCCATCTCCGGACGCGCAGCCTTTCGTGCAGGACGGCAGCCAGGTCAGTGCAGGCGACCCGCTCTGCATTATCGAGGTCATGAAGCTGTTCACCACGATCAATTCGGAGTTCAGCGGTACGGTACGCGAGATCGGTGCAGAGAATGGCCAGCCGGTCGAGTTCGGCCAGATGCTTTTCGTTATTGAAGCTGATTAGGGGGTGCAGGCGCGCCGGCTGCCGCTCGGACGATATTCACAATGAAAATAATGCCGAACCTGAAAATAATTATCGGCCAGGGAGGAGTGACCGCATGAACTCGCTAAATCGGCTCGCCATTCTGGCGCGAGCATGACCGATTCCCTCTTCGACCTCTCTGGACGTGCCATTCTGGTGGCAGGCGGTGCCGGTGGACTAGGCGCCCCGCTTGCCACAGCACTCGCGCGGCGCGGTGCCCGCCTGATTATCGCCGATGTTGACGATGCTGTTGCTCAGTCGACCGCCGAGGAGCTTGTGAGTGAGGGACACGAGGCGATTGCCTGCCCTCTCGACGTCGTCGAAACGGCGTCTTGCGAGGCGGTGGTCGCCCGCGTGGTGGAAGCCTTCGGCCGCATCGACGGAGTGCTGAACGCCAGTGGCGTCTACCGGGTCGCCCCGGCGCTGGAGCTAGCCGACGCGGATTGGGACCTTACAATCAACATCAATTTGACCGGGGCCTTTCGCTTGGCTCGTGCGGCAGGCCGTGAGATGGTTAGGCAGAATTCGGGGCACATCGTCACCATCGCGTCGGTCTCGAGCTCAGTGTCCAATCCGCATTACGCCGCCTATGCGTCCAGTAAATCGGGTGTGGCCCATCTGACCAGAGTGCTGGCGGTGGAATGGGCACCTTATGGCGTCACCGTCAACGCCATCGGTCCCTCGGTCATTCCCACACCGCTTTCCAAGCCAATCCTCGACGACAGCAAGGTGAGAACGGATGCGCTGTCGCGTATCCCTGCGGGTCGCTTCGGCACGCCAGAGGACTTGATCGGGGCCGCAGTTTTTCTGCTATCCCCTGCGAGCGATTTCGTGACTGGCCAAACTCTTTACGTCGACGGCGGGCGCACATGCAGCGGCTGATCGAAACGCCGAGAATGAAGTGCTCCGGCGGCTACGCTGAGGACAGTTTGCTCGACCCTCGCCAAACGATGGTCAATGTGGAGGCATGGCAGGCATGGTTCATTATCTGAAACGCGCGGCGCCACGACCGCACGACGGCAACCGTGATTTGACGGACCGCGTCCGGAGCATGCTGAGTGACATCGAGCAGAACGGTGATGAAGCCGTACGCCGCTACGCGCGCGAGCTCGACGGGTGGGACCGTTCGGATTTTCGCGTTTCAGAAGATGAAATTGCGGCCGCGCGCAAGGCCGTCAGCCCGCTGTTCAAGGATGACTTCGCCTTTTGCAAAACGCAGGTCACGGAGTTCGCAAAACGCCAGCGCGACTCCTTGTCCGAATTCGAAGCCGAGTTTGGAGAAGGGATCATGCTCGGCCAGAAGATCATACCGGTTGAAACCGTTGGCTGCTATATCCCGGGCGGCAAATATCCTCTCGTGTCGGCGGCCATCATGAGTGTGGCGACGGCGAAGGTCGCCGGCGTTGGTCATGTGATCGGAGCCGCGCCGCCGCAGAAAGGCGCTGGAATTTTCACGCAGTCGCTTTATGCGCTGGCGGAGTCCGGCGCCGACGAAATTTATTGCATTGGCGGCGTGCAGGCCCTCGCGGCGATGGCATTTGGGCTGGTCGGGATGAGACCAGTGGACATGATCACCGGTCCGGGCAACCCTTATGTTGCGGAAGCAAAACGGCAGCTTTTCGGGGTTGTCGGCATAGACCTCCCCGCCGGCCCAACCGAAATCATGATCATTGCGGATGACAGCGCCGATCCCGCACTGGTGGCGACAGATCTTCTCGGGCAGGCGGAGCACGGCCCCGACAGCCCTGCTTGGCTCATTACGACTTCGGAGAAACTCGGCCGTCAGGTGGTCTCGGAGGTCGAGCGGCAATTACTCACGCTTCCCACTGCCGAACGGGCAGGCGCGGCCTGGTCGCGCTGGGGAGAGGTCGCCGTGGTCGACGACGACGATGCTGCGATTGCGCTCAGTGACAGTTATGCGCCCGAGCATCTCGAAGTGCTGACGAAGCGGAATGATTATTACCTCGCCAAGCTGAAGAATTACGGCAGCCTTTTCATCGGCGAGGAAAGCACGGTCGCTTACGGCGACAAGGGCGTAGGCACCAACCACACCCTGCCGACCAGCCGCGCTGCGCGTTATACCGGCGGGCTTTGGGTCGGAAAATTCCTGAAAACCGTCACGTATCAACGGCTCACACCGGAGGCAAGTGAGCGCATTGCACCCATCATCGCGCGTATGTGCGCCGCCGAAGGCATGCTCGCGCACGAAATCACTGCAACTGTGCGCGAGCAACGATATGCCCAACGTCGGCGTGGCGGGAGTGCCGACGGATGACCAGTTCCCCTCGACGCGCCACTGCCAAAAGCGCAATAACTTTTGTCGTCAGCTTGCGTCTCGATCAAAATAATGAGACTTTGTGTCTTGGTCTTCGGACACGGCGATAGAAATCGCTCTTCAAGAACAACTTTGAAGCAACGCTCCCAATGAGCGGAGCAAAACCAGGGAGGAAGCAACGAATGTCAATAAGAAATTGGCTTGTCAGCGGCTTCGGAGCCGCGGCGCTGGTTGCGTCATTGGCCACGGGCGCCGTTGCCCAGGATAAGACGGTGAAAATTCGCATTCAGTCGGTCATTCCGACCAGCGCTGACGAAGTGACCATGCTGAAGGAGTTTGCTGCGGATGTCGCAGCGCTCACCAACAACACCGTGCAGATGGAAGTTCTGCCGGCCGGCGCGGTCGTCGCCGTCAATGACACTCTGGACGCCGTCGACAAGGGCTTGATCGAAGGCGGTTTCGCGTGGACGCACTACTGGTCCGGCAAACATCCTGCGGCCGCGCTGTTCGGCTCTCCGCCGGCTGGCTCGGGCCTCGGCATGGATAATTTCGCCTGGGTCTCGTGGTATCTTTATGGCGGCGGCAAGGAGCTCTATGACCAGCTCTGGAAAGAGATGAAGGTGAACGTCAAGGGCTTCATCCTGCAGCCGGTCGGCCCTGAGGCGCTCGGCTGGACCAAGGAGCCAATAGAGTCGATGGACGATTTCCGCAAGCTCCGCTTCCGCATGCCGCCCGGCATACCCGGCCAGATCTATAAGGACATCGGCGTTGCGGCTGTGGCCATGGGCGGTGGCGAAATCCTGCCGGCTCTGGAAAAAGGTGTGATTGACGGCGCGGAATGGTGCTGCCCGAAGCCGGATCTGATCTATGGCTTCCAGAAAGTGCTGAAGCACTATTACATGCAGGGGCTCCACCAGGTGGTGGTGAATGCCGATCTTTATATTAACGGCGACGTCTACAACGGCATGTCCGACAATCAGAAGAAGGCGCTCGAGGTTGCAGCGAACGCATCGCTGATGAAGACCGTCGCGTACCGCATTCTGGAGAACGGCAAGGCCCTGGAGGAGCTGACGACGAAGCACGGCGTCCAGGTTCACGACACGCCGGATGACTACTTCAGGGAGTACATGGCTGCCGCCAAGACGATCCTGGAGAAGAATGCGAGCGAAAACGCATTCTTCAAAAAGGTTTTCGACTCGCAAGAGGCCTTCGCGAAAGCAGCCATCCCGTTCTGGGCCCAGGCTCAGCGTGCAAACGCCAATCTCGGCGAAGCCTATGCTGCAACGCTGAAGAAATAGCGTAGCAGAGGTCGGGCTTCATCCGGGCGCAAGCCTGCCGGCGCGCGTCCGGATGACTGCCAGACCAGCCACACGCCTCCGCTTCATGTTTCGTCGCACGCAATTGATCCGGTATCAGCATGGCTAAAGCTCCGGAAATCACCGACGAGATGATCGCCGGCCGACGACAGACGATCGGCAGGATGCCGGGAGACATGCCGCCGTGGATGGCGCGAACCATCACAACGATCGACGGCCTGAACTTCTGGATCGGCCGCATCGTATCCTGGATGGTCGTGCCGATCATGCTTGCGATGGTTTATGAGGTCTTCGTCCGCTACGCCTTCACCGCGCCAACCATCTGGGCTTTCGACATCAGCCGGATGTTCTACGGCGCGATGTTCGTATTGGGGGCCGCGTACGGTCTATCGCGGGGCGTGCATATTCGCTCGGACTTCCTCTACCGGAGCTGGAGCGTGCAGAACCAGGGCCGAGTCGATGCGGCTCTGTATGTCGTTTTCTTCTTTCCCTCGATGATCCTGCTGCTCTGGGTTTCATTCGATTGGGCCTGGACATCGCTCATCCGCGGCGAGCGCGGCATGGATACGGCCTTCGCGCCGCTGCTGGGGCCCGTGAGAACTGCCCTGCCGATCGGCGTCTTCCTGCTCATCGTGCAAGGCGTCTCCGAGCTCCTCAAGAGCATCTACGCCGCAAAAACCGGACAGTGGCCTGACGCATGACACCGGAACTGATCGGCCTCGCGATGGTCGGGGCCATGCTGTTTGCAATCTTCATCGGCTTTCCGATCTCCTTCACGCTGCTCTTCCTGGGCATCGTGTTCGGCTATCTCGGCTTCGGCGAGCTCGTCTTCTACCTGCTGACGCTCCAGTTCAACGCCACGATGATGGAGCAGACGCTGGCGGCGGTGCCCCTGTTCATCTTCATGGGCATCATGATGGAGCAGGCAAACCTCATGGAGCGCCTGTTCAGCTCCGTGCAGAAGATGCTGGCCAACACGCGGGGCTCATTGTTCCTGGCCGTGATGTTCGTCGCCACGATCTTCGCGGCCGCGACCGGCATCGTCGGCGCGTCCGTGACGATCCTCGGGATCATGGCCGGCAAGCCGATGATCCGCTCCGGCTATGACGTCAGGCTGTCGGCCGGTCTGATCACGGCCGGCGGCACGCTCGGCATCCTCATCCCGCCCAGCATCATGCTGGTGGTCATGGGACCGGTGCTGGAGGTCCCAGTCACGACCTTGTTTGCGGCTGCCATCCTGCCCGGCATCCTGCTGGCCACGATGTTCACGAGCTACGCGATGTTCCGCTGCTGGATGAATCCGGCTCTCGGTCCGCCTCTGGCGAAGGAATTTCACGCCACCACGAAAGGGGAAATTTGGCTGGACTTCTTCGCCGGGCTCGTGCCGCCGGCCGCGCTCATACTGGCCTCGCTCGGCAGCATCCTGTTCGGCTTTGCAACGCCGACCGAGGGGGCAGGCTGCGGCGCAGCCGGTGCCCTGCTGCTGACGCTCGCCTACCGGCGGCTCACCTGGGCCAATTTTCGCGAGGCGCTGATCAAGACGCTGGAAATCTCGGTTCTGATCCTGTTTCTGGTCGCGGCTTCGAACTTTTTCGGCGCCGTATTCGCGCGACTAGGCACGCCGACCATGTTGACCGAGTTCCTGCTCGGGCTCGAGCTCAACCGCTATGTGATCCTGGCGATGATCATGGCGTTGATCTTCCTGCTCGGCTGGCCGCTCGAGTGGGTGCCGATCGTGCTGATCGTCGTTCCTTTTCTACTGCCTCTTGTCGATAGCCTCGGTTTCGATAAGGCCTGGTTCGGCATCCTGGTCGCCGTCAATCTGCAAACGGCGTGGCTGTCTCCGCCGGTAGCGCTGTCTGCCTACTTCCTCAAGGGAGTGGTGCCCGAATGGCAGCTCTCGGATATCTACTTGGGAATGATCCAGTTCATGGGTTTGCAGCTCTTCGCGCTGATAATGATCATCGTTTTTCCGGAGATCGCGCTCTGGCTGCCGGAGGTCATGTACGGCAACTGAATCGATAGCCGGCAAGTAGTGCCTGCGTTCAGCTCATGAGTTGATGCTGCGGTTCGCAGCTCGCGAGTGCCGACAGGAGCCATTCAAACGAGCAGATTCGGGCAGCCGCGATGGCTGCTGGACGCCGGCACTGGCTCGTTACCCGGATCGTCTCATCGCTCCTCCGCGAACACGATCTGGCGTTTTTTCCGGATGGCCGGAGCCGCGATGAGGAACAGCAGTCCGGCAGCGATGACGAGCATGGTCAGGGAAATGGGCCGGGTCACGAACACCGTGAAGTCTCCGCGCGACAGGATGAGAGCGCGGCGAAGGTTCTCCTCGAGCATCGGCCCCAGGATGAAGCCCAGAAGCAGGGGAGCCGGCTCGCACCCCAGCTTGATGAACATGTAGCCAAGGACGCCGAAGACCATGGCGACCCAGACGTCGAACATGTTATTGTTGGTGCTGAACGCCCCGATCGTGCAGGCGAGCACGATCAGCGGATAGAGAAGACGGTAGGGCACGCTCAGCAGCCTGACCCAGATGCCGATCATCGGCAGGTTGAGGATCACGAGGAAAAAATTCCCGATCCACATGCTGGTGATCAGCCCCCAGAAGAGGTCCGGGTTGCTCGTCATCACCTGCGGGCCGGGCTGGATGTCGTGGATGATCAGGGCGCCCACCATAAGGGCCATCACCGCGTTGGACGGAAGGCCGAGAGTGAGCATCGGGATGAACGAGGTCTGGGCGCCGGCGTTGTTGGCCGACTCAGGGCCGGCAACCCCCTCGATGGCGCCTTTGCCGAAGCGCGAGGGATCTTTCGCCACCTTCTTTTCGAGCGCGTAAGACGCAAATGCGGACAGCGTTGCCCCGCCGCCGGGCAGAATGCCGAGCATCGTTCCAACCGCGGTTCCCCGCAGCACGGCAGGAAACGCCTGCTTGAATTCCGCCCATTTGATCCACAGCCCGCTGATACGTCCGGTGACGATACTGCGACGGTCAGCCTGCTCGAGGTTGACGGCGATCTCGCCGAACGCAAAAAGGCCCATGGTCATTGCCACGAAACCGATACCGTCGATCAGCTCCGGAACGTCAAACGTAAATCGGGACACGCCTGAATTGACATCGGTCCCGATGATGCCCAGCAGCAGGCCGAGAAGCGTCATCAGGACCGCCTTCAGCACGGACCCGCCGGCAATCGCCACGGCAGCGACGAGACCGAGCACCATAAGGGAGAAGTATTCCGCAGCGTCGAATTTCAACGCCAGGTTGGCGAGCGGCGGCGCGAATGCCGCAATCACCAGCGCTGCGACACTGCCCGCAAACAGTGACCCCAGAGCCGCAATGCAAAGTGCCGGGCCGGCGCGCCCCTGCTTTGCCATCTGGTGGCCATCGATCACCGTAATGACCGATGACATTTCACCGGGAAGATTGACCAGGATGGCGGTCGTCGAGCCACCGAAGGACGCTCCGTAGTAGATCCCGGCAAGCATGATCAGCGCCGTCACCGGCTCAAGCCCATACGTAACGGGCAGGAGCATCGCGATGGTGGCCACCGGGCCGATCCCGGGAAGAACGCCGATCAGCGTCCCGACCAGTACGCCAACGAACGCGTAGAGAAGATTGATGGGCGAGATGGCGACGTCCAGGCCGAGAGCGATGTTGCTGAAGATGTCCATCATTGGCCTCCAGCAACGAAGACCGGCCAGATCGGCAGGGGTATTCCGAGGCCATAAACAAAAATCGCGACCACGGCCACACCCTGGACCACGCCGCTGACCAGGGCTTCCTTCCACCTGAATTCCTGGCTCGCGCTCGACGAGATGAAGACCAGGAGCGCACCTGTTATGACCACCCCAAGCCACGGCGCCAGGGAGAAGGTCCCGACGCCGAGCAGCACGATTGCCAGCGGTCGCCACCGCCACTCGGGCTGCGGCTCCATCGTCGGCCGAAGGCCGCGCAGGCTGAGAACTGCGCCCAACCCGAGCAACAGGATGCCGAGGACGCGCGGGAAATAGCCCGGCCCCATCCGCGACGCCTCGCCGATTTCATAGGAATGCGAGAGTACGAGCGCCGCGATGCCGAATGCCATGAACAGCAATCCGGCAAGAAAATCCTTCGGGTTGCGAACAAGCTCCATGCAATCTCCTTGGGCCGACGAACGGCATCAACAGCGCGAGGCCTCCTTTGAATTTCACTTTGAAGGAGATCCAGTCATATCGATCCCAATGCTATCTCATTGTTATCCCTGCAGTCGCGAGCAGGAGTCTCTGCATGGCCAGCGAGAGGCGCGCGTTCTCATCGGCATCACACCTGCCCAGTTCTCAATGCATCAGCCACTGCATCGCCCATCTCTCGGGTGCCGAGCTGT
>JAWLCO010000148.1:0-9281 GCA_041687075.1 Hyphomicrobiaceae bacterium | reverse complement strand
GCCCACAGGTCGGTGCCGTCGCGGGGGTTGGATTTCTTGCGTTCGTAGCCGAGCCAGTAATAGGGGTTGCCCCAGGTGTCGAGCCGCTGGTCGATGCGCATCAGGTCGTGGTCGCGGCGGCCCTGCTCGGTGACGGCGATGCCGGCGACCTCCTCCGGCGCGCAGTCGGGGAAGTTGATGTTCATCAGAACGCCCTGGGGCCAGTCGGCGGCGAGCAGGCGGCGCACGATCTCCGGGCCGTGTGCGACAGCCGTTTCCCACTGAACCGTGCTGCGCGGGTCGCAGGCGAGGCTCATGGCGATCGACCGCACACCCAGCAGCGTGCCTTCGATGGCGCCGGCGATGGTGCCCGAGTAAGTGACGTCATCGGCCATGTTGGAGCCACGATTGACGCCGGACAGAACGAGCGTCGGCAGGTCGTCCCGGAGCAGATAGCGCATGGCCATGATCACGCAGTCGGCCGGAGTGCCCCGCACGGCATAGGTGCGGTCGTCGATCCGGCGCATGCGGATGGGCTCGCGCAGCGTCAGCGAGTGCGAGGCGCCGCTCTGGTCGAGCTCCGGCGCGACGGTCCAGATGTCCTCCGACAGCTCGCGCGCAATGTCCCGCAGCGTCTTGAGCCCCGGCGCGTTGATGCCGTCGTCGTTCGTCAGAAGAATGCGCATAAAACTCCCTCTCCCCAGCATGTTCGACGATGGGGAGAGGGCCGGGGTGACGGGCAGCGGTTCTGCCGAACGTGGAGCGTGCGGCCGCCCCTCACCCTGACCCTCTCCCCGCAAGCGGGGAGAGGGGATTCCTCCTCAGCTCGCCTTTTCGATCCGCTCCAGACCCCGCATATAGGGCCGCAGCACCTCCGGTATGATGACACTGCCGTCGGGTTGCTGATAGTTTTCGAGAACTGCGATCAGCGTGCGGCCGACGGCAAGGCCCGAGCCGTTGAGCGTGTGCACGAACTCCGGCTTGCCGTCCTTGGGACGGTAGCGCGCGTTCATGCGCCGGGCCTGGAAGTCGCCGCAGACGGAGCAGCTCGAGATCTCGCGGTAAGTGTTCTGCCCCGGCAGCCAGACCTCGATATCGTAGGTCTTCTGCGACGCGAAGCCCATGTCGCCGGTGCACAGCAGCACGGTGCGGTAGGCGAGGCCGAGGCGCTTCAGCACCTCCTCGGCGCAGGCCGTCATGCGCTCGTGCTCGGCGAGGCTCTGCTCGGGTGTCGTGACCGAGACCAGCTCCACCTTGGAGAACTGGTGCTGGCGGATCATGCCGCGGGTGTCCCTGCCCGCAGCGCCTGCCTCGGAGCGGAAACAGGGCGTCCAGGCCGTGAGCCGCATGGGAAGGGCCGTCTCGTCGAGGATCTGCTCGCGCACGAAGTTCGTGAGAGAGACCTCGGCAGTGGGGATCAGCCAGAAGCCGTTCGTGGTCTGGAAGAGGTCTTCGGCGAACTTCGGCAGATTGCCGGTGCCGAAGGCAGCGTCATCGCGAACGAGCAGCGGCGGATTGGCTTCCGTGTACCCGAACTCTCCCGTGTGCATGTCGAGCATGAACGTTGCGAGAGCCCGCTCCAGCCGCGCCAGCGCGCCTTTCAGCACGACAAACCGCGCGCCTGAGAGCTTCGCCGCCGTTTCGAAATCCATGAGACCCAGCGCCTCGCCGATCTCGAAATGCTGCTTCGGTGCGAAATCGAACGCGCGCGGTGTGCCGACGCGGCGCACCTCGACATTGGCGGTCTCATCAGGACCGACGGGCACCTCATCGAGCGGCAGGTTGGGGATCTGCGCCAGCTCGGCGTTGAGCCTCGCCTCGATCTTTCTGGCTTCGACCTCGCCCTGCTGGATGGTGTCCTTGAGGTCGGCGACCTCTTTCATGAGGGCTTCGGCGCGCGCCCCGTCCCTGGCGGCCTTTGCCTTGCCGATCTCCTTGGAGGCGGCGTTGCGGCGCGACTGTGCCTCCTGCAGGCTGGCCAGCGTCTTCCGCCGCTCCTCATCGAGCGCCATCAGCTTTGCGGAAAGCGGCTCGAGCCCGCGCTTGCCGAGCCCCCTGTCGAAGGTCTCAGGGTTTTCGCGAATCCATTTGATGTCGAACACGGGCCCTGCCCTCGATTCTGCCCAATCGTCCTGGAAGACGCCGACGTATAGGACCTTGCCGCTGGCTGGTCCAGCCGCCGAGGCCCGGCGCTGGAGCTTTTCCGATAACCCCTCGAACACGCTTGGCTCACACCCGAGCTCCCTCGATCCTGTGGAGAAGAGGATCGGGGTGAAGGGAGCGCCGTGGCAACCGTGGCAACCCGCAGGTGACGGCAGGCGGGATCAGGTGGAGGCGTTCTCCGCCTCTCGCGCCCGGCGCGCCTTGGCGACGCGGTCGACGGCGAGGATCGAAAGCTCGTAGAGCAGGATCGTCGGTACGGCCATGGAGATCTGGCTGATGGGATCGGGCGGCGTCAGGATTGCAGCCACGACGAACACACCGAGGATGGCCCAGCGCCGCTTCTCGCGCAGCGTATCGGCGTCGATCATGCCGGCCCGCGCCAGCAGCGTGAGAATCACGGGAAGCTGGAATATGGCACCGAAGCCAAGGATCAGCGCCATGATCAGCGACAGGTACTCGCTGACCTTCGCCTGGAGATGGATCTGAACGTCGCCGGTCTTCCACTCCATGGAGAGGAAGAACGTCATGGCCAGGGGCATGACGATGAAATAGACGACGCACGCGCCGAGCAGGAACAGAATCGGCGTGGCGACCAGGTAAGGCCGGAAAGCATCGCGCTCATTCCGGTAGAGGCCAGGCGCGACGAACTTGTAGATCTGCGTTGCGATGATCGGGAAGGCAAGGAACACGGCCCCGAACAGCGCCAGCTTCACCTGCGTGAAGAAGAACTCGTGTGGCGCCGTGTAGATCATGTCTATCTTGGCGTCCGCACCCGCTGCCCACCGATAAGGCACGACAAGGATGTTGTAGATGTCTTCCGCGAAGGCGAAGCAGGCGACGAAGCCGATGAAGATCGCAACGAGGGCGTACACGAGCCGCTGGCGCAGCTCGATGAGATGATCCATCAGGGGCGCCTTGGAGGCGTCTATATCGTCCTGGCCGGGCCGGTTGGCCTGATCCGCGTCAGTCGTCATCCGCCGTTTACGTCCCGCTCTTCAGATTCTGGTCGGTCTCGACCACGCGCGGCTCAGCCGCTGACCCATTGAAGCCGTTGACGCCGGAACCGTTCACCTTGCTGGCGTCCGGCTTGACGTCACTCGATGCCGCAGAAACGGGCTGGGAAGGCGCTTCCGCCGGCTTCGCCTCGACCTTGGCGGCTGTTGCCGCACTGTCGAGCTCGCTCTTGGCGTCGGCGATCTCGGTTTGTACCGACTGCTCGGCAGTGCGGAGGGTCGACTCCGCCTCGCTCTTGAGCGACGACACCTCCTTGCGGAGCTGCTCCAGCTCGGTTTCGCGAATGGCGTCATCGAACTGTGCGCGGAACTCGTTCGCCTGGCGCTTGATCATGCCGACGTAGCGGCCGATGGTGCGCAGCAAGGCCGGCAGCTCCTTGGGTCCGACGACCAGAAGTGCCACCACGCCTACAACGAGTAATTCGGTCCAGCCGATATCGAACATTTGCTTATGCCCGCACCCTCACCCGCCGAACGGCCCCAGGCCGCCCGGCATTAAACCAGCGGGCTCGGCCTCCCATGGGCCGTAAGGCTGTTAGCTCGCCTTGCTGCTCTCGGTCTCGGTCCGCTCGACGGGCTTGATCGCCGACTGCTCGATGACCTTGGGATCGTCGTTGGACTGAGCCGTCGTCTCGTCCTCCGCCATCCCCTTCTTGAAGCTCTTGATGCCTTTGGCAACGTCACCCATGATGTCGGAGATTTTGCCGCGGCCAAACAGCAGCACGACGATCAGCAGAACAATGATCCAGTGCCAGATGCTGGTTGCGCCCATTTGTTCGGAACTCCTTCGCAGCCCCCGGCCGCGCTCCTCAAATATTTCGTGCACTATCGCAGAAACAGCGGCTAGCAGCAAGCTGTGTACCCAGCCGCGACATCAGAGCGTAAGCTTCTGATTTCAGTCTGTATCCATGTTCTCGGCCGGAAACACAAGTACGCGCGTGGGGTCGATTTCTATAGACACCTCGTCGCCTCTCGCCCAGCCCTCGCTTTCGCGCACCCGCGCCTTGAGGGGAATATCGAAACCCTGCACGGCGATTTCCACCCGGCCGACGTCGCCAAGAAACCGCACCTGCAGGATCCTCCCAGGCAACCCCTGGCCAGGCGGCAGCACGCGGATACCCCGCTGACGCAAGCACAGGATGGCCTCTTCACCCTCTGCGAGGCCCGGCACGGCGAAAATTCCGAGGGGCGTCCGGAGCGCGCCTTCGGTCACCCGGCACGGCACCTCGTTGATTTCGGAGAAGAGCCGCGCAACAAACAGCTCGGCCGGATTGTGGTAAAGCTCCTCCGCCTTGCCCACCTGGATGATTTTGCCGCGCCGCATCACGGCGATGCGGTCACCGAGGCGCATGGCTTCTTCCGGATGGTGCGTCACGATCATGCAGGTGGCGCGCGTCTCACGCAGAAGCGCCAGCGTCTCCTCCTGCATGCTCTCGCGGAGTTGTACGTCGAGCCCTGAGAACGGCTCGTCCATCAGCATCACCGACGGCCGCGGGACGATCGCCCGCGCCAGGGCGACGCGCTGCTGCTCGCCACCGGAGAGAATGTGCGGAAAGGCCTCCGCGTAGTGCTCGAGGCCGACGCGGGCGAGCACCGCCCGCGCCTCCCGCGCGGCCTCATCAGCAGGCAGCGCTTTCAGACCGAAGGCGACGTTCTGCAGGATGGTGAGGTGTGGAAAGAGCGCGAAGTCCTGGAACATCAGCCCGACATTGCGCTGCTCAGGCGGCACGAAACGCTCCGGTCCTGCCACTTCCCAGTCGTTGATGAGGATGCGTCCCGCCGTCGGCTTCTCGATGCCCGAAGCGATCCGCAGCAGCGTGGTCTTGCCGCAGCCCGAGGGCCCCAGCAGGCAGACGATCTCGCCCGGCTCGATATCGAGTGAAATGCCTCTCAGCGCATAGGTCTCGCCGAAGCGGCGCTCGACACTCTCGAATGTGAGGCGCGCCGCGATCGTGGCAGCCGCACGTCCCCGAGGAGCCGCGGCGCCAGCAGCCTCGACCTGTCCACGCGGTTCAGCAACCCGGGGCCGGAACCACGCCGGCAGCTTCAAATCAACGCCTCGCACCCGCAATTCTCTCGGCTCAAGACTCTGCTCGGGGAGCCTTCTAAACGTGATCGTCGCCCTCGTCTTCGGAAGAGGGCTCCTCCGCGTCAGAAAGATCCAGCTCTTCCTGGTCCTCGTCTTCCTCGGTGCTGTCCAGCGGCAGTTCGTCGGGCAGCAGCGCGGCCACGTCCTTGGGCTCCGGCACCTTGAAGTCCGGCGGCAGATTGGAATCGAGGAGCCCAGCGCCCTTCAACTCGGCGAGCCCGGGCAGATCCTTGATGCTGTCCAGCCCGAAATGGTTGAGGAAAACGTCGGTGGTGCCGTAGGTGACGGGCTTGCCCGGAGCACGCCTGCGGCCCCGCGGACGAATCCAGCCCGTTTCCATCAGCACGTCGAGCGTGCCCTTCGAGGTGGTGACGCCGCGGATCTCTTCAATCTCGGCGCGGGTCACCGGCTGGTGATAGGCGATGATCGCCAACGTCTCGAGCGCTGCCTTCGAGAGCCGCCGTTCCTCGCTGGCATGCTGCTCGAGCAGGTACGCGAGGTCGGTCGCCGTGCGAAACGCCCACTTGCCGGCAACGCGCACCAGATTGATGCCGCGGCTGGCATAGAAGCCCTTCAGCTCGTCAAGTAGCGCGGGCAGCTCATCGCCCAACCCGAGGCGTTGGCCGAGGCGGCCTTCGTCCAGCGGCTCTGCCGCGGCGAACAGCAAAGCCTCCAGCATCCGCAGCTTTTCCCGCCGGTCAGCCGACGGCAGGGCTGCGATGTTCCCGGGAAATCTGACCGGAGCCGCCGTCCTCGTTTCTTCTGTGTTCAGCGGGCGCGCGTCCGCTGCCCGGCCCTGCTCGTCAGCTGCGGTCACCTCGGACCTGGACTGATCGTTCCGGGAGTTGCTGCGATCGGAACTCTGAACCACTGAGAGCCTCGGCGGTACCATCGTTGCGATTTCCTTCGCTCGTGGGTTGGTGGTGCCTCACGCGCGCTACAATCCGGGCAAGCTCACCCTATCCGCTGCCAATCCGATTGGCCGTCCTTTTTCCGCATGTATATGGGCGCGAACGGCGCGTCCTGCCTGATCTCGACGATTCCTTCCCGCGCCATCTCCAGTGTCGCGCCGAAGGAGCTTGCGAGCACCGTACGGCTGGCGTCCGGCGCCGGAAGATAGCGCTCGAGGAAGAGGTCGAGTTGCACCCAATTGCCCGTGCTCTCGCCGACGAGTGCTTCGAGCCGCTGCCGTGCATCCTTGATCGACCATACCGTACGAGCCCTGACGACATGGACGCGCTTGACCGTGCGGCTCCGTTGCTCGGCGTAGGCTTTGAGAAGATCGTAGATCTGCGCCGTATAGGTTGTCTCGCGAACCGTGCGCATGCCTTCCGGCATGCCGCGGGCGAATACGTCGCGGCCGAGCCTGGAGCGGGTCATGAGGCGCGCCGCGGCCTCGCGCATGGCTTCGAGCCGCATCAGGCGGAAGCTCAGCCGCTGCGCCAGCTCCTCGCCGCTCGGCTCAGCTTCGTTCTTGCTCTCCTTGGGCAGCAGCAGCCGCGACTTCAGGTAGGCGAGCCAAGCGGCCATGACGAGATAATCGGCGGCGAGCTCCAGCCGCAGCTTGCCCGCCTCGGCAATAAAGGCAAGGTACTGCTCGGCCAACGCCAGGATGGAAATGCGGGAGAGGTCCACCTTCTGCAGGCGCGCCATCGCGAGCAGCAGATCGAGAGGGCCTTCAAAGCCCTCCAGGTCGACGACGAGCATCTCCTGCGGATGCGGCGCATCGTCGGCGCTGGGGGCTTCCCAGGCCTCGATGCTGCTCGCGGGTTCCGTCGTCCGACCGGTTTCCATTCCCTCGTCTCAATGAGCGGCACAGACGCCGCGGTGGAGAACCTGTTGAAGAGTACACTGATTCACGCCGTGGCCATGAGGGCGCGGGCGAGAGCCGCTTCCGCCTCGGCGATATCGAACGGCTCGTTTCGGTTCAGTGCGGCCAGACAACGCTCGAAGCGCTGCAGAGGTTGCCCTGTCAGCGGCGGTACGCCGGCGGCGGCCTGCTCCATTTCCTGAAGCTCGCCGTTGCAGTGCAGGACGACATCGCTGCCGGCCCGGATCACGGCTTCCGCCCGCGCCCACATGCTACCCGTGAGCGCCTTCATGGAGAGATCGTCGCTCATCAGCAGGCCGTCGAAGCCGATCTCGCCCCGCATGATCTCGCGGGTGACGGTCTCGGAAATGCTCGCCGGAGCATGCGCGTCGATGGCGGTGAACACGACGTGCGCCGTCATCGCGGCCGGCATGTCGTTGAGGGCGCGGAAGGGCGCGAAGTCCGTCGCGGAGAGCTCCTCCCGGGGTGTCGTCACGACCGGCAACTCCAGGTGGCTGTCGGCCCGCGCGCGCCCGTGCCCCGGCATATGCTTGATGACCGGTAGAACGCCCCCGGCGAGATGGCCTTCGGCGACCGCGCGCCCCATCCGCGAAACGGCCTCCGGCGTCGTGCCGTAGGCGCGGTCGCTGATGATCTCGTGCGAGAGAGGCGCCGGGATGTCCAGTACCGGCACGCAGTTCGTGTTGATGCCAAGGTCCCGAAGGTCGGCCGCTGTCAGCCGCGCCACCAGCCGGGCGGCCTTCTCCGCTCCATCCGGATCTCTTTCGCGGAGGTGCGCGAAGGCGGCTGCGGGCGGCAGCTCCCGCCAGTGCGGCGGCATGAGGCGCCGGACGCGCCCGCCCTCCTGGTCGATGAGGACCAGAACCTCATCCTCGCCGATGGCGGCCTTGGCCTCGGCGACCAGCTTCCGGACCTGACCGGGTGTTTCGCAGTTGCGCGCGAACAGAATGAGACCGCACGGCTTGACCCCGGCCAGAAACCGGGCCTCGTCCGGCGTCAGGTGTGTTCCGGCAAGGCCGGTGATGAGCGAAGCACGCATTCTTGCAGGCTATACCGATCGTGCGAGAAGAATGCGGCAGGACACGTTGACGCGAAAGGTGAGCGAATGGCGAATAGCGCAATAGGCGTGAAATGGTGAAGTCGTGAAATCGTGAGATCGGGATTGGATGCGTGTGCAGCCCGTCTCACGACTTCACGATCTCACCACTTCACGATCTCACGACTCTCTTCGCTATTCGCTCCATCAATACGCCGTTATCCAGCAACCCTGGAAACCTGCGGACTTGAGCTGGCCGCAGAGATCAGCGGCGGCCTCACGTGAGCTCGGGGGGCCCACGACGACCCGGTACATCGTGCCGAGGCCGCGAGCGCTGAGGTCGGCCTCCAGTACGTCGGGGATCTTGTTTTGCAGGACGCGATTGTACTTCTGCTGCAGGTCCGCAAACGTCTTGAGCGCGTCGATCCGGCTCTTCTGCGAAGCAAGAACGGCGACGTAGCCAACCGGATTGGATTTCGGCGCCGGGTTGGCGGCTGCCTGCTTCGGCGCAGGTTGCCTGGGCGCAGTTTGCCTCGGTGGCGGCTGCCTGACCACGGGCTGCTCCGGCTGAACGGCCGCGCTGCGGATCGGTGGCGGCGGCGACGGAGCGGTCTGGGTTGGCGGCGAAGGCTGCGCTTCGGGCTCTGCCCGGGCGATGATACGGGGAGCCGGGGGCACCTCCGCCGAACGCTGCCGCTCTTCGCGCTGTGGCAGCATGGTGGGACGCCCGCCGAATCCGTCGACAATGGTCATGCCGGGCACGGAAACTGTGGTCGCCGGCAGCCTCGGCTCGGCCGGTGGCGGCGCTATGGAGCCGTCCCGCCCCACGATGACGGTCGGCACCCGGCGAACACCGGACGACTCCGCATCATCGAGCGTACTGGCCAGCGCCGAGCCGCTGGAGCTGCTGCTGGAACCGCTCGAATCCAGCCGGCCCATCAGCTTGCTGTCGGAATGGGCGAACTGCCTGCCACCCGGGTCTTCCGGCTGCTCCTTGGCGGGGCGGGCATCCGCCTTGATCACAGGCGGCGTGCCCTTCG
Organism: Hyphomicrobiaceae bacterium; assembly: GCA_041687075.1. Taxonomy (GTDB): domain Bacteria; phylum Pseudomonadota; class Alphaproteobacteria; order Rhizobiales; family Hyphomicrobiaceae; genus ZC4RG25. The sequence goes on along the minus strand of JAWLCO010000148.1, from coordinate 130 downwards.
GGGCGGGGCCGATGATGGTCTTGTAGCCGTAGGCCAGGCCGCCGCCGACCATGATGGCGCCGACCAGCGCTCCCGCGATCAGCAATCCGCGCCGGCCGCGACGCGGCTCCTCGTACTCGTAATCATCAGC
>JAWLCO010000147.1:0-9344 GCA_041687075.1 Hyphomicrobiaceae bacterium | reverse complement strand
ATCGCCAGCGGCACCACGCCCAGCGTGAAGGCGAGGGAAGTCATCAGGATCGGACGGAAGCGCAGGCGGGCTGCCTCGACCGTCGCGTCGATGACGGACATGCCCTCGGCCCGCAGATCCTTCGCGAACTCGATGATCAGGATCGCATTCTTGGCTGAGAGGCCGATGATCGCGATGAGCCCGACCATGAAGTAGACATCGTTCGGCATGCCGCGCAGAGTCACCGCCATGACTGAGCCGATAACCCCAAGCGGCACCACCAGCATGACCGCCAGCGGAATCGACCAGCTCTCGTAAAGGGCGGCCAGCAGGAGGAACACGAACAGGATGCTCAGGGCGATGAGCAGTGGCGCCAGCGCTCCCGACTGGATCTCCTGCAGCGACTGCCCGGTCCACTCATAGCCGAACCCTTGCGGAAGCTCGGCCGCGAGGCGCTCCATCTCGGCGATGGCGTCACCGGACGAGTATCCCGGCGCCGCCTGCCCGCTGATGCGAACCGACGGATAGCCGTTATAGCCGACCACCTGCGACGGCCCCTTCACCCACTCCACGTGCGCGAAGGCCGACAACGGCACCATTCCGCCGGCGGCATTGCGGACGTTGAGATTGAGCAGATCCTCCGTCTGCATGCGGGCCCGCTCGTCCGCCTGCACGACGACACGCTGCATGCGGCCGGCATTCGGGAAGTCATTCACGTAGCTCGAGCCCAGGTTGGCCGAGATCGTCGAATTGATATCCGAGAATGTCACGCCGAACGTGTTCGCCTTCTCGCGGTCGATGATGACGTTGACCTGCGCCGCATCCGGCAGCCCCTCGACGCGCAGGTTGGCGAGAACCGGGCTCTGAGCCGTTGCTGCCAGCAGCTGATCCCTGGCCTGAGCCAACGCCGCCTGCCCCAGACCGCCACGGTCCTGGAGGCGGAACGTGAAGCCGCTCGTCGTGCCAAGCCCCTGGATCGGCGGCGGCGACAGCGCGAACGTTATCGCGTCCCTGATCTGCCAGAGCTTGCCGTTTGCGCGCCCGGCAATGGCCTCGGCGCTGTCCTGGGGTCCGCGCTCGCTCCAGTCCTTCAGCGTAATGAACGCGAGGCCAGCATTCTGGCCTGCGCCGGAGAAGCTGAACCCCTGAATGGCGAACACCCGCTCCACGGCCTCGTCGGAGAGGAATGCGTCCTCCACCTGCTTGATGACCTCGATGGTGCGGTTGGCGCTGGCCTCCGGCGGCGCCTGCATGTCGACGATCAGGAAGCCCTGGTCCTCGTTCGGAATGAACGCCGTCGGCAGGCGCATGTAGGCCCAGCCAAGACCGGCGAGAAGTGCCAGGTAGATCACCATGAACCGGCCGGCGCGGCGGGCGATCCGCCCGACAAGCCCGGTATAGCCGCGAGTGGTCCGGTCGAAGTTCCGGTTGAACCACCCCGCAAAGCCCCGCTTCTCGTGATGGTGACCAGCGGCAACGGGCTTGAGAAACGATCCGCACAGCGCCGGAGTGAGGGACAGCGCCAGGAACGCCGAGAACAGGATCGACACCACCATCGTCAGGCTGAACTGCTGATAGATGATGCCGACCGCGCCGGGAAAGAACGCCATAGGCACGAACACCGCCGACAGCACCAGCGTGATGCCGATAATGGCACCGGTGATCTGCTTCATGGCCTTGCGCGTGGCCTCGCGCGGCGGCAAGCCCTCCTCGGACATGATGCGCTCGACGTTCTCCACCACCACGATGGCGTCATCGACGAGGATGCCGATGGCGAGCACCATCGCGAACATGGTGAGCACGTTGATGGAAAAGCCCGTCGCCAGCATCACGGCGCAGGTGCCGAGCAACGCCACCGGCACGACGATGGTCGGAATGATCGTGTAGCGGAAGCTCTGCAGGAACAGCAGCATCACGAGAAAGACGAGCACGACCGCTTCGATGAGCGTGTGCAGCACTTTCTCGATTGAGATCTCCACGAAGGGAGAGGTGTCGTAAGGAATGCTGTATTCCAGCCCCGGCGGGAAGAAGCGCGCCAGCTCGTCCATCTTGTCGTGGATGGCCTGCGACGTGGCGAGCGCATTGCCCGTCGGCGAAAGCTGCACGCCGATACCCGCGGTCGGCTGACGGTTCAGCCGCGTGGAAAAGTTGTAGCTCTCTCCGCCCACCTCCACGGTGGCCACGTCCCGCAGGCGGACCAGCGAGCCATCCGGGTTGGCCCGTAACACGATCGAGCCGAACTCGTCGGGCGACGTGAGCTGGCCCTTGACGAGCACGGTCGCGGAAATCTGCTGCGTGATCGGGTTCGGCTGGGCACCGATGCGGCCCGCGGCGACCTGCGCATTCTGAGCCCGGATGGCAGAAATGATGTCGTTGGCCGTCAGATTGAGGCCCAGCAACTTGTCCGGATCCATCCAGATGCGCATCGAACGCTGGGTCGCGAACAGCGTCGCGCTGCCCACGCCGTCGATGCGCCGGATTTCGCCGATGACATTGCGGTTGAGGTAGTCGCCCAAGCCGACGTTGTCGTAGGAGCCATCCGGAGAGCGCAGCGCGATCACCAGCAGGAAGCCCGATCCTGCCTGCTCGATGCGCATACCCTGATCCACCACCGTCTGCGGCAGGCGGGACTCGACGCGCCGGATGCGGTTCTGCACCTCGACCTGCGCCTCACCGATCGGTGTTCCCGGCGCGAACGTCGCCGTGATGTTGATGCGGCCGGAAGAGTCGGAGGTCGACTCGAAGTAGATGAGCCCCGGGACGCCGTTCAGCTCCTCCTCGATCGGCCGCGTCACGCTGAGGTACATATCCTCCGGCGACGCGCCCGGATAGTTGGCCGTGATCGAGATCTGCGGCGGCGCCACCTTCGGGTACTGCGCGACCGGCAGCAGCGGGATCGCGATCACGCCGGCCAGCATGATGAAGATGGCGACGACCCACGCGAAGATGGGCCGGTCGATAAAGAAACTCGGCATTTCAGCTACTGCCTTGCTGTTCGATTACTGCGGGCTGCCCTGCTTGGCATCGGACCTGTTGGCAGTCCGCGTCGGCGCGTCCGCGTCAACTTTCCAGGCCTGCGGGTTGACGGTTGCTCCCGGGCGAATCTTCTGGAAGCCCTCGACCACGACACGTTCGCCGACGGCCAGGCCCTCCTCGATGACCCACTGATTCCCGAGGACGCGCCCGGTGCGGACCGTCCGCAGATCCACCGTCCCGTCGGACTTGACGACGTAAATCTGCGACCGGCCAGCGCCGTCCCTCTGCACGGCCTGCTGCGGCACCGCGATGACATCATGCTGGACGCCCTGCTCGACGAGGACGCGAACGTACATGCCGGGCAGCAGCTCGCCATCGGGATTCGGGAACTGGCCACGCATGATGACCTGGCCCGTGGTCGCCTCGACGGTCACCTCCGAGAACAGCAGCCGGCCCGGATGCGGATATGTGCTGCCGTCATCGAAGCGAAGCTGTACCTTCACCTCGTCCTCGCTGATGCTCGACACCGTGCCTTCCTTCACGGCCCGGCGCAGCGCTCTGAGCGCGTTCACCGACTGGGTGAAGTCCGCATAAACGGGATCGAGCTGCTGGATGGTGGCGAGCTTGTCGGCGCTGTTCACCAGCGCACCCTCGGTGATGAGCGCACGCCCGATTCGACCGGAGATCGGCGCACGAACCTCGGTATAGTGCAGATTGAGCTCTGCCGCCTTCAGGCCTGCCTGAGCAGCCGCAACGTCCGCATCGGCCTGGGCCAGTGTTGCGATGGCTTCTTCAAGCTGCTGAGGGCTCGAGATGTTGCGATCGCGCAACTCCTTCTGGCGATCCGCCTGCTGGCGCGCGCGGAGCTGCGCAGCCTCGGCCCGGCGCAGCGTGGCCTTGGCGCTATCGACCTGCACCTTGAAGGACTCCGGATCGATCCGGTAGAGCACGTCGCCCTCGTTCACGAGGCTGCCCTGCTTGAAGACGCGCTCGGTCACGATGCCGGACACGCGCGGACGCACCTCCGCGATCCGCATCGGCGCGATGCGGCCCGGAAGCTCGTCCATGATCGGCAGGTCCCGCTTCTCGGTCGTGATGATGCTTACGGTAACCGGGGGCGGATTGGCGCCGGGATCAGCAGCAAACACCTGGGCTGACACCGCAAGAACGCCGACCGCGGCCACTCCATACCTGAACCATTTAAGGACGGACATCGATGAAGTTCCTGGTTTTTCAGTGATACGAAGGGCTGACGCGGACGCGCCAGTCATTCGTGCGATCAGTCAGCCTTGTGCGCTTCGCCCCGTGCAGCCGCCGGTTCCCCGCTTATGAGTGCGGAGATGTCCTCGAAAAGCCGCCTACGTTGCTTTTCCGGCCAGGAGTAGATGCCGAAACACTCGAGCAGCTTCAAGCCCTCGAGGGCGAGAAATGCCAGCAAGGCGCCTCGGGGCTGCGTAGACGTTTCCATGATTTCGGCAATTTGTTGACGATAGGCCTCCTGCATGGGCCGCCGCAGCTCTTCGTCCTGCGCCAATGCGGCGATCAGGTTGAGCGCCACGGCACGGTCCGCATCCGACATCGACCGGTTCTCTGCGACGGCAATGCGCCCGCGAATGGCCCTGTCCGGCCCCGGCCCGGCCTCGTCGATGGCCGCTGAAAGCCGGGCGCACTCGGCCTTCATCCGCCGCTCGACCACCGCCCGTATGAGTGCCTGTTTCGTCTTGTAATCGTAAAGGACGCTGGCCTTGCTGATGCCGGCCTCCGCCGCAACCGCCTCGATCGTCAGGCGCGCGGCTCCGTCGCGACTGACTACCCGCTCAGCCGCGCACAGCACAGACTCACGATCGATTACCCTGAGACGCCCCACTCGGGCTCCTGTTTTTAACCATCCGGTCGGTTATTCTTCAGCACAGGGCGAAGCGGGTTGTCAACTCGCGAAGTCGTGAGCGGGCTGGCAGTGGACGAACGGCCCCGTCGACCACGGCGGACCGGACCCCACTTTGAAAATCCGAACAGATCGCGCCGTCAGGCGCGGTCGACCACGCCGTTGCGCATGATGAGCTTCAGGCTCTGATCCAGCCGGCCCATCAGGCGAATGTCACGAAGCGGATCGCCAGGGAAGGCGATGAGGTCGGCGATGTAGTCGGGAGCGATGCGGCCGAGCTCGTTTTCGCGACGAATCAGTTTGGCAGCGTTGGTCGTCGCAGCCCGCAACAGATCTGCAGCCGGAACAACATCAGCACGCAGCTCGAACTCGGTCAGCTGGCGGCGCTGCATGACGGCCAGCAGATCGGTGCCGTAGGCCATGGGCACGCCGGCACGGTACGCCAATTCGACCGCGCGCAGGCCCGCCCCGAGCACGTGGTCGATCTTGGCCGCCAGCTCAGCCGGAAGTCCCGCCGCGACGCCCTCCTCTGCAAGGGCATGATAGGTGGCGAGCGTCGGCACGAGAAAGGCGCCCTTCTCCTTCATGAGCGCGATGGTCGGCTCGTCCAGCAGGTTGCCGTGCTCGATGGACCGCACGCCGTTCCGCACCGACCGCTCGATGGAACGTGCCGTGTAGGCGTGTGCGACGACATACAGGTTGGCCATCTCGGCTTCTTCGACCGCCGCCCTGATTTCCTCCTCGGAGAACTGGTCGCTGTCGATGCGATCGGTCGGGGACGCGATGCCGCCGTTCGCCATGATCTTGATGTGATGCGCGCCGCGGCGGATCTCGTCGCGAGCCGCCGCCCGGACGGCAGCCACGCCGTTGCAGATGCGGCCCAGGCTCGGCACACCGTAGGCGTCGTCCTGGATGTCCTGCCCCGGCTTGCGCATGTCGCCGTGGCCGCCGGTCGGCGACAGCGCCTTGCCGCCGTAGATGATGCGAGGACCGCGCACGTATCCCTCGTCGACCGCCTTGGCCATGCCGAATTCACCACCGCCGACGTCGCGCACCGTCGTGAAGCCGCGGTCGAGCATGCCGCCGAGAATGTCGGCCGAGCGCGCCGCCACGTAGAAGGGCGACTGGAACGGCAGCTCCGCGAAGTTCGCCGTGTAGGCGATCGTGTGGACGTGGGCATCGATCAGGCCGGGCATCAGGGTGAGGCCCCTCAGATCGATGACCTGCGCAGAGGGCGAATTCACCGGCGTGTCGGACACCTCGCGGATGCGGTCACCCTCGACCACCACGTGGCGCTCGCCAAGAAGCTTACCGGCTTCGACGTCGAGCACATTTGCGTTGGCAAGAACGATGGTCATGTATCTCTCCTGAGAGCTCGTGCGGAACGTCACGCCTCGTGGCCGAGGTAGAGCTCGGCCATGCGGGTGTCCGCGAGAAGTGCATCGGCAGCATCGGCGAGCACGATGCGGCCCTGGTCTAGAATGTAGCCGCGATCGCTTATCTTGAGCGCCTCGCGGGCGCGCTGCTCCACCAGGAGCACACCCACGCCCTGCTCCGGCAGCGTTCGGATCAGCTCGAAGATCTGCGCGATGACGACGGGCGCGAGCGCTGCCGTCGGCTCGTCCAGAACCACGAGCCGCGGCTCGGGCATCAGGGCGCGGGCCACCGCGAGCTGCTGGCGCTCGCCACCAGACAACGTGCCCGCCCGGCAGCGCCGGCGCTCGGCGATTGCGGGAAACCGCTCGTACATCTCGGCGAGCCGGCGCCTGCGATCCTTGACCTGCTCGATGACGAGAAGGTTCTCCTCGACGGTGAGGGAGGGAAAGACGTTGGCGACCTGCGGCACGTAGGCGATCCCGAGTGAGAGCCGGCGTTCGGCAGGCTCCGCCAGGATTTCCTTGCCCTCCAGCCGCACGGAGCCGCTCACGCGCGGCAGCAGACCCATGATGGCCTTGGCCAGCGTCGACTTGCCGGAGCCGTTGGTGCCGGCAATCGTGACGATCTCGCGCGGCGCGACGGCAAGCGTGAGGTCCGAGATGATGTCGGTCTCACCGTAGCCGCCAGTCAGGCTTTCCACGGAAAGCAGTGTCACAGCACGCCTCCCATGTAAGCCTCGCGAACGTGGTCGTCCGCCAGCACATCAGACGGCACGCCTGTCGCGATGATCCGCCCGCGATCCATGACATGGATCTGCTCGGCCAGGTTCGAAAGCGCCTTGAGATTGTGCTCGATGATGAGAAACGCCGTCCCCTGCTCATTCAGCGCGCGAATGCGGCCGGAGATCTCCTCGATCAGCACCGGGTTGACGCCGGCAAACGGCTCGTCGAGCAGAATGAGCTTCGGCGCGAGCATCAACACGCGGCCGAGCTCCAGCAGCTTCTTCTGGCCGCCGGAGAGCTGGCCGGATGGCGTATCGGCGACGCGGGCCAGGTTGAGGAACGCGAGGATGCCGTCGACCTTTTCGCGCAGCGCGCGCTCCTCGGCAGCGACCTTGCCCGGGCGGAAATAGAGGTCGAACAGTCCCTCGCCGGCCTGATCCGGCGCAGCTGCCAGCATGTTCTCGCGGACGGTCAGGTGCCGGAACTCGCGCGGCACCTGGAACGTGCGGCCCAGCCCCAGCCGAGCGCGGGCGACCGGCCCGGCGCGCGTGACGTCATCGCCACCGAAGCGGATGGTGCCGCTGTGAGGCAACTCGAAGCCACTCGCGACTGCGAAGTAGGTGCTCTTGCCCGCGCCATTGGGGCCGATGAGACCGGTGATCGAGCCCTCCGGAACGGCGAGCGACACGCCGTCCAGCACGCGGAAGCCGCCGAAGGCAAAGACGATGTCGCGAGCTTCCAGGATCATCGCTTGCTGAAGTCCCCCATGATGCCCTGGGGGCGATAGAGCACGAGCAGCACGAGCGCGATGCCGACCACGAACAGCCGCAGGCTCGCCATCTCCACCTCGGACACGCCCGGCACCACGTCGCGCAGGAAGCGCGAGCCCTCGAGGAAGAGCACGAGCACGAACGTGCCGACGAGCGCCCCGGAAACGCGACCGACGCCACCCAGGATCATGGCCATCCAGATATAAAACGTCAGCAGCGGCAGAAACTGGTCCGGCGAGATGTAGGTGATGTAATGGGCGTAGAACGCACCGCCGAGGCCTGCCAGACCGGCGCCGATGACGAAAACCCGGACCTTGAAGCCACCGGGGTTCTTGCCCAGCGCCTTCATCGCATCCTCGTCGTCGCGTATCGCCTCGATAGCGCGGCCGAACGGACTTTTCACGAGACGGTAGCTGGCGGCGATTGCGACCAGATTGGCCGCGACGAGGAATAGAAACGTCAGCGTCGCCGCATCCAGCGGAATGCCCGTTGCCGCGGCAAGATCCGGAATGCCCGGAATGCCCTGCACGCCGTTTGTCAGCCAGCGCTCCTCGGTGATGATGAGGCGGACGGCTTCCGAGAAGCCCAGCGTGACGATGGCGAAGTATTCGATCCGTAATCGCAGCGATAACGCCCCGACCGGCACCGCGACGAGCCCCGCTGCGGCCATCGCCGCGGGGAACGAGAGCCAAACCGGGACGCCGTTCAGCGCGAGGATGGCCGAGGTGTAGGCACCGATTGCGAAGAAGCCGACGTGGCCGAAGTTGATCAGGCCGGTAAAGCCGTAGTGCAGATTGAGCCCGAGCGTCAGCAGCAGGTAGATCAGCGTGATGATCGCTATGGCGATGAGGTAGCCGGTGATCATGGGCTCACCTCACCCGCTCGTTGCTGGCGAAGAGGCCCTGCGGCCGAACCAGCAGCACCAGCAGCAGGATCGCGAAGCCGATGCCGATCTTGTAGGTGAAGCCGACAAAGGGCGTCGAAACCTCCTGCGCCACGCCGATGATGACCGCGCCGATGACTGCGCCCAACGGATTGCCGATGGTGCCGAGAATGGTGGCTGCGAAGGCGGGCAGCAGCAGTTCCCATCCCAGCATCGGCGTCACAACTGTCTTGATCCCGAGCAGGACGCCGCCGAGGCCGGTCACGGCACCAGCCAGGAGCCACAAGGCCAGCATCACGCGGCCGGATCCGATCCCGCAGGTCCGGGCCAGATCCGGGTTGTCGGCCACCGCGCGCATGCGGCGGCCGAGTGGAGTCAGATGCAGGATGGCGAAAACCACCAGCAGTGCGGCGAGCGCAGTGGCGGCAATGTAGAGGTCGGTCGGCACGACACGGATCGGCCCGACATTGATCGCGCGCATCAGAGGCACGGAAAAGACGCGCTGGTCGTGGCCGAGGAAGAACGTCAGTGCCGAGCGGACGGCGAAGGCGAGCCCGATGGACGCAACCAGCGGGTAAACGCCAGATCGCCCGGCAAGCCTGCGGAAGACGGCGAGGTAGAGAGCTGCCGATAAAGCAGCCATCGCAGCCATGCCCGTCACGGCGCCAAGGACGATGGAGCCGCCGAGAAGCACCTGGCCGCCATAGCCGGCATAGGCCCCGGCCGTGAGGACATCGCCCGCCGATGCATTC
>JAWLCO010000146.1:0-9497 GCA_041687075.1 Hyphomicrobiaceae bacterium | reverse complement strand
GGAGACCTACACGGCTGCGCCTGGCGAGGGCGGCTATCGTTTGCCGGATCCAGCATCCCTCGGCGGACGTTTCGAGCTTATCGATCAGGAGGGCCGCACGGTTACGGACCGGGCGTTCCGGGGAAAGTGGATGCTGATCTTCTTCGGCTTCACAGGTTGCCGGGAGGCCTGCCCCGTGGGGCTCGACCGGATGACGGCCGCGCTCGAGGACCTGGGCGAGGAGGCCGACGACATTCAACCCCTGTTCGTGGATGTCAGCCTGGAAAAACCTGATCCGAAGGGGCTTGCACAATTCGTCAGCAATTTCCATCCACGCCTCATCGGTCTTGCAGCTACGCGCAAGCAGAATTTCCATATCACGCGTATCTTCAAGGTCCGCCGCGAGTACGGTCACGAGGGTTGGAGTGAGAAAGAGACTGGGCCACGGCTCGACCACTCGACCTATTTTTACCTGATCGACCCGGAAGGAAAGACGCGGACCTATTTCTACCACGGCCTTTCCCCGGAGAAAATTGCTGCAATACTGCGGAAGTTCGTGAGCGGCCAATAGCCTGGCTAGGGACAGGGAAGTCCCTCGCACGCGCCTCTACTCCTTGGCGTCCCGGTTCGGAAATAACGTGAGCGTAAATGTGTGCCGGCCGTTGCGCAGGATGACCTGATCATCCTCTATGCGGGCAAGCGACCAGTCGGAAATCCGATCGCCCGGCGCAAGCCACCTCCCAGGCGCCTCTCCCGTTCTGATTAATGCCTGTATGCCACCCGATCCGTTTTCCATTATGCCGACCAGACGCAGGTTGTCTGGAGTTTCGGGGACCAGTTCGGGTGCGGGTTCCGGCGCAACCGTTGGAGGCGGCCGGCGCGTTGCGCTAAAGAGCGGACGTGCAGTCGTCTCAGGATAGGCATCCAGGCTTGTGGCTACCAACTGTTCCGCGGGATCGAAAGCTATGGGCGAAGTCTCGCGCGAACCTGTTTCCGGGCTGGCATGGGATCGATCGATCTTTATATTCAGGATATGCCAATTCGCGACGGCTAATGCCGAAGCAGCCAGGAAAAGAAATGCTGTTAGTGTCCGCTGCCGCCGCCGTGGTGAATACCCATACATGGTGGAGCTCAAGTCTTTGGAGGTGAAACTGCGGCAAAGATATCAAGCCGTGCCTCGAGGGGCTCAGCATGCCCGTCCTCCGAATGCCGCGCTGTTGCGGCGGTGAGCTGGGCGCTCTCGATAAACAGCAGCGGCTCGGTTGATTCAATGGCGTGGATGATGCGCTGGACCTGTTCAATGTCGGCGGCAAGCTGGACCTGGATGCCCAGCATTCTAAGGCCGTTTCTCTCCCGCTCGGGGAGAGCACGCGTCGTCCGAACCCGGACACCTGAATCAGACGCCAGTTTGGCAACCCGCGATTGTAGGTTCGCGGTGATGATCGCGTCGCTGGGGCCGGATATGAACGACGCACTGCGTGCGGACGCTTCGGCACGCATTTCGATTTCGGAGAGACGCATTTCCTGCGCGGCCACCCTCTGAAGGCGTGCGATCAGCAGTTGTTGTTGCTCGAGCCGTGCCTTAAGCTCCGCGATGTAGTCGGAGTAAGGCGCAATGAATCCAAAATAGATGCCGAAGCCGATGGAGACGAGTAATGCTAGAGCTGCAGTCCTGCTGGCGATTCTGGTGAGGCGTTCCATCAGCTCTTTCCTCTATCCGTCGCCGAAAGCGTCTGCTCGATTTTGCCGCCGACCTGCAACCTGATGCTGAAGCGCTCCTTATTTTCCGATGGGACCAGCGTCAGAGGCGAAGTTAGTGCGGCCTGAGAGAAGAAGCCGGAGCGTTCGAGGACCGGAAGCAGGTTTGCCGCGCCGCTTGCCATTCCCGAGATTTCGACCTCGTTTCCGTCTATCCTCAAATCTGTAAGCCATGCGGTGTCGGGCAGAATGCGGCTCAGCTCCTCCAGGACCTGCAGGGTCGTAACACCTTCGCGCTTCATCCGGTGGAGTTTGGCCAGAGTCTGGATGGTCTCTTCGGAGCGCTGAATGCGGTTGCGAACCGATTCGGCGCGGTCGCGGATCTCCTGCGCCTGCGTTTCAGCTTCTGCAAGCGCCCTGATATGCTTCTGACTGTAAATGATTGCGGCCGAAATCGAGAGCAAGACGATTGCGCCAGCAAGCAGTTTCGTGACGAGAGACCTTGGAAACAACATTCCTGATGGCGAGGCGAGCAGGCTGATCGTTGGAATCGCGGCGCCTTCTTCGCTGGACCGGAACTCGATATACGAAACCGTGCACCCGAGGTCTCGTAACCGCGCGAGCAAAGGGTCCACACGTGTACGAGGGATGACGGCCTGGCGGATCACCTCCATCTTTGCACTTGGCATTTGGTCCCAACACGGCTGGAATGCCGTGTAGACATCAGCTTTCTTGAACGGCGTACAGCGCTCCAGGTCCAGTGCGAGAATGCGGGCAGCATCCTTCATTGCGGCGCGAGGAATCTGCAAAGTGCGCAGGAGGCAGGCTTCGGCGGGCAGCCTGATCCCGAACGGCTTTTTTCGATGCCGCTTTTGACCGGCAACCCGGGCCATGGACGCCCATGTTTCTGGAAGATCCTCGCCTATCAGCAGTTCGGTGCTGGAGTGTCCATTTTCCGAGACGAGCCGGAGGCCGTCCGGATCAACCATTAGAGCGAGACGCGCGCTCGAACCTGAGAGGAGGCGCCGTAGCGCGGTTGGTAAGCTGTCCCACAGCTCGGCACCCCACCAGGACAGAAAGCGATTAACGATGGCCCGCAATTCGCCAATGAAAGACACGGTGTTTACCGTTCCACGCATCGCAAAACCGAACGCCTCATCCCGCCGCGGACGTTTTCTGCGGAAAGATATGTACACCCGCAATGCAATATAGCAGAATAATGCGGGCGCCAGAAACCAAATCGGGCGAAGTATGAGTGCACCGTCGCTGTTTGTTGGTCGCGATGGCCCTGACCCGCGGAGCGCGGAGTTCTCGACCGCGCTTGGCAATTGGCTGATTGCGCAGAACCGTCTGGATGAGCTCACAATCCAACGGGCGCGGCGCGCACAGCAGCAATCCGGGGAGCGGTTCGACCTGGTCCTCACGCGGCTTGGATTACTTTCCGAGTCCGAGCTGGCAGCCGCATTGGCGGAGTATACGGGAATTCCGCTGATTGAAGCTGACGAGCTGCCTGATGCACCGCTGCTTGCCGGGATCCTGCATGCAGACTTTGTCAGGGCGAACCTGATCCTTCCCATCTCAGATGATGGCGATCGCGTCGTGGTTGCTGTCGGAGATCCCTTCGGCAGCGAGCTGTTCCGGGTGATTGCCTACGTCGTGGGGCGAACAGTCGAACCGCGGATTGCAGTACCCGGCGATCTCGTCCGCGCGATCGAAAGGCTCTACGGAACGGAACGGGTTGCGCCAGGCACTGAAACAGATGCAGGGGACATCGCGCCGGATCAGGCCAGCGAAGATGACGTCCGCCGGCTCGAGGACATGGCAAGCGAAGCGCCTATCATTCGGCTGGTGCACGACGTCATCGTGCGCGCCGTCGAGTGCCACGCTTCGGATATTCATTTCGAGCCGCGTGAAGATGCCCTCAACGTCAGATTTCGCATAGATGGTCATCTGCAGACAGTGGAAGCCCTGCCGCTCTCGGTTCGTGCCGCCGTGACCTCCCGGATCAAGATCATGGCGCGGCTGAACATTGCGGAGCGTCGCCTGCCGCAGGACGGGCGCATCCGTGCCACGGTGCGCGGACGTGATATCGATCTGCGTGTCTCCACCATGCCGATGCTCGGCGGCGAAAGTGTCGTCCTGCGGATTCTCGACCGGTCGAGCATTCAGCTCAGCTTTTCCGCGCTTGGATTTGCGGGCCGCTCCTTCGAAATGTTCGAGGGCCTTTTGGAGCAGCCGAACGGCATCATTCTCGTTACCGGGCCGACAGGAAGTGGAAAAACAACGACGCTTTACACGGCGCTGACCCGGCTCAACAGGCCGGAACGCAAGATCTTCACGGTGGAAGATCCAATCGAATACCAGCTCAAGGGGATCAATCAGATCCAGGTGCAGCCGAAAATCGGGCTCACCTTTGCGCACGCGTTGCGATCTATCCTGCGGCAGGATCCCGATATCATCATGGTGGGCGAGATACGCGATCTCGAAACGGCGGACATGGCTATTCAGGCCTCGCTCACGGGGCATCTCGTGCTATCGACGCTGCATACCAACAGTGCTGCGGCGACAATCACGCGTCTCGTCGAAATGGGAGTTGAGGATTATCTGCTCGCATCATCCCTGCGGGCCGTGGTAGCGCAGCGATTGGTACGATTGCTTTGCAATGCTTGCGCGCAATCGGTCGATCCGGCGCAGCCGATGTTTCAAAGATTGCAGGAGGAGCGGAAGCACTTTTCGGGTGAGCCGCAGCCGGAAATCCGCCCGCGGGAGAAGGTCGGCTGTCTGGCCTGCCGGTTCACCGGCTACTCCGGCCGCACCACCATCTGGGAGCTGCTGGTGATGTCCGATGCCGTGCGCGATCGTCTGTTGTCCAAGCGGTCCGAGATGGCTTTGGAAAGCAAAGCGAAAGAAGCGGGCATGATTTCCATGTTTCAGGACGGGGTCGACAAGGTTTTGCGCGGCGAGACGACCCTCGATGAAGTTCTGCGTGCGACGAGAACGATCTGATGCCCAGGTTTGCCTATCGCGCCTACGATCAGGCCGGTGACTTGCGGCGCGGTGAGCTCGAGTGCGAAAGCCGGGAGGTTGCGGTGCACCTCCTTGCCCGGCGTGGCGAGCTGGCTGTCGACATTTGCGAGGGCGGATGGGATGCCGCACGGCCCTGGTGGGAGCGCGAGGTCTTCGGTTCGGGCCGGCTGTCGATCTCCCGGCTCAGCCTGTTCACCCGTGAACTGGCGACGCTTCTAAGAGCCGATATCCCAGTCGATGAAGCCCTGCGCATCGTTCAACTCCAGCCGTCGCTCCCGGCGAGATTGCGCAAGATGACGCGCGCTATTCTGGAGGATGTCGTTGCGGGCAGTGCGCTGTCGGCAGCCATTGCTCGGCAGAAGCCGGCATTCCCGGTGATTTATCCCAAGCTCGTGCAGGCCGGAGAAGCGAGCGGCACCTTGGCTGAAGTGTTCGAGGACCTGGCCGCATTTTACGAGCGATCGGCGGAAATTCGCGCAAAGCTCGGCACGGCGCTCGTTTACCCGGCTGTGCTGCTTGCGGCGGCTGTGATTGCGCTGGCCGTCATATGCACCGCTCTGCTGCCAACGGTGGTCACGCTTTTCGAAGAAGCAGGTGCCGAATTGCCCGGGCCGATTGCAGCATTGTTCGCGATCCAAGAGGCCGCGATCGGCTATTGGCCGTTCGCGGTTGCGGCGGTTGGCACGTTTTTCGGCGCAATCGGCATGATGAGCCGCAGTGAGGCCATCAGAGCAGCGCTTGATCGTGCGCTGCTGCGTCTGCCGGTATTGGCGTCCATTTTGGTTGGTAACCAGACGGCACGTTTCGCGCGGACGCTGGTGACTCTGACGAAGAACGGCGTTTCCTTGCCCGATGCCCTGCAGATGACGTCCGTAGTTCTTGCCAATCGCGCGTATCGGGCTGCCGCACAGGCGGCTGCCGAGGATCTGATGCGCGGGAGCAGTCTTTCCGCGTCGCTGTCCGCAACGGGCCTGTTCTCGGACCTTTCGCTCCGATTGGTCGCTGTCGGCGAGCAGACGGGACAGCTCGATACGATGCTGGTTCGTATCGCCGATATTTTCGAAGCATCGTTCCAGACACAGCTGCAAAGACTGACGGCGTTACTGGCGCCGCTGCTGACCATCATCATCGGCATTCTGGTCGGGGGGCTGCTGCTGATGGTGATCAGCGCGCTCGTCAGCGTCAACGAATTAGCCATTCAATGACGGTCCTGCAGGGAAAAAGACAGGTGCGTGAAGCAGGGTTCACACTGCTTGAGCTGCTGATGGTCCTTTCGATAATGGCCGCCGTACTTGCCGTTGCCGTCCCGATGGTCGGTCTGCCCAAGCGCGGCATGGCGCTGAAGGCCAACGCGCTGGCGCTCGCTGTGCAGATGAGGACACTGCGCGCTGCTGCCGTGGATCGAAATCTGGAGCAGGCCATGGTCGTCGATCTGAAGAAAAAGCGGTTCTGGGTCGCGGGAAACGGAAGAGTGAAAGGAATTTCCTCGCAGCTGTCTTTAAGCGCGCATACGCGGCCGCAGGACGTGGTCGGGCCCTCGGCGGTACGGTTCCGATTTCATCCGGATGGAACGGCCAGCAGGGGAACTCTCATCATCCGAGAAGGGGCGCGATCGGCGCGGATCGCGATCGACTGGCGAACCGGCGCTCCGCGGATTGCATGGAGCCGGTGAGAATGGCACGGCGGGAGGACGGCTTCACGCTGATTGAAACCCTCGTCGCGATCGTCGTGCTTTCGCTCGCGCTCGTCGCCTTGTTCGAAGGACTCGCGTTGGGCTGGCGCGGTACTCGCGCGGCCCAGATGGAAATGGCTGCGCTGCAACTCGCCAAGTCGAGACTGGTCGCGGCAGGTGTCGAAACGCCTCTGCGGGACGGCCACTGGTCCGGAACGACATCGGATGGATTGACCTGGGCGGTAACTGCGGCGCGTTATAGCTTGTCCGGCCAGAACGTAAACAGCTCTGTGCCGCCCGCCTACCGAGTCACCGTGAAGGTCGCCTGGCGCGCGGGCCAGTGGGGTCGCTCCCGAACGCTTCAGCTTTCAACGCTCAAGCTGGGAGCGCTGCAGTGAAAGCGTTTCCGCAGACGCACTCGCCCGGGTCTTCGCAGGCCGGTTTCACGCTCATAGAGCTGCTCGTCGCACTGGCCCTGTTCGCTATTGTGCTGGCGATGGTACCGGGCGCGTTGCAACTGGCCCGGCGTGCCTGGGAGGATGTTGCCGTTTCCGACCGGAACGCCCAGGTGGTCGGTGTGCGGACGTTTCTTGAGCAGCGGCTTGCCGAAGTCATGCCTGTTTTCGAAAGAAACGGCGAGGGCCGCAGGGGGGTCGCATTTGCCGGCGGGCGAAATGGTCTGATGTTCGTTAGTCCGGCCCCAGACGGCCCCGGAGGTGCTGGGGTTTATCGCTTCGAGATCGGCGTGGGTGCACAGGCAAGGGCGATAGTCATGCGACAAACCCTGTTTGCTCCCGGCAGCACGCGTGGAGCCGCTGAAAATCATATCTTGTTGGAAGACGTATCCGCATTCCGGTTCCGCTATTTCGGAAGGCTGCGGTCGAGCGAAGGGCCGGCGTGGCATGAAAATTGGCCCCGGGTTGATGCGCTGCCGGAGCTCATCGAGCTCTCGGCCGCTCTTCGCGGGCGCAATGCACCGTCCTTCCAGCCGCTCGTGGTGACACCGAAATTGCAACTGCCGCAGAGCTGAGGCGAGCAAAGACGGGGATCAGGTCACCAGCTTGTGACGTCCTGATCCTCGCCGGTACCGCCGGGAGCATTGTCGCGGCCCAGAGAGAAAATTTCGACCTGCGCCTGCTGGCCGGGATAGCGGTATTGATAGGGTCGGCCCCAGGGATCCTTCAGTCCTTCGGCCCGTTTGATATAGGGGCCGCGCCATTGCGTTGCGCCCGGCGGCGGCTGCATCAATGCGCTCAGGCCGACCTGCTGCACCGGATAGCTGCCATTATCGAGCGCGTAAAGCTCGAGTGCGGTGGCGAGCGCGCCGACTTGCGCTTTTGCCGTATCCGTTCGCGCCTTGCCCATATAACGAAGCACCTGCGGCCCTGCGACGGTCGCGAGCATCACGATTATGCCGAGCACAACGAGCAGCTCGAGCAGCGTAAAGCCACCTTCGCCCGCAAGGGGACGACGCGTTTTGCGAAACCGGGTGATGAGATCCGAGCTGACCATCCTGGCCTCCCGTCACGCGAATGGAATCGGGGAACCGTAAAGCCAGACGAGCCAGGTCCCGAGCGCAAGAAATGGTCCAAATGGTATTCGGGTGTTCCGGCCAACTTCGTGCCCGAAAAGAATGATCACGGCCACGCAGAGGAGAGCCGAGCTGGAAGCATAGAGCAGAACGGCAGGTAGCGCCTCCGCACCGAGCCATGCCCCCGAAGCTGCGAGCAGCTTTGCGTCGCCGAGCCCGAGTCCGTCCGCACCGCGCAATACCCGGTAAGCGAGCCCGATGCCGAAAAGGGCGGCAAAGCCGAGCAAAGCGGACGATATGCTCCACAGAACACCATTTCCGGAGAGGAGGGAGACTGTGATTCCGGCCAGCACAAGCGGCAGTGTCAGCGCATCCGGCAGACGAAACGTCCGCAGGTCGATCGCACTGAGTGAAAGCAAAACGGTGCCGAGACTGAGTGAGGCAAAAATCCTCGGCAGCGGCAAATGGCTGACCCAGATCGCCAGCAGGAAAGTTCCAATGTAGAGGCATGCGAGCGCGGGCGCTGCCACATTACTGCGCCACCGCAGGGGCGAAACTTCAGGCGTCGTCGAGCTTAGCCCCGGCAAGCATTGATCTCCGTTGAATCGTGGGCGCAAATAGACCGCGCCCGCGGACATCGCAATTCTCCGATCAGAAGAGTACAGTCATTTCCCGAAAGAGAAAGGAACGTCTGTCCGGCTCTCTCTCAGCCGAAAGTCGGAGCGGGCTTGGGACTAATGTCGAGGGAAAGAGTTGAGGGAGAATGCGGAAGGGTACGGGAATCGCAAATGCTGCTTAACTGAAAAATCAATGCCGCTTTGCCAGCGCGGAAGTCAGCACTGAGCGCAAATGCAATTTCTGGAGGATATTGCCGATGTAGTCTGCAACGAGCTCCTCGGTCAGTTGGAGGCGCTCGGCGACCTGTTGAGGGGTATGCGCGCTTGCGAGCAGGCGCAGTATGTCCTCCTCGCGGCTGGTGAGGCTCGGCAGCTCGGTCGTGTGGTCGGTGATCACCACGCGCGCCTTGGCGAGCAGGCGGGCGGCGACATCCGGCGTGAGCTGGTGGTTGCCCTCATGCAGGGCACGCACCGAAGCGATGAAGTCCGGCCCGCTGATGCCCTTGAGAACATACGCGTGCGCGCCGCATTCGAGCGCCTTCTCAACGTGCTCGTCCGAGCTCGATACGGTCAGCATCATGACCTTCACCCGCGGGCACTGGCGGGAGATCGCCCGCACGGCGTTGAGGCCGCTGCCGGGCAGGTTCAGGTCGAGCAGCATGACGTCGGGGAGATGGTTCTGTGCAATCTCGACGGCCTCGTCCGCAGAAGATCCCTCGGCGATGAGCTCCAGATCGTCCGCCGAGCACAGGGCCTGGGCCACGCCTTCGCGGAAGATGGGATGATCGTCTATAACCGCGATGCGAAGTCTTGAAGGCATCCGACTTACCTTTGCCGACCCTGCCGACCTGCGGGCGCTCCGAGGTCCTCTTTCTCAAATCTAACTTGCTGACGTTCGTCTGAAAAGTCGGACTGATGGCCGGAGGGGATGCCGGATGGTCGGGCCAGCTTGACGCACGAGAAGGAGAGGCCT
>JAWLCO010000145.1:0-9509 GCA_041687075.1 Hyphomicrobiaceae bacterium | reverse complement strand
AAGCCGGCATCCGGCTCGTGATAGATCGTGGCGTCCTGCTCGCTTGGGCTGCCGATCATATGACGGCAGACGGACCGCGGGCGCTGGTGCTCGTCGAGCCGGATATAGAACAGCGACCGGTTGTCGTTCGCCCAGACCATCCCGCCGCGCGTGTTAAGGACGACGTCGGGCAGATCTGTCCCGGTCTCGAGGTCGCGCACGCGGACGGTGTAGAGCTCCGATCCCTTGTCATCCACCGCATAGGCCAGCAGCCTGTGATCGGGGCTGCGCGCGGTGCCGCCAAGCTGCCAGTAAGGCTTGCCTTCCGCTTCCTTGTTGCCGTCGAGCAGCACCTGCTCCGGCCCGCCGCCGCGGGGACGGCGGCACACGAGCGGATACTGCCCGCCCGTCACGAAGCTCGTGTAGTACTCCCATGGCCCGTCCGGGGCTGGAACCGAGCTGTCGTCCTCCTTGATGCGGCCCTTCATTTCCTGGAAGAGCTGCTCCTGCAGCCCGCTCGTGTCCGCGAGCACAGCGTCAGTGTAAGCGTTCTCCGCCTCGAGATACTCCCGGATGTCGGCCGGCAGCACTGACGGGTCACGCATCACCTCCTGCCAGTTGTCGGCGCGCAGCCAAGCATATTCATCGACCAGTTCAGTGCCGTGCCAGGTCGACGTTACGGGTTGTTTCTTGGCCTGCGGTGAGGTGATCGGCAAAACGCCAGCAGCCGAGGCTGCTTTATCGGCGCGATCAGCGGCATCCATGAAGAGGTTCTCCGGCTTGTCGTACTCTTCCAGCCATACCAGTCCGTGCCTGAGCAGCGGGCCGGCACGGCAGCTTCATGCAGGTGCTATCTGCCCGTCGTTTCGTCCGGCCGGAACTGGAGCGCGACGCCGTTGAGGCAGTAGCGCAGGCCTGTCGGCTCCGGACCGTCCGGAAAGATGTGCCCGAGGTGGGCGTCGCAGCGGGCACACCGCACCTCGGTGCGGCGCATGAAAAGCGTCCGGTCCTCGTGCTCGCTCACGGCCTCATCGTGCATGGGCTGGGTGAAGCTCGGCCAGCCTGTGCCGGACTCGAACTTGTCCTCCGATGAGAACAGCGGCGCCCGGCAGCAGACGCAATGATACATGCCCGAGCGTTTCTCGCTGTAGTAAGGATGCGTGAAGGCGCGCTCGGTGCCGCGCTGCCGGGTGACATAGTATTGCTCGGGGCTGAGTTGCTGGCGCCACTCCGTTTCGGACTTGACGATCTGGGGCTCAGACCGGGTGGTTGTCTTCTGCATGTGAGGGCTCCCTGTCTTCTTCTCAGCCGGCCGATGGCTCGGCGCCGGGCGCATCTGGTCAACATATATGGCGCCGCGCGGCAGAGCGGGAGCCACCTCTCCACTCCGAACCTGCCGCGATGCCAGTATTTGCGCTTGGGGCCGCACTCCTGCACTGAACGGCAAAAGCAGGCAGCGGGTTCGATTTCGCCCTGCCCTGCGGGCCAGCGCCCAAGCCCTCGCCTTGTTTTGGCCCGAGTCTCGACAATTGTTTACAGCGCCAGCCCAAGTCTGCAGATCTGCAAGACCAATGCCCGTCGACAACTTTTGAGTAAGGCGTCTTGCCTACAGCTTCGACGCGAATAATACTTACTATCCCTCGAATTGTGGCCGCGCAACCGTTATCGGTTTAGTTTGGAAACCGCCTGTTTCAGCTTGGGCCAGTATTGACAGTTCAGCATTTTTGTTGTCCATGATCTCTGCTTGCACTTCCAATGCAGGCTGACGGGGACGAGTCAACTACGACAGTCTTGAGAGCTGTGAGACGAGGTCAGGCTTCAGGGCCGCGCCTCCTGCTCCCAGGCAGACTTCCGGGGGTTGTGAATAATGGAGAAGAGAATGGACGAGATGGCGAAAACCGAACTCGTCGGACTGACGGCTGAAATCGTCTCGGCCTACGTAAGCAACAACACGGTTGTCGCTTCAGATCTGCCAGCTCTTATCCACGATATCCATCAGGCTCTCAGCCGCGCCACATCGAATTCTGCTCCCGTCGAGCGGGAAGAGCTGCGGCCCGCGATTCCCATCAAGCGCTCCGTTACGCCCGATTACATCATCTGTCTCGAGGACGGTAAGAAGTTCAAGTCGCTGAAGCGCCATCTGCGCACGCACTACAATCTCTCGCCGGAGGAGTACCGCGAGAAGTGGGGCCTGCCGCACGATTATCCCATGGTGGCGCCGAACTACGCCGCCGCCCGCTCGGCACTGGCCAAGAAGATGGGGCTCGGCACCCGCCGCGAGGCCTGAGGAGCTGACCGTCAAAGGCGCCTTCACCGTATAAGCCCTGCGAGGCGCCTTCGACAGTTGAGGTCAGGAAGGAAGCCGCCCGCCTCCGTTTCCGCTTTGCCGCAGGAGCCGCGATTCCAGGCTGTCGGCCTCACTCCTGTAGGCGGCGAGCAAACGGGCATGGCGTGCTACGTCGTAGGTCCAGTGTCCGGCGATGCCGCGCTGCCGTTCCGCCCGCAATGCCTTGCGCAACTGGGCGACGAGTTTCTGGTGGGCTTCGAGGCTCGTGTCCTCCAGCTCCCAGGGCCAGAGCGCCAGCAGGCCCGGCAGGTCCCTCATACGCTCGTAGGTCTTTGCGTTCGCGGTCAGCGCGATCGGCTGAGCCCTCGTCTGACGACGGACGCTTCTTCGGCGGGGGACTTCACCGCGCACGCGTCCAAAACGACCGGGGGCTGATATTACTGCTCTTTGCATTTTCCTCTCCTGACCGAAGGAGAGGCCAGCTTCGCACCGCCCGGAGAGGCGGGGATAACTTCACCCAACACCTGCCAGCTGGACTCACGAGAGCCTCGGCGTCACATCTGATCCGGCGACGGAGCGATAAGCCCGCGTTCTTGCCGTTAACCCTAGTCCGACTTATCCCCGCCGTTCACCTAAACCCTAACATGGTCCCGGCACCCCGGAGGCGGAGCCCTATCCTTGTGGCTCCAACGAGCCGGGGCGCACCCTGGCCAAGCTGCAGTTAGGGGGCAGAAACATGTACTTTACCGCGTCATCATCCCAATCCTGCTGGACGGAAAGGCGGGCCCGGCCTCGATCCAGAACGCGTAATGCCATTGCAGAGCTCAAGGTGCTGCTCGAAGAGACCGTGGCGCGCGTGTTCGACGTCGAGCTGGACCTGATACACCTGCCGACCCGTGGGCGCGCAAAAGTCGCCATGGCGCGTCAGGTCGCCATGTATCTCGCCCATGTCTCATGCGGATTGAACCTTACTGAAGCCGGCGAGCTGTTCGGCCGCGATCGGACAACCGCGGCTCATGCCTGCCACGTCGTCGAGGCGAGGCGCGAGGACCCGGATTTCGACCGGGCGCTGCAGCTTCTGGAAAACGTGACGAAGGTCCTGATGTACGTGCCGCCGCGATGAGCGATTGGCGCTGCGCTCGACTGCACTCCCCGACGTCTCCAATAGTCACGAAGGTTTCCAGAATGCATCTGCATGAAGGCGCCGCCGTGCCCGCATGGCTGCGCGTACTCGCGCGCCAGGGCTCGTTCCTCAAGCTGACCGCTGAAGGAGCCGAGGCTTTCTCGCCGCGGAATCGTTTCGCCAAGCCCGTCGCCTGTGTTGACCGCAAGCGGCTCGCCGCTGCTATCGAAGCGGGGCTTTTGCGCGACATCGGTGAGAATCGCCTCGGTCCGACACGGCGCGGCATTGCTGCCCTGCGTGCCGCGATCAGTGAGACCGCGGCTGCAGAAGCCGAACGGCCGCGCGAGCCGAAACGCGCCGCGCCAGGAATAAACGAGTCGGAAAGCCCGCTCGCCTGGCTGCGCCGGCGCCGCGACAAGGAAGGCAAGCCGCTCATTTCACAAGAGGAGTTCGACGCTGGCGAACGATTGCGGGCGGACTTCTGGTTTGCCCGGATGACGCCGAAGGTCACCTCGACGTGGGATGCGACCTTCTCCAGCAAAAGGCAGCGGCGTGCTGCGCCGGGGGCGGGCATTGAGCTGCAGGACCGGGTGATTGCCGCGCGTGAGCGCGTGCGGCTGGCGCTGAAGGCGGTCGGCCCTGAACTTTCCGGCATCCTTTTGGACGTCTGCTGTCACCTGAAAGGCCTGGAAGAAGCGGAACGCACAGCGGGCTGGCCGCAACGCTCCGGCAAGGTCGTCCTGCAGCTCGCATTGACCCGGCTGGCGCGCCACTATGGCATGCTGCCGACTGATGATGTGGCTACCCGCTCGAGTATTCGCCACTGGGGCGCGGCGGATTACCGGCCGAGCATCGACGGCTGAATGCCTTTCACGTTGAGCGCTACTGACACGACACTGTCAGTAGCGCGCTTGTATCTCCTTGCTCCGAACGGCATGCCAGCAGAACTTGGAAAGCGATCCGATCGACATCGCAGGTCATGAATGGAGGATCACATGGGTGAGGAGCAGACGCGCGGCATCGACCAGAATGCGAAGTTCGCGCTGTTCAAAGCTCTGCATGAACGCCCTGGCGCGTTCGTGATCCCCAATCCTTGGGATGCTGGCTCCGCGCGCATCCTGACCGCATTCGGATTCGAAGCTCTTGCGACGACCAGTGCAGGGTTTGCATTTTCGCTTGGCCGTCGAGACTCTGCCGGGGGGCTTACTCGTGAGCAGGTTCTGCAGAATGCTCGCGCAATCGTTGAAGCAACGCACCTTCCCGTATCAGCGGATCTCGAGGACGGATTCGGAAGCTCGCCAGAAGACTGCGCCCTCACCGTCAAGGCTGGCTACAGCATCGGACTTGTCGGCGGCAGCATCGAGGATGCGACCGGGGATGCTGGTCATCCCATATTCGAATTCAACCACGCCGTTGAACGGATCGCCGCAGCGAGCGAAGCCATTCAAGGTCGTCCCTTCCTCCTGACCGCGAGAGCTGAAAACTTCATTTGCGGTCGGCCGGATCTGGATGACACTATTCGCCGGCTCCAGGCATTCTCCGAAGCCGGAGCGCATGTGCTGTTCGCACCCGGATTGCCGAGCATCGAAGCGATCCGGACCGTGTGCTCCTCTGTCGATAAGCCGGTCAATGTCGTAGTGGGCCTCAAAGGAGCGCCTTTCACCGTGGAGGCCCTGCAGGACGCCGGCGTCAAGCGCATAAGCGTGGGCGGCTCGTTTGCCCGTGCCGCTCTTGGTGCCTTCATGCGCGCGGCCCACGAGGTGAAGCATCACGGCACATTTGCCTACGCTGCCGATGCCATCCCCCATTCGGAAGTTGCGGCCTACATGTCACCATCAAAGCGATAGCCGGTCGTCGCTGCGCTTGAGCCGGTCAGAAGCCCGCCCACGTGTCCGCTGCCTCGAACAGGCTCGGCACGAGGACGTGAGCCGATTGTTTCTATTTCGTTGCCGGTCGAGCGTCGGCGGCTATTTCTTAGCCGGCACGGCGGAGTTGATCCGCACAAGTATGCCGCTGATGCCGTGGTGAGAAACGAGCGTGGTGGTGAGAGTGCCGCCCGGCGGCTTCTCGCCCGTCCACCAAGCCCGGAACTGCCGCCAGACGTCGGTGACGAAAACCCATCCGTAGGGCTCATGGGACAGTGGCACGCTGTAGGGCGCGTATGTGAACTTGTACTCGAAGAACAGCGATACGCGCCCGAGCGGCACCTCGATCCCGGCGAGACCCTGCCCGACAAAACCGGCGAACTGGTACTCGTAGGTGCGCTTCGGCTCCGAACGCAGGCCGACCTCCGTATGCGGGAACGAGGCCCCTGCGCCGCCGCCGAAGTAGGGCCGCACTGGCAGCCAGGACGAGAACGGCATGCGGAACAGACCGTTGAACGTCAGCATGTTATGGCCGTGGCTGAACTCCAGGTGCCGGAAGACGTCGCCGATTTTCGCATTCGGCGGCGCGGGTTGGCCGTTCAGCGTACCCGTGAACGTCGCGACATCATCCTTCTGGGCGATCGCCTTGGCGTGCGTGAAGTCGACCATCGTGCCGGTCAGCGCGCCCGGCGCCCAATGCTGCGTGCGCAGACCATAGTAGATCGGAGCCTTGAACGGCCGCCCGATCCATTCGAAGTCCGTTACCGTCAGGTCCGTTACGCCCGGGTTTTCGATCCGGACTGCGCTGGGAAGCGTGTAGGAAACACCGCCATAGCCGCCGAACCGATGCTCGCGGCCGGTCGCCCGCTCCGCCGCTGAAGACCCCCCCGGCGCCGCCGCGCGCGCCCGATCCTCGGTCTGAGCGTCTGCCTGAACGGTTGCCGGAAAGGGGCTCGGCGCCACCCACACGATGAGTGCAGCAAGTGCAGTGAGCGCCGCCAGCTTCTCGCCATCGATCCAGCGGCTGATCCACGTCCCGGCGCGGCCCAGCGCGACATGCGCAGCGGTCATGATCTGGTTCCCCCTCCGAACTCCTGCGCCTCGACATCCGGTGCCGCTGCACGCCATGACTCAACGCGCACCAGCCGGGCGGCATTTCCTTGCAGCCGCGACTGGCCGCGAGCCTTGCTCTAGATCATGGATCGCGATGCCGCCAGCCGCATCAGCATCCGGCGGACTGCGACAATCTGTGGGGCATTGCGTGTCAGGAACTGGCGGCCTGTATAACCCCACCAATCCCAGCAGGCCTGGGGGTTGGCCGGTGTGCTGCTCACCTGCGGGAAGAGAACGATCATGCGGTTGGTGTCGGCCCAGGCGAGAAAGCCGGTTTCCGTGATGAACGCGTTCCCGACAGCTGCCGAGTTCTGGTTGCAACCGTGAAAGGCGATGTGCACCCGGCATCCGGCCGCCTCTTGGCAGCCGGGCGCAATATAGACGGCGCCCGTATCAGCCATGCCGTGGCTGGTCAGATCTTCAATGAATTCGGCCTGATCGAAGGTGATCAACTCTCCGGCAGGCGCCTGCGACTTGGGGCTCAGCTCGCCGTAGATCTGCGCGAGCATGGCTCCGGCCATGTCGTAATTGCAGTCGACGATATATGGGGATCCGGTCTCGTCACAGGCGAGGCCATGATCCTCCGTCACGAACGCATGGCCCGCCGGCAGATTATCGACATACGAGATCCGGTCGTCCTTGACCCCGATGGCCCTGTAGAAGTCCCTCGCGGCGGCAACGATGGCCGGCACGACCGTACGGTCCTCCCGGCCCGCGAAGAGATAGATGCGGTCCTGACGGACCGAGGCGATCGGATCGATCCGGTCATGCGAAGCGAGCTGGCCGGCGCGGCTTGCGAGCCACCTGGGATCCGGAATGCCCCAAGCCTGCAAGGCGTTCAGCATACAGCCATTCATCGCCCGTGAGAGGTTCAGAAAAGCCGTGCCCGGCCCGGGCATGAGGTCGGCGTAGAGGCTTTCCGCGCACCCCCATGGTCCGCCCGCAACGATGCCGGCGCCGACGACGTCACGCCCGTGCGCGAGCTGGAACTGCCCCGCCATGTATGCGCCGGCCGAAATGCCCGATACGGACGTCTGGTCGATGCGCGCCCCGACCGCCGGAAGCCTGCTGCGGTTGCCCTGCTCCTGGCAGCCTGCGAACAGTACCAGGCCGAGCAGCGCAACAAGCAGGCGGGTGAGGTGCGCTAAGATCATGCGGCGTGCCTCTCAAAACCTCCCCCTCAGGCAAACCTACCGTGCCGGCGTGGAGCTTGGCCAGACCACCGCTCGTCGTTTTTGCATTGCAGAGTTGAGAAAATGGGACAGGGAGGTGCGCGTCGCCCCTTTTCAACGCAGACGAATGCTCGCCCTGTCGACACGGCCTTTCGCGTCGGTCACCGTCAGCTTCACGAAGCCACGGCCGTCCGGCTCCCAGACGGCTTCCCGGCGGTGCGGCTGTGACGGGACCGGCTGCCCGTTCACCATCCACGTGAGCGGAAGGACCCCGCCGTCTGCCTTGAGCAGCAGGGTGCCATCGGCGTCATCGAGCTCGAGGTCGGAGCGATCGGGCGGGAACGCGATCAGCACGGGCGGCTCGAGCCACGGGCCGATTGCAATGTTGCTCTCTCCCGGCTCGGCGAACCGCTTGAGAGGCGGCGGGAGCTCCGCCCCTGTCGTGCGCAGGATGCCAGCGGGTGGCGGGGGCAGGGCTTCGCGTTGCGGCCCGAGGCGCCGGAAAGCGTCGAACAACAGGGGCGCCGCAGCCGCGCGGCCGGTGAGCCCGGGCGTCGAGGCGCCGTCCGCGCGGCCGACCCAGACGGCGATCGTATGAGCTCCATCGTAACCGATTGCCCAGGCATCACGATACCCGTAGGACGTTCCCGTCTTGTAGGCAAAGCGCCCGCCCGCGGCACTGGCTGGCGGCGGAGCATCCTTCAGAATATCGCTGACGTACCAGGAGGCAGCCGGCGACAGCAGCCGCTTGGACTTGGCGGCGGCGGTTTCGTCCCGTCCAAGGCGGTGCTTCAGCGCGATCACCTCGCCGCCGCGGGCGAGCGCCGTATAGATCGTCGCCAGATCACGCAGGCTGAAGCCGATTCCGCCAAGCGCGATGGCAAGCGTCGGCTGTTCGTGTTCCGGTAAGACCGGTTGCAGGCCAATCCGTGTAAAGCGGGCCACCATGCGTGCAGGGCCGACGGCGTTCAGCACCTTTACCGCTGGAATGTTCAGCGAGTGAGCCAGCGCCTCGCGCACTGTCACCGAGCCGCGGAAGTCCTCGTCGAAGTTCTTCGGGGCATACAGGCCGAAGCGGGTCGGCCGGTCCTCGATCAGAGTTTCGGGATGCACAAGGCCGGCCTCGAAGCCGAGCCCGTAGATGATCGGTTTCAGGGCCGAGCCCGGGGAGCGGATGGCGTCCGCCATGTCGATCGCACCAAACCGCGAATGATCGAGGTAATCCGACGAGCCGACGTGGGCCAGAACTTCGCCAGTCCGGTTATCGACGACCAGCACAGCCGCCGACAGCCGCCGGCCGAGAGCCCGCGCATGCTCACGGGCAAGCGTCTCGAGCTGGGCCTGCAGCTCGCGGGACAGCGTGAGACGGTGCAGGAGAACCTTCGGGCGCTGCAGCGCCTCGCTTTCCGAAACGTGCGGCGCAAAGCGGGGAAACTCGCGCCGCGCGGTCGGCACAGGCTCACTGCGAGCGCGCTCGGCCTCGGCTTCAGTGATGACGCCCTCGGCCACCGCCCGGTCGAGAACGCGATCCCGTGCCCACCGCGCGGCCTTCGGGTGCCGATCAGGACGACGCCACTCCGGCGACTGCGGCAAGGCAACGAGCAGCGCCGCCTCCCCCAGCGACAACCGCTTCGGCTCCTTGCCGAAGTAGGCGAGCGAAGCTGCCCGCACGCCCTCCAGATTGCCGCCGAAGGGTGCCAGCCTCAGATAAAGGCTCAGGATCTCTGTCTTTGAGAGCTGCTGCTCGAGTTGCAGCGCCCGTACGGCCTGCCGCCACTTGCCTGTCAATGTCCGTTCGTGCGTGCCCTCGAGAAGCCGTGCCACTTGCATGGTGATCGTGGAGGCGCCCGAGATGATCCGCCCGT
This sequence comes from Hyphomicrobiaceae bacterium, assembly GCA_041687075.1. Lineage (GTDB taxonomy): Bacteria > Pseudomonadota > Alphaproteobacteria > Rhizobiales > Hyphomicrobiaceae > ZC4RG25. The sequence goes on along the minus strand of JAWLCO010000145.1, from coordinate 105 downwards.
GGCGAAGGAGCTGCAGCCCCGCACGGCCGACGGCGAGCAGGTCGACGCCGGCGTGGTTCTCGAAACGGCGGTCCTCGTAGGCGAACAGCAGGGCGAGGTACCGCT
>JAWLCO010000144.1:0-9552 GCA_041687075.1 Hyphomicrobiaceae bacterium | reverse complement strand
TCAAAAGCTGGTGTGGCGTGGGTTGAAACCCCAGAGCACAGCCCCAAGCGAAATCACGCAAGGTGTCATCATCGGGCTTGACCCCGGTATCCAGCGATCCACGGGCGCTGGAGCAGGCAGAATGGTGGATCCCGGCAACAAGCGCCGGGATGACCAAAGAACCATTTTCGAGAGCAAAATATTCAATGCAGCAGCCGGCCAGCGGTGCGCTGCGTGACGACCTGGTTCGCTCCTAGGCAACGACCCTCACCCCATGATCGCCGTCTTCGACACGACCGAGACTCCTCGCTGAGGTATACCCGGCCATTTCGATGCGTCGCACGATGGCTGGGGCCTTCTCCGCTTCGCACGCGACAAGGAGACCTCCCGACGTCTGCGGATCGGTAAGCAAGTGGCGCCGCCACTCCGGCCAGTCCGGCGGCAGTGTTACGTGTTCGCCATAGCTCGCCCAATTGCGGTGTGAAGCGCCAGTCACAAATCCTTGCTGCGCAAGCCGTACGGCCTCCGTAAGCAGCGGCACGCTGTCAGCCTCAATCTCGATGGTGACGCCTGACCCGCGAGCCATCTCCAAAGCGTGACCAAGCAGGCCGAACCCAGTCACATCCGTGATGGCGTGCACGTCGTGATCCATTGACAGCTCACTGCCGATGCGATTGAGCAAAGTCGTGCTGCCGATCATTTCGCGGTATCCCGCAGGATCGAGCTCACCCTTCCTGATGGCTGCCGAATAAATCCCGACACCGATGGGTTTCGTGAGGATCAGCGCATCTCCGGCGCGTGCTCCCGTGTTTCGACGCAAGTGTTCCGGCCGGCATGTGCCGATCACTGCCAAGCCGTATACCGGCTCAGGGCAGTCGATTGAATGACCGCCTGCCACCGGAATGCCGGCCATGGCACAGATCGATGCACCGCCCTTCAGAATCTCCCGCACCGCCTCTGCCGGAATTTTGTCGACAGGCATCCCAAGCACGGCCAAAGCCATGATTGGCGTGCCGCCCATGGCGTAAATGTCCGAAATGGCATTCGCGGCAGCGATCCGCCCGAAGTCGAACGGATCATCGACCATCGGCATGAAAAAGTCGGTGGTGGCGATGATGCAGGTCTTCTCGTCGACCTGCCAGACGGCTGCATCATCTGCCGACTCGGTGCCGACGAGAAGCTGCTTGTAGGCACCAGCAGCCGGCTGGTCAGCCAGGAGCTGCTGCAGGACGGATGGCGCAAGCTTGCACCCACAGCCGCCGCCGTGGGCAAGACTGGTCAGCCTGATGCTGAGTCCTGACATTTACGATCTCCTGCGAGGATATGCCGAACAGCAGTCGAGGGAATTCCCCGAACAGCGATCGTCAGGCCGTCACTTCCTTGGCTGCAATCCTGTAAACGAAGGCGTCTGGGTCCAGGGAATCGAGCCTGCCGGCTGCCGTTTCGGCCTGCGGGTACATCAGAAACTCCACTTTGGGTCCTTTTGCTCCTGGCAAGGCGATGTCGTGCGCGACGTTGTAGGCGAGCCAGTTTCCTTCCCACGATCCGAACAGGGCCTTGCGTGCTGCGGCCACTTTCGGATTCGAGATTGGCAGCTTTCCCGGAGGCTCTTCCAGCATGACCTTGCGAACGTCGGCGGGATCGACCGGCACCCAGCCGAACTCCGAGAGAAAAACCTCGGCGCGGCAATGCTGCGCTTTGGTAACGGTTTCGGAGCCCGCACCCAAGCTCTTGTAGCCGAATTTCGAAGGGGCAACGCGAAGCCCATAGATGTCACGGGCGGGGAGGCCTGCGGCTCGTGCGAGGCCAACATAAAGTGCATTCAGATCAGCGCATTTGCCGCCCAGGTTCCCGCTCTTGAGCAACGACGCGACGTCGCCGACGCCACAGCCCCGGGTCTTGGGATCGCGGTAGGTATTCTCGACGATCCACTCGTAGATGCGGCGGGCCTTTTCCAGGTCGGTCGTTGCCCCGGCAGTAATCCTGTCGGCCGTCTCCTTCACCACGCCACCGGTTGGAATGAGATCGGTTGCTGATGTGTAGAGCTCGCGCTCCGCTTCGGAGAGTGCAGGTCCGTTGCGGGGTTTACTCAGATCTACTGACCGGTCCCGGGTCGAAAAATTGCTCGTCACTTCGACGAAAGGCGCCGGCTCGCGCTCGCCCCAGGTCACGTGCAGGAACTCGGCCCCATACTTCGGGTCGCGCTTGATTTCCGCTGTTTCGGCGTTCGTCGTCCACTTATTTTCGCCTGGACGAAACCACTCGGGATCACTGAATGACGGCAACGGCACCCATGCCTGCACTCTGCCGGTGGGCTCGCCGATCTCCAGACGGGTCATCGTCTGGAAGTTGCGCCATGCGCCGGGCTTGGGTGCGAATATGCTCTGGGCGGCAGCCAAATTTGGGCACGCCATGGTCGCTGCGAAAGCAGCTCCGGCCTGTAAGACTTTTCTCCGGCTTATCACCACGTGTTTCCTCCATTCTCTCGTTCGATTTCCTGAAGTCGGGCCAGAACGTCCGGGCGCAGCCAATCGATGTCGCCCTCGACGTGCAGCCGAACAGCGCGCTTGTGGTCGAGCACGAACGTCGCCGGCAGCATGCTGACGCCCCACGCCTTCATCGCAGCACGGTCGGCATCGAGCAGCACGGGGAAGTTGACCGGGGTCTTCTCGAAAAAGCGCTGCAGGCGTAACGGCGGCTCGGCAACGCTGATCGCGAGAACCGCGAGCGTGTCGTCATTTCGCGCAATGAGCTTCGAGAGGGAAGCAAGCTCCGGTCGGCAGGGCTCGCACCAGGTCGCAAAGAAATGCACCAATACGATCTTGCCGGCCTGTTGCTCGAGATCGCGCTGTGAACCGTGGAGATCGGCAAGCGCGAGCGCAGGCGCCACCTCGCTCGAAACTGCCCGCAAACGGCGCTCGAGTGCGCTCGCTTCCGGCATTTCGGCGGGGAGATTGCTTGAGTCCGCAAGGGCGGCGGGCGCACTCGTTGCGAGTGTGAGAAACAGTAGCGCTAGGAGCCCGGAATAGCGAGCTCGCCATAGCGACTGTGGGAAACTGGAGCCCCGACCCGCGGGAGCAGCGTAGCTGCGCATGAGACGTGTAAAAATTGCATCGTTCTTCGCAGCGGTCAATGAGCCAAAGGGGTGCAGAGCGCTGAATCGGGTGCATCGAGGCGCTGCTTTCGAACGGCCGCATCAAACAATGCATTGAGTTCATGTTTTTTGTAGTTTTTGCAAAATTCTGCAGCATGCCGTTGACGGATCTCGGATCTTCAGCCTAACCTGCAATAGTCCCAGGCCTCACCAAGGAGGGAACAACTGATGAACATCGAGGTGTCCCGGCGGCATTTCATGAAGCTGGCCGGGGCCGGTGTGGGAGGATCAGCGATAGCTGCGTTCGGTTTCGGTGAAGCCGAAGCTCAGCTCGCTGCCTACGTCCGGCCATTCAAGCTCGCTCAGACGAAGGAAGCCCGCACCATCTGCCCGTATTGTGCCGTGAGTTGCGGGATGATGGTTTTTGCCGCGCCAAACAAGGCAAACGGCGGCAAGCTCGAAGTCACCCATATCGAGGGCGACTCGGACCACCCCGTGAACCGGGGCACGCTTTGCCCGAAGGGCTCGGCCGCGATCGACTACATCCGGTCGAAGTCACGGGTGAAATACCCGATGTATCGCAAGCCCGGCTCGAACGAGTTCGAGCGCGTGAGCTGGGATTTCGCGATGGATCGCATCGCGAAGCTGATGAAGGAAGATCGCGACGCGAACTTCATCGAAAGAAACAGGGACGGCACCCCCGTCAATCGCTGGACCACCACCGCCTTCCTGTCCGGGAGCTCGCTGACCAACGAAGGCGGCTGGCTGACGTACAAGGTCGCGCGCGGCCTGGGAATGCTGCAGATCGAGAACCAGGCGAGGATTTGACACGGACCGACGGTGTCCAGTTTGGGCCCAACATTCGGTCGCGGTGCAATGACCAACAGCTGGACGGATATCAGGAACGCTGATGTCGTCTGGATCATGGGTGGAAATGCTGCAGAAGCTCACCCGTGCGGATTCAAATGGGTAACTGAGGCGAAGCACCATCGCGGTGCCAAGCTGATGGTGGTCGATCCACGCTTCACGCGATCGGCTGCTGTTGCCGACCACTACGCACCCATTCGGTCGGGAAGCGATATCGCCTTCTTGTCCGGCGTGGTGAACTATCTTCTCACCAACGACAAAATCCATACCGAGTACGTACGCCACTACACGAACGCGTCCTATCTCGTCCGGGAAGGATACGCCTTCAACGAAGGCTTGTTCTCCGGCTACGACGAGGACAAGCGGGCGTACGATCGCAGCACGTGGGAATACGAGATCGGTCCGGACGGCTATGCCGTGCGCGACATGACGCTCCAGCATCCTCGCTGCGTCTTCCAGCTGATGAAGCAGCACTTCGCGCCGTATACGCCCGAGGTGGTGTCGCGCATCTCTGGAACGCCTGAGGACAAGTTCCTGCGCGTCTGCGAATGGGTGGCGTCGACCGCCAATGGCGAGCGTGCCATGACCATCATGTACGCGCTCGGCTGGACTCAGCATTCGCACGGTGCCCAGAACATCCGCACCGCCGCGATGATCCAGCTGCTGTGCGGCAACATCGGTATCCCGGGTGGAGGCGTGAACGCGTTGCGCGGCCACTCCAACGTCCAGGGCATCACCGACGTCGGCACGCTGACGGCCGCCATTCCCGGCTATCTGGCATTGCCGACGGACAGCGAGCCCACGCTCGAATCGCATCTGGCCAAGCGCAAGTTCACGCCCTTGCAGCCGAACCAGACGAGCTATTGGCAGAACTATCCGAAGTTCTTCGTCAGTTTCCTCAAGTCGTTCTACGGCGACAAGGCGACCCCGGCGAACAGCTTCGGCTACGACTGGCTGCCGAAGCTGGATGTGGCCTACGACTGCCTGCGCATGTTCGAGACCATGTTCCAGGGCAAGACCAACGGCCTGATCTGCCAGGGCTTCAACCCGGTGATGGCGATCGCTCACCAGAAGAAGAGCACGATCGGGTTGTCGAAGCTGAAGTTCCTCGTCAGCATCGATCCCATCGAAACGGACACGGCACGGTTCTGGGAGAACCACGGCGAAGCCAACGACGTGGATCCCTCGAAAATCCAGACCGAGGTGTTCATGCTCCCGGCGACGACCTTCGTCGAGGAGGAAGGCAGCCTTACCAACTCCAGCCGCTGCATCCAGTGGAAGTGGCGGGCCGCAGATCCGACGTACGAGGCAACGTCAGACTCGGTCATTCTGGCAGACCTCTTCACGCGGATCCGCAAGCTTTATGAACAGGAAGGGGGCAAGGGCGCAGAGCCCCTCCTCAACATGAGCTGGGAGTATGCCAACCCGCTCGAGCCGACAGCGGACGAGCTCCTCAAGGAGCTCAACGGGAAGGCTCTGGTGGATCTCAGGGACGCGGAAGGGAACATCATCCGCACCGCGGGCTCGCAGCTCGCCAGTTTCGGCGAGATGCGGGACGACGGGTCGACCGACGGCTCCATGTGGATCTACACAGGCGTCTACGGTCCCAACGGAAACAACTCTCAACGCCGGGACAACAGTGATCCCTCCGGGTTGGGCGTTTATCCGAACTGGGGCTTCAGCTGGCCCGCCAATCGCCGCATCCAGTACAACCGCGCTTCAGCGGATCCCCAGGGGAAACCTTGGAGCGAAGCCAAGAAGTACATGTACTGGGACGGCAGTCGCTGGACCGGTCCGGACGTCCCGGACTATGTGCCGACGATCCCGCCGGAGCGGGCGACGGGTCCGTTCATCATGAACCCGGAAGGCGTTTCCCGCCTGTGGGTTCGTGGCCTGATGGCGGATGGTCCGTTCCCTGTGCACTACGAGCCCTTCGAGTCTCCGGTCGAAAATGCCCTGTTCCCGCAAATCAAGGGAAATCCGGCGGCCCGGGTGTTCGCAACCGATATGGACGTTTTTGGCGATCCAAAGGAGTTCCCGATCGTCGCGACGACCTATCGGCTGGTGGAGCATTTCCACTACTGGACGAAAATGGTCCACATGAACGCGGTCATGCAGCCCGAGTTCTTCGTGGAAATGTCGGAGGAGCTTGCGAAAGAGAAAGGAATAAATCCGGGCGACATGGTGAAGGTCTGGTCCAACCGCGGCACTGTCAAAGGCAAGGCCGTCGTGACGAAGCGGCTCAAGCCGCTCACGATCAACGGCAAGATCGTGCATGAGGTTGGGCTGCCGCTGAACTTCGGCTTTATCGGCGAGACCAAGAAGGCCGCTCCGATAAACTCGCTGACGCCGCCGGTGGGCGACGCCAATGCGCAAACGCCGGAGTTCAAGGCGTTCCTGGTTGATATCGAGCCCATTCGTGGGCCGGTGGCATAGGGAGGTCGAGAACCATGTATCCTCCAATCGCAAATCCCACCACCGAGCCAACTCCCCCGAAATTCGGGGAGAAGGACCTGATACGGCGGTCGGCGTCCACGGTGACGCCGCCAGCCCAGCGCCAGACCGAAGTGGCCAAGCTGATCGATGTTTCGAAATGCATCGGCTGCAAGGCCTGTCAGACGGCGTGCCTCGAATGGAACGAGCTCGAGGAAGACGTCGGCGTGAATGTGGGGGTCTATGAGAACCCCCACGACCTCACGCCAAATACCTGGACGCTGATGCGTTACACCGAGTGGGAGAACCCGGACACCAACAATCTCGAGTGGCTGATCCGCAAGGACGGCTGCCTGCATTGCGAGGATCCGGGTTGCCTTAAGGCCTGCCCCTCACCTGGCGCGATCGTGCAGTACTCGAACGGGATCGTCGATTTCGTCCAAGAGAACTGTATCGGGTGCGGCTACTGCGTGAAGGGCTGCCCCTTCAACATCCCGCGCATTTCTAGGGTCGACAACAAGGCCTACAAATGCACGCTCTGCTCCGACCGCGTTGCAGTCGGGCAAGGTCCTGCCTGTCAGAAAGCCTGCCCGACCCAGGCCATCGTCTTCGGCCCGAAGGATGAAATGAAGGAGTGGGCCGACAAACGCATAGAAGACCTGAAGTCCAGGGGGTTTGATAAGGCAGGGCTCTATGATCCTCCGGGCGTCGGCGGTACCCACGTGATGTACGTTCTGCATCACGCGGACAAGCCGGAGCTCTATGCGGGTCTGCCCAATGACCCGAAGATCAGCCCGGTTGTCGAAGCGTGGAAGGGCTTGAGCAAGTACGCCGGCATGGCCGTTCTTGGCCTGACGGCTGCTGCCGGTTTCATCCACTACATTCTGCAGGGCCCGAACCGCGTGTCCGATGAGGACGAGGAGAACGCGGACAGACTTGCGGGAGGAAGCAACTAATGGGACCGAAAACATCTTCGGCGCGCCTTCGGGTGCGCCGCTATTCCGGGAGCGCCCGCATCAATCACTGGATCGTTGCCATCAGCTTCGTCTTGCTGTTGCTCAGCGGGCTGTCTCTGTTTCATCCGACTTTCTACCCGTTGAGCGCTCTCTTCGGCGGGCTCCAGATCGCACGTGAGGTGCATCCGTGGATCGGCCTTGTGCTGGCTGTCGGATTTCTCGGGCTGTTCATACGATTCTTCTCTCAGAACCTGCCCGAGACAACTGACTTCGTCTGGCTTGCACGTCTTCGCCACGTACTGAGAGCGAAGGATGACTACCTGCCGGAGGTCGGCAAATACAATGCCGGCCAGAAGTTCGTCTTCTGGTCGCAGTTCGTGCTTGTCGGCGTGCTGCTGGTGACGGGCATCGGGCTTTGGGACCAGGGCCTTGCTTACGCCGAGGGCCTTTTCGGTTTCAAGGCAACGATCGATCAGCAGCGATGGGCGGCGTTGCTTCACTCCTCGGCAGCGGTGCTCGCCATTGCCATCTGGATTGTCCACGTCTACGCGGCGATCTGGGTGCGCGGCACCATCAGCGGCATGACACGTGGCACGGTGACCGGCGGCTGGGGCTGGCGGCATCACCGCAAGTGGCTGCGCAAGGAAGTGGTAAAGGGCGAGGCCAAAAGGGCTGCCTAGCCAAAGTTGGCGGGCAGTCACCAGCCTCTTTTTGAACTCATCCTCGGTTCGAGGTGCTCATGTCCGAAACTGGCTTCGCCAAAATGCATACTGCGAACATCGGGGAGGAGGCAAAGCCGCCCGCTGCCGTCCTCCCCTATCCCGCCTCTCTGTTCCTCAACCGGTCGAAGCGCCTCCTCGCATTGGCTCCAGGGCATCAGCTCGAGCCCTATTTGCGCTTTCTATCGACGATAACTCGTGCCCAACATGACGTTCAGGCGGCACTTCCCGACGCCCCAATTCCACCTGTCGAGCAGATCGCACAGGCTGTCGAGCACGGCATGCCGCCAATTTCACGCACCACGTTCAAGCCTGACGATTCAACCCAGACGACGGTCGATGAATTTCTCGAGAACCTGTCGCAGACCCAACTGCCGGCAGAGGCTACCGCTGCGGTACAAACTTTGCGGAGCATGACCGGCGAGCAGCGCCGGACCGCGATAGCACATGCGCTCAACGAGGCGGGCTCGCAGGACAGCGTCGCCCAGCGCGCGCTCATTCTGGCCGGCCTGCAAGTGCATTTCACGCGCATGGCGGCGAAACTCGATGCGGGCAGCTTGAAGCCGCTTGCCGATGGCGCCTGTCCCGCCTGCGGAAGCCCGCCCATGGTCAGCTCCGTCGTCAATTGGCCGAGCGCAAACAACACGCGCTTCTGCACCTGCTCGCTATGCGCGACGATGTGGTACGTCGTCCGGGTCAAGTGCCTGCTGTGCAGCTCGACCGAAAGCGTCAGCTACCGCCTGATCGACGGCCACCCGGATACGGTCAAGGCCGAGACCTGCGATAAATGCCACGGTTATGTGAAGATCCTCTATCAGGTCAAGGATTCCGCATTGGAGCCGTTCGCCGACGATGTCGCCACTCTCGGACTCGATATGCTGCTTGCCGAAGAGGACTGGAAGCGGGGCGGCCACAATCCGTTTCTGATGGGCTACTGACATCATGCGCGCCGGTCCGGGAAGCACGTGTGCAGGCCATGAATGAGACGCTTCCCATATCGCCGGCGCGGCTCCCATCGGTCGAGAGAGTCCTGCGGACCGATCTGGGCGCAATCGCGATCGCGCGTTTCGGACACGAAGCGACCGTCAACGCCGTTCGACGTGTGCTGGGCGAGTTTCGCCAGGCCATGGAGTCGGCCATGGTCGCCCCGCCGGACAAGCAAGCCGTTGCGGCAGCGGCATTGGAGCAGCTCGAGCGCGACCATGCTCCGAGCGTTCGCCGCGTATTCAATCTCTCGGGGACCGTGCTGCACACCAATCTCGGGCGAGCCATTCTCCCCGAAGTTGCGATCGAAGCAGCGATCACGGCGATGCGGCAACCGGTTGCGCTCGAGTTCGACATTGACAGCGGAAAACGCGGCGAGCGGGACGATCACGTGCGCGGGCTCATCTGCGAGCTGACCGGCGCAGAGGATGCCGTAATCGTCAACAACAACGCTGCTGCCGTCCTGCTGGTGCTCAATACCTTTGCCGCAGGCAAAGACGCGATCGTCTCACGCGGCGAG
>JAWLCO010000143.1:0-10071 GCA_041687075.1 Hyphomicrobiaceae bacterium | reverse complement strand
AGTGCCTGCCCGAACGACACGAGCCCGGCGCGCCAGAGCAGAATGAGCCCCAAGACCACAAGCGCGCTGGCAAAGGCAATCGTCAGCAGCGAGATGAGCCATGCCGGGAGGAATGGCCCCACCGCGGCCGCGGCTGCAAACAGCAATCCGCCGAGGATAAGACTACGATCAATCATTTCAGATCTTCCTCGGTTGCGCGCGCGTGAAGAGTCCGTACGGCCGGAAGACAAGCACGAGCGCCATGACCGCATAGATGACGAAGAGCTCCACCTGCGGCAGCATATGGACGGCCGCTGCGCGGCAGAGCCCGACGATCAGAGCGCCGACGAGCGCACCTTCGATCGACCCCATGCCTCCGATCGCAACGACGGCGAAGGCCAGAACGATCACCTCGACGCCAATGCCGAGCGTAACGGAAATCTTCGGAGCCATGACCGCGCCACCCAGAGCACCGAGCATCGCCCCGATCACGAAGGTGACCGTGAAGAACAGCGTCACGTTGACCCCGAAGGCGGCGGCTGTCTCGCGGTCGAAGATCACGGCCGTCAGCAGGCGCCCATAACGGGTATGGCGAAGCCCAAGGAAGCTGCCGATGGCGAGAAACAGGGCAAGCAGCACGAGGCCCAGGTCATAGCCGGAAAGAATCAACGGCCCGAGCATGAAGTTCCCGGCCGCGATCAACGGCTGATAGGCCGAAAGCGAAGAAGGCCCCCAGATGAGAATGATCGCGTCCTCGAGGACGAGAAATGCAGCGTACGTGACGAGGACGATGATGACCTCGTCCTTGCCGTAGACGAGCCGGAGAATGGTTCGCTCGAGGAGCAGACCCAGAACAAGTCCGACGGCCAGAGCGGCGAGCGCCATGGCGAGGAAGCCACCCGCCTCGGGTAGCCCCTTGTCGAAATACATGCCGGCGGCGGTTGCCGCACAGTAAGCGCCGAAGGCGTAGAAGGCGCCATGGGCGACATTCAGAATCTTCATCACGCCGAAGATCAGACTGAGGCCGATCGCGACGATGAAGAGATAGGCGGCGTAGACGAGGCCGTCCGTCAGGATGGCAAGAGCCAACAGCACGAATGAATTCTCCGGCTCGACTTGGGGAAAGCGGCTCCGCGCCTCGCTCCGTCAGGGCGAGGCGCGGACCTTGCAGGCGAGTGCTATCAGCCCTCTCTCACTCGCACTTGGCACCCTTCATGCCGCCCTCGAGCCACTCCTGCGAGGTGATGCCATCCGGCGGATTCACGCAGTCGGCGGGGTAGCGCACGATGTCCACGACCTCCGGACGGTCTGCCTCCTTGTTGTAGCGATAGGTGCCGTAGGCCGTTTCCGAAATGCCCTGATGGCCGTTGGCGCGCGCCATGCTGATCCGGGTGCTCGGGCCGTCGAACTCCAGGCCTTCGAACGCCTTGGCGACGTCCTCGGGGCTCGGGCGCTCACCGTTCTTGGCGGCGGCGGCCTTGTCCCATGCCGCCTTGAGACCGAGGATCGACTGCGCCATGTGGTAGGACGGATAGGTCGGCGGGCTGCCGAAGCGCTCCGTGTAAGCCTTCTGGAACCAGGTGTTCAGCTCCGACTCGCGGGCCAGCACACCGTGCGGACCGCGCGCACCAATGATCGTTCCGTCGGGCATTCTGTTGCCGAGGCGGAACATCGCCGACTCACCGCAGGAGAAGATCATGGTCTTGCGCTGCGAGAGACCGCGCCCCGTCGACTGCGCGACGAAGCTCTCGAGATCGCCGCCGTAGAAGCTGCTGTGGACCAGCTCCGCCTGAGAGGTCAGCAGCGACGTGATCTCCGCGCCGTATTCACCCGCCAGGAACTTCGGGAACAGCTCGCGGTCGATGGTGGCCTTGGGAGCCAGCGTCTTCATCGCCAGCACGAAATCGCGCCAGGAATCCTGACCCCAGGCGTAATTCTGGTTCAGGCCGGAGAAGTTCGCGATATCTCCCTTCTTGTCGAGGGCGTAGCGGGCAGCACCCACGCTGTCCATGGTCGCTGTTGGCGTGACGCGGAACACGTAGGTGTAGTCGCGCTCCTCGAAGATGCGCGGCGTACCGCAGTCGTAGAGGACGGTAATGGTCTTCATTTCCTCGGCGACAGGCGCCACCGCGAGGCAGTTGCCCGAGGAGACGTAACCGACCACCGCATTGACACCGTCGCGCTGTACGAGGTTGCGGTATTCGGTGACCTGGTTGGCCGTCGAGCCGGCCTCATCGATGTAGCGGGCTTCAATGCTGGCGCCGCCGAGGCCCTTGCTGTTGTAGGGCGCCGGCAGCGAGCCCTCGTTGATCGCATCGATGATCAGCTCAGCAGCGTTGCGGCCGGGCACACCGAACGGCACCGCCGCCGGCCCGGTCAGGAACGAAACGATGCCGAGCTTTACCGGCTCGTTGGCCTGCGCAAAGGCGGAGGCTGACAGCATGACTGACAGCGCTGCCCCAGCCCCCAGCATGGACAGTCTGCCGATCCCGAATCTATGCCCCATGGCGTGTCTCCCTAAAGCTTGCGAGCCCACTCGCTCGTGATTTGCAAAGCAACGGCCGTGCCATTGCAACCTATAGCAATGCAAGCCCGCGATCCGTAAGTCTTTTGTGCTCTCAGAAACACCAATTGTTCCCGACGGCACTGTCCGGATCGAGGACATGGCGCCTCAACGTGTACACACGAGCGACACGCGGGGCACCGAAGGGCCGCGTTCTTGCCTAAAGAAATATCAACCCATCAAGCTCCAGCAACCCAGGCGACAACAAGCTTTGACCTGCACCCAGTGGTGGCAACGTCGCTATCGTGCTCCGCCGTGCTTTGCTGAAAGACATATTTTGGTTGTGTGCTCGACGAACGATGACAATACTGTAGTTTCAGGAAACACTTTCCACCGGAGGAGACAATGGGGGCGCGTGGCTCCCCTATCGTGGGCGTCGTTGCTACGGACCAAGCTGGAGAGGTGCTCTTTGCATCGGGGCTCGGAAACGATCCCCGGATCAAGGCCATGGCGTCCGATCCGGCTTGGATGGCTGAAATCCGCGAGCGCAGACTGCAGCCGTTGATCCTGGACCGGACCTCCTACGCAGCTCTCTCGACACCGCTGCCTGACGGCGACCTTCTCGTCATAAGCCGCCCGGAAAACAATGCGCTGCTCGAGTTCATAGGCTCGGTCGAGTTCGCCTTCGACATTCTGGAGCACATGCTCACCGATCCCTTCGAGGCGATGACCATCGTCGATGCCGATGCGCGTGTCGTCTATATCTCGCCTGTGCACGAGAGCTTTTTCGGCCTGCGGCATGGCGAGGCAAATGGAAAGCCGGTCCAGGAGGTGATCGAGAACACACGCCTCGACCGGGTCGTTGCCACCGGCAAGGCGGAGGTTGGAGAAATCCAGCGCATGCGCGGATCGGAACGCGTCGTGAGCCGCATTCCGATTCGAAGGGACGGCAGGATCATGGGCGCAGTCGGCCGGGTCATGTTCAAGGGTCCACAGCAGGTCGAGGAGCTGGGACGCCGGATCAATGCGCTCGAAAGCGAGGTCGAGTTCTACAAGCGGGAGACGGCGGCTCTTCGCAGCAGGAGCTACGGTCTCGATCAATTGATCGGCGACAGCGCGGCCATGCGGCGGCTGCGCGACGAGATCGTCAAGGTGGCGCCCCTCGAAATCCCGGTTCTCATCCGGGGTGAAAGCGGCACGGGCAAGGAGCTGGTAGCCCAGGCGCTGCATCGCCTGAGCCCCCGGCGCGATGCCGCAATTGTCATGGTGAACGCTGCGGCATTGCCGGCAACACTCGTGGAAGCGGAGCTTTTCGGATACGAGCCGGGCGCATTCACCGGGGCCGCCCGCAAGGGCCGCAAGGGCAAGTTCGAGCAGGCAGCAGGCGGCACGATCTTCCTTGACGAAATCGGCGATATGCCGATTGAGGTTCAATCCAAGTTGCTGCGCGTCCTGCAGGATCGCATGATCGAGCGGATCGGCAGTGACAAGCCGCAGCAGGTGGATTTCCGGCTGGTGACCGCCACGAACCGCGACCTGCAGCAGCTCGTTTCCGAAGGCAAATTCCGCCTTGATCTCTATTACCGCATCTCACCGATCACGATCGAGGTTCCCCCGCTCAAGCGGCGCCTCGAGGATATCCCGTCTCTTGTCGCGCATTTTGTCGCCGATTTCTCGGCGCGCCACCGTCGGCCGGCGCCCGAGGTGACCGAATGCGCTCTGGCCTGGCTCATGGAGCAGAGCTGGCCGGGTAATGTTCGCCAGCTCCGGCACGAGGTGGAGCGGGCCGTTGTCTTTGCCGAGGACAACAGGATCACAGCAGAATCCTTTGCCCCGCGGTCGAACGGCTTCTCCCGGCCGGTGCCCGATGCAGGCGAAGCCAGGACGCTTCGGGAGCAGTTGGGCCGGATCGAAACCGATCTGGTGAGGAAAGCGCTCCGTCGGCATAACGGGAACAAGAAGCGCGTCGCCCAGGAACTGGGGATCTCGCGCTCCTACCTCTATAAGGTCCTCGGAGAGCTGGAGGCTTGATCTCCTGCGATCAGCGCATTCCTTGCCCAAGGTGAAGTGCGACTGGCTACCTTGCCGTTCAGGTGCCCTGCAGCATAAGGCGAACGTACGTGCCCTGGTACTGAGGCAGATACTTCCGGGCGGCCTCGACGATCTCCTGCGGTGAGACGGTCTCGATATCGAGGTCCTCGAGCGCACAGCCTTCGACGATACGCGCAACCAGACAATTGAGGATGGAGTCGCCGCTTTCTGCTGTTTTCAGCCGCTTCAACTCCCAACGCTCTTGATAAAGGCCCAGCTCGAGCGGGTCGATGTGCGTCTTTAGTCGCTCGAGAATGGAAAAAACGCGCCTTTCAACCTTTTCGGGGTTCTTGCTGGTGGTGATAGTGATCGTGAAAACGCCGCTGCAGCCATCCGGCTCGTAATAGGCTTCGGGGGAATAGGCGTCCCCGTCCTTCTCCCGCACCTCGGAAAATATGACATCGTTCATATACTCGCCCAGGGCGAGGAGTACGCGCGCGTCCGGATCGTTGATAGTCACTCCGGTGTTCCAGGCGATGCGGATTTCACTCAAGGGCCGACTGAGCTCCCGGGAGGTGCCGTCGATCCTCTGGTAGCTGCGGGTGGGATGCGCTCGTGGCAGTTGCAGGACCGGCCCCTTCGCAAAGGGAAAACGGCCGAAATGCTGCCCAGCAATGTCGCACATTTTCTCCGGATCGAGGTCACCGACCAAAATCAGATCCATGTTGGCAGGCAGTCTGACGAGCGCCGCGTAATTCACCAGCTCTTTCGCCAGTTCGCTGATAGGAATTCCAGCTTTCTCGATTTCCGCGTCGAGACTGTCCCTCCCGTATGGGTGATCCCGACCGTAAAGGACAGCATTGAACCGCCTTCGGATCGCCGCGTCGGCACTGTGCTTGTCAAGCAGAAGCTCTTCGAGTACGACCCTGGCTTCACTCTCGACCGTTTCGAGGTCGCATTTTTGGTCTAGGCTCGTCGTCGCTAGGAGCCCGATAGCCTCCGAGGCGTATTTGGGGAGAAACGACGCGTACCATTCCAGTCTTCCCGGACTGGTCGACGCGCTACTGTCCTGGATGTAGGTCCTATGTCGTTGCTTCAGCTCCTTGGCTGAAAAGTTGCCCGCTGCCCCGGTGAACGATGTATGTTCCAGGATGTGTGCCAGGCCGCTATGGGCCAGAATTTCTCTGCTTCGTAATATCAGCGCAGCGCTGACGTACTTCGAGCCATTGCGATAGCAATGAAGCCGCAGCCCATTTTCAAGGACATGGTTGGTTAGCGATCCGCCTTGGGATAGAGCAGGGGCCGCAAGTGCATGCCGGGAAACGCACGCAAATAATCCGCCTGCCAAAACGAGTTGCAGGGCACCCCGGCGAGTGACCTCCATTGAAGCCTCCGAAATCCCATGCCTGAAACAATAGCAGTGAGCGAATCCCGGATTCCGTTCCGGCCAGATCTCCCATCCCAACAGCACAAATTTGTGCACTGATCACATAACCCGTGGCCTCCGTCAACCGCCGGAAGTCGGACCCCAAGCGGGAGACGAAGGGCGGCCTGGATGGATGAGTCTTCGTGGGGCACTTACCAGCGTGTGGCGCGGTGAAAAACAGGTCGCCAGCCCCTGCACGAAGGAACAGGGGAACGAATCCCAGAGACTGCAATGCCATGGAACCCGTTCCCCCAGGGGCTCAATAGCCCTCGAAACACCGATCCAGCTTTTCTCCGATGGCTTCGACATCCGCCATCGTCAGACAAAGCGGTGGGACCATGCGCAGGATGTTCCGGTTGGCCCCGGATTTACTGACGACCAGGCCATACTCCCGGGTGCGCTCGAAGATTTCGGCCGTTGCTTTCGTCGCTGGGGCCTTCGACTTGCGGTCCTCGACCAGTTCAATGGCCTGCATCAGTCCGCGACCGCGCACCTCGCCAATGATCTCGTGGCGTTGATGCAGCCGTTCGAGCACCGCGTGGAGCGCCGCTCCGACCGCCTTCGCATTCTCCTGGAGTCTCTCCTCGTCGATCACGCGCAGCACGGCGCGGCCTGCGGCGCACGAGACAGGACTGGCGCCGTAGGTGTGGAACGAGTACTTGCCGGCCAGACACTCGGCCACGTGTCGTTGGGCGACGACCGCGCCAAGCGGAAATCCGTTGCCGATTCCCTTTGCCATGACAACGATCTCGGGCACCACATCATGGGCTTCGAACGCCCAGTACGCATCTCCCGTGCGCCCGAAGCCGGACTGGACTTCATCGACGATCAGCACACCGCCGTGGTCGCGCACCTTCTGCGTAGCTGCCTTCAGATACCCGGCCGGCATCTCGACGATCCCGCCATAACCCTGGATCGGCTCGATGATCATCCCGGCAAGCTTGCCCGAAGTGGCATACTGAATGGTTCGGTCGATCTCTGCGAGATAGGCCTCCGTGTCGTCGCCGAATACACCGCGATAGGGATCCGGATTGGCCACATGATGGATGCCGCCGAGCAGCGGGATGTTGTGACGGAACCCGCTTATCCCGGTCAGCGACTGCGCGCCGATGGTGGCGCCGTGATATGCGTTCCGCAGCGCAAGCATATCGATGTTGCGCGTATAGGACTGCGCCATCACCAGCGCGAGATCGATCGACTCCGTTCCGCTGTTCGTGAAGTGCACCACCCAGTCGTAGCCCTTCGGCATGCGCGCGGCGAGTTCCTCCGCGAAATGCGCCGGCACGGGATGGTAGAACATCGTCGTGCAATGCTGGAGCGTCGCTGCCTGTTCCTGCACCGCCGCTGTCACCACCGGGTGTGCATGTCCCACCGAAATGCACACGTTCATCGCGAGCAGGTCGATGTATTTCTTGCCTTTCTCGTCCCAGAGGTACTGCCGCTCTCCACGTGAAAAGATCACCGGCGTGCGGTAGGGCATGAACGCACGTTGGGAGGCAGCATAATATTTCTCGCGGCGCTCTATGACGCCTTCGCTCGACCAGTCGGTGGTAAGATCGTCCATTCTCGGCTCCTGAAGCGGCTTCTTCATTGCAGGAGAGCATATTCCGACATGCCGGTGCTTGCTTGCAAGGACGCCGAGATGGCCAGCCAATTCCGCCGGGCTTGCGCGGATCGTCGGCCGTTGGAACTATCTGGAATCAGATCGTGATTTGAGAAGCTTGGCGGATGGAATTCAGAACCGGCCACCCGTTCTCCAGGCGCTCCGGCGGTATCTTTCATCGTCGTCATCGTCATCATCATCATCATCGCGACGACGCCGGCCTTTTTTCTTCCAGGAATCATGGGTTGGAGACCAGCCACCGCGTGTCTCCGCGCGCCGCCAGTCCCCGCCCCGGGACTCCTCGCGTCCGTCAGGCATCGGAATGGGGAATGGAAATGGGAAGGACAGTCCTCGGGAGCGCCGGCCACGGGGATAGCGGAGCCCGAAACCATTCCGCAGGACGTCCCAGAGCACCCCACCCGTAACAACACCCCCAAGGATCTGGCCGAGGATCCGGTCGAGGTCGATGTCATTGTCGAAGGTGGCGTCCGGATGATCGTAGCCTGACTTGCGGAAACGGTCGCGCGTGCGCTCGATTTCGAGGCGGCGCTCGGCGATCGAGCGTGCCGACTTGCGGAGCTCGGCGATTTCCTCCTCGATCCGCCCGATGCGCTCGTTCAGATCACCGACGCGCCGGACAATGGCATCGTCTGCCGGTGTGGCCGTGCGTTTTGCCTCCTGCACCAGCGTCTCGTACTGGTCCAATGCGTCGGCACTGGCAATGGTCTGCAGAGCTTCCCCGTAGATGGGGTCGTCGATTCCAGCGACCAGCGCATCACGCTTGTCGTCGAGGGCACGCAGCGCGGACTGCCGGCTCTCAATGGCTTCGTCCGCTGCGGCCAGCGTGCGCCGGGCCTCGTCCACCGCGCGCGCCAGCTCCTCCTCGCCCGCCGCAACAAGCGCCCGTTGCTCGATGACCTGCAGCTCAGCGCGCCGTTCGTTCGCGATCTCACGCTGCAGCCGCGCATGTTCCCGCAGCCTCGCCGGGATTTCGTTCAGCATCGCGTAATTGAGCCGCGCATCGGAAAAGCCGATGTAGCGCGCCGCCATACGGTCCATGAACCGCGCAAAATTGCCGGCCTGATATCGTGGGCTCCCGTAGCCAATCCCCCACAGATAGGCGAACAGCGGATCGTCGTCGTAGGGTTTGCGCTTTTCCGCCAGCTCAGCCTCCGACTGAGCGGCCTTCGCATCGGACGCCTCGGCCACCTTCACGGCCTTTTCGAGTGCCTCGCGCGCGCGGCTCCACTCGTCGGACGAACGGATGTCTTCGGCGACCCTGGAGCGGAGCTCATCGAGCGCGTCGATTGCCGACTCGAGTACCACCGCTTTCGCGCTGCGTTCCGCCTCGGCCTGCTCCAGCGCGGCGATAGCCTGCTCGCGCTCGGCAGTGGTCGATTCGAGCTGGCGCCGGCGCCCTTCGAGCAGCCGCACCGCACGCGCTTCTGCCGCGTCCAGATCGTCGACCAGCCGTTTCGCCGTGATCTCGTCGAGCTTGATGCGTGCGAGCTCGCGAAAGGCATCGGTGCGCTCGCGGCGCAGGCGCTCGGCATCGGCCGTCGCGGAGGCGAGCGCGCTGTCGAGCTCCGTCTCCTGACGATGCAGGCTGACGATCGCGTTCTCGATGCGTTCGAACGCCTGTCGTCCCGTCCACATTGTTGGCCGCCCGCTCGCTACCAGCTGGTGATTGTTCCGCCGTCGAAGGGCATACGATAGTCGACCTGCAGCGTCCCGCGGCGCTTTACGCCGAACACGTTGTTGTCGACAATCCCGTCCGGGCGCTTGTCATTGGCGACTGCAGAGTAGGTTTCCTGCGGCACTCGGACGCCGAACTGGCTGACGTTTTGCGTTTCGCCCGTCGCCTCATCACGGATGGGCAAGGTCAGCCTCTGTCCGTCCGCCGTCACCGGCTCCACGATCAGATAGTATCTGCGGTCCCTGAACCAGCCAGGCGGGCTGCGCCAGAGCCCGGTGAGCTGGCCAGGCTCCGAGACGATCCGCAGGGTGTACTCCGCGCGCAGGGTCTCCCGAAGTTGCACAAGCTCGGCATTGATGCGGCGCATGTCCGAAAGCTCCCTGTCCCGGATGGCGCGCTCGCCGTCGGCAAGCAGCGTATCGGCCCTCGTGCGGGCCGCGTCCTCGGTGGCAATCTGCTGGATGTCCGCATGCGCGAGCCGTATCGACCTCGGCAGCGTTTCCGTCGCCTCGATCAGCGCCTGTTGACGGGCCTGCTGTGCCGGACGGATTGCCAGGAAATAGACGAGGCCGATCAGAGCGAGGACGATGAGGATAATGCGCAGAAATTGCTTGCCGACCGCGCCCCTGCGCGCCCAGAGCTCGAGCAGCGAACGCTTCCATGATGGCGGCGGTGGCGTGTAGACGAAGCGGCTTTCCTTGAGCGCCTCGACGCCCTGCTCCAGGACGCGATCGGGAACATCGATTCCCTGCTGCTGATAAATCTCCCTGAGCCGTGCGATCAGCTCCGCCTCGCGCCCGACTTCATCGAGCTCGCGGCGTATGAGATCCTCG
>JAWLCO010000142.1:0-10077 GCA_041687075.1 Hyphomicrobiaceae bacterium | reverse complement strand
CGGACCCAGTCGGCAGAGGCTCACGGATGAGTCTCGCTTGATCGGCATCGGACGCCCTCCTCACCAGAGGTCATTCCGGTACCTGGCTTCACTGACATGCTAACGTGAGTGCCATCGTGTGCCTCGCCACTTTCTGTGTACCGAGCGGTACGTAATAGGGAGGTGACGCCGGGTGTGTCAATAGTTATCTGTACCGATGAGTATGAAAAAGCTATAGTGTGTCTGCACAGCGAGAAGAGGTGAAGATGGTGGCCAAGGGTCGCCCTAGAAAATTCGATACCAACGAGGCGCTGGACAAGGCACTCATTGTTTTCTGGCAGCGTGGGTTCGAAGGAACATCGTTGTCCGATCTCACGGAGGCGATGGGCATCAACCGGCCGAGCCTTTATGCGGCGTTCGGAGACAAGGAGACGCTCTTTCGCCGCGCGCTCGACCGCTACGCCGAGGTCGGGCCCGCTGCCGTACTGCACGGGGCGTTGCAGCAACCGACCGCTCGCGGCGTCATCGAGCATCTGCTGCGCGGTGTTGCCGAAGCCTTCACCCACCCTGATCGTCCTGCGGGCTGTCTTGTTGTTCAGGGTGCGCTGTCTTGCGGAGAGACGGCCGAAGCCGTGAAGCAGGAGCTGTGCTGTCGCCGTGCCTCAGCCGAAGCGCAGCTCCGGGAACGACTGGAGCGCGCGAAGGCGGAGGGCGATCTCCCGCCCGATGCCGACACCGCAATCCTGTCGCGTTACGTGTCGATCGTGGTCAAGGGGATGTCGGTACAGGCAGCAGACGGCGCATCCCGGGCGGAGCTGCTGGCCGTGGTCGACATGGTGTTGAATTGCTGGCCTGCCGGCAGGGCCACATCCGAGAATTTGTCCAACAGTGGCAAAGGCATCGGCGTCCTAAGCCGCGCAGAATAGGTGAGTTGTCAGTTCTGCCCGTAAGGAATTCAGGAGTCGCCGGGTCTGGAGACCCGCCGCCCGCTCATTATGCTCGGCTGGCCATCACGCGGTCTACCAGCGCAGCAGGACACGGCCCGCGAGGGCGCCGGCGGCCGTGACCACGGCGATGCCTAAGCTGTACCAGAGCGCCAGGAATGGCAGTCCACCTTCCGTGCAGTGAAAGGAGTAGACCCAGGCACCGAGCGCGCCTGCTGCCAATCCCACGGCTGCGCCGGCCAAGGCGAGCCTGGTCGGCGCGGTGCGGCGCATGAAGGCAAACCCTGCGACGAAGAACGGCAGGGACAGTGCCATAATGAAGAACGGGCATAGCAGCGCGGATGAGCCCATCAGCATATTGGGGCGCGCTTCGACGGGCGCCAGCGCGAGATCGACGATGGATGCGATCGCCGTTGCCATGACGAGGGCGAGCGCCACACGCAACGGCCGTCTCCCACGATGACCAGGACGGCTCAACTGCTCCACCGCCCAGAGGCCGGCAAGTCCGAGCCCCGCCGTGTAACCTGATTTGATCCAGAAGATCGCACTGCCGGTCGCCTCGCGCAGGTCAGGCCGAAAGCCGAGCCAGATCGCCATCAGCGGCATCGAAACGGCAAGTCCGAGCAGCGCAGCAAGCAGAAGCCGTCGCTGCAGTGCGCCGGCCGGCACCGGCTTCAGGTCGTCGACGAGGCGCGCAATCAGGTCATCGGTCATTGCTTGCCTCCAAACCGCGCCAGCAATGTCTTGAAGCCGCGATGCACGGCAACCTTCACGGCGGATTCGGACATGCCCGTTGCTGCTGCGACCTCGGCAATCGATTGCCCGTCGATCTTCACGCGCCGGATCAACCCCCGCGTTCCCTCCGGCAGGGTGTCAAGCACGGCATCGAGGTCGTGGCGGTCGTCGGTCGACTGCGCGGAGACAGTATCATCGGCGATGAAGTCCGCGACATCATCGATCGGCAGATGTTTGCTTTGTCGAGACCGGCGCAGCAGGTCGACGAGCTTGTAACGCGCAATGGCATACACCCAGGCCGTCAGGGCCTGATTGGGATCGTAGGTGATGCGGCGCGCATGAATGGCCAACAGGGTCTCCTGCACAAGATCGTCCACCTGGCCTGACGGATGGTCATAAAGCCGACGCTGGAAGTAGCGCCGGAGAAGTTCGGTCAATTCGGTCAAGAGGCGTCTATATGAGGCGGAATCGCCGGCGAGCGATGCCAGCATCAGGGTGCGAAGCCTGTCTTCCCGTTCCTGCAGCTCACCCATAGGGCTTATTCGCTTTCAGTCGGAAAAGGTTACCGCCTCGGCAGATCCTCGCGCGGGTTTCGCTTTTATCACGCTTGTGTGAAGGCGTAACCGGCAGCGGGCTTTCAGCGAACTTCCGAACGTCGCGTGCGCTCCGGCCATAGGGTCCGGGCGGTCACGCCTACTTGGGAGTTACGCCATGGTCGCTGTCATCCGCAATGCCATTCTCAGCCTCGCCCTTGCCGCTTTCGGTGTGGTGGCATCCTCAGCTTATGCCCAGGACTCCATGAGCAAAGCCAAACCCGGCGATGCCATGAAGAGTGACAGCATGTCCAAGGGCGGTGACGCTATGAAGAAGGATGCGATGGGCCAGGACAAAATGGGATCCGATGCCATGAAGAAGGACAGCATGGGCGCGGATGCCATGGCCAAGGAGACTGGCGACAGCATGAAAAAGAAGTGAGGCCAGCCACCTCGGGCTCCGCGCGCCAGCTTCGGGCCGCGGAGCCGTCTCCTCTCATCTCCAACGACGCCAGACAGCATCACCATGTCCGTTCCACTCGAAACCACCGTGCGGGCGTCGAGCGGCTCGCTGATATACCGCCAGAGCATCTGGACACGGATGACCCATTGGACGTGGGTCGTCTGCCTGTTCTTCCTGCTGTTCTCGGGCCTGCAGATTTTCAATGCGCATCCCACCCTTTATGTCGGGCAGGAAAGCGGCGTCGCATACGAGGTGGGCTCCCTCTCCTTCAGTGTGCCTGTTCGCCTCTCACGCAGCGCAAGCGCCCACACTCTCCTCCCGTATGACCGGCGCCGCTGCGAGGCGGACGTGCTTGGCGAGGCGCGCAGCAATCTCCGCACCATGGCTAATCGGCCCCATATGCCCGGCACCGGGGACGATTTCGGCCTGTGCGCAGGGCACCAATCGCACCAGCTCATCGACAATCATCCGGCTGGGCTTCGGTGCATGCTCGCCCCGCAACACCAGCATGGGGCAGCGCAAAACCCGATATGCCGATGCCGGCGTCGGCTCCTCGATCAGCGCCTCGAAGTCGAGCGGCGCCTTGGGCAGCCATCGTAGCAGGGCCATCCTCACCTCGGGCTTGAGATCCTGCCAGGCACCAGGGCCGCTCCAATAGTCGACGAAGCGCTGCGCCGCAGCCTGATAGGCACCACATAATATGTCCTTGCCGATGTCGTCTGCGAGTGCACGGGTTTCAGCAAACTCAGCGGCGCCTCGCTCATCGAGCTGCTTCAGCACGTGAAAAGCCGAAGGTTCATAAAGTGTGATTGAGCGAAATGCCCACGGGCGCTCGAGCGCCACTTTGAGGGCAACGCCGCCGCCGTAGGAGTGTCCCACCAGGTGAACCGGCCTATCCAGGTCATCGATGAGTTTTATGATGGCAGCTGCTTCTTCGGCCAGGGAGAAGGGGCGGGCGCCGTGCCACGGACCCATGCTCTCGCAGCCATAGAAGTCTGGGGCGATCAGTTCAAACTCAGGCTCCAGCGCGGTCTGCAGCTTGCGCCATTGCCTGTGGTCTGCACCCGAACAGTGGAGCGCCAGAACGCGTTCCTGCGATCGGCCGACACGGTCGGAAGCTGTGCTCATGATCATCTCGTGATGCCTTGTTGGCCCGGCTGCGGCCACGAAAACCTATAGGAGTTCAGGGCTGCCCGGGTCTGTTTCTCAGGGAACAGGATCAGCTGTTCCGTCTCCCCTTTCCTCAAACCGCAGGCCGTAATTCCGCAGGACTTCAGTTGTCATCACCCCGCCCGCGCGCCACTCCCCATATTCAGATCGGGCGACAAGGCCTTCAGTGCCGCGCCCGAGCTGCGTTGCGCTGCCCGGACGCTTGTTCGTTCGCTTTGTCCACGTCCGTTGGTCAGGAGTTGGCGCGCTCAATGACAACTGGAACAGGCCGGCAGATCGTGTTGCACACCGGTGAATGCTGCTGCGCATAGGCCAGCAGGTTATCGAGCTCCGCGTCCGGGCAGTCCGCCTTGACGTGCATGCGAATGCGGATCTGCTCGTAGCCGGGCGACACGGCCTCATCGAGCCCGAGCAGGCCCTGCAGGTCAAGGTCGCCGGCGAGCTCTGTCGACAGCTCCTGGATGACAATCCCGCGCGCCATGGCATGCAGGACGAAGGTGGTCGTCACGCAGCCGGCGAGAGCGTGCAGCAAGAACTCGACCGGGTTTGCGCCCTCGTTGTTTCCGAGCAGGACCGGCGGCTCGCCGTTGGTGAACGCGAAGGAAGCGCTACGCGAGGTATCCTCCTGGCCGGCGCCGTAGAAGTCGCGGATGACGGAGCGGTTCTCACCGCCATTGATCCAGGTGTTGCGGGCACGAAATTGGAACCTGGCAAGGCTCTTGTCGGCCTTGATGGCGGCGATGGTTGCGTGAGCGGCGTTCACGTCGAGGCCGTTGATGATAGCCGGGCTTTCCACGACAGCAGATTGAGTGCTCATGATCGATCTCCATTGGTTGGTATGGCGTCCCTGGGAGGGAGCCGCCGACGCCCGGAGAATTAAATCTGAGCAGAGATTTTCAGCAGAGCGATTCTTGCTAAAATCGATCCATTCGTGCCACAAACAGAGGCCTCGCGAATGGCAAAGTCTCGTGCCGTCGATGCCATGATCCTGGCGCTGCCGGAAACGGCCGGCTCGGCACTTTACGGCATGGTCGACGTGCTCGCCGCCACAGGCACGTTATGGCGGGAGCTCACGGGTGAGGAGCCGGGACTCCCGCTGATCCGGCCGCGTATCGTGTCGCCGGAAAGGCAGCCGTTTCGCTGCGGCAATGGCATCCCCGTCAGCCCCGAGGTCACGATCGAGCACGCAAGCGCAACGGATGTGGTGATCGTGCCGGAGCTGTGGCTTGCCCCGACAGATGACATTCGCGATCGCCATTCGAACGTGAAGGCATGGCTCCGCCGCTGCTACGAGAGCGGCAGCATGATCTACTCGGCATGCTCCGGCTCGGTGCTGCTCGCAGCCGCCGGGCTGCTCGATGGCCGCGAGGCGACCTCCCACTGGGGCTATCAGGATCTTTTCCGGGGGAGCTTCCCCAAGGTGCGTTTCAATCCTGCACCCAATCTCGTCATCGCGGACCCAACGGGTCGCATCGTGACGGCTGGGGGGACGACGTCCTGGCACGATCTCGCCATTCACATCATTTCGCGCCATTGCAGTCCCGGCGAGGCCTTGCGCATTGCCAAGGTCTATCTTCTGAAGTGGCACGGGGAAGGGCAGCTTCCATACGCCAGTCTCGTGCGCCGGCAGCCGCACGCCGATTCCGTCGTGCGCAAGGCAGAGAGCTGGCTCGCCGCGCACTACCGGGAGCCGCATGCCGTTACGGCCGTGGTGAAACAGTTTGGGATACCTGAGCGCACCCTCAAGCGGCGCTTCACGGCCGCCACGGGATCGACGCTGATCGCCTACGTTCAGAACCTCCGCATCGAGGAGGCCAAGCGTCTGCTGGAAACCGCGGACAGCACCGCGGACGACATCGCAGCGCTGGTCGGCTATGAGAACCCGGCGTTCTTCCGGCGGGTGTTCAAGCGCTCCACAGGGCTCACACCCGGCGCCTACCGGCGCATGTTCCGGCCGCTGAACGCTGCTCCGGAACAGATTGCCGGCTGACGGCCTGGAGCAGCAGCAAGTCCAGATCTAGCTCCCGTCAATCGCTCTTGACCGCACCTCATCTCAGGGCGCAGCCTTGAAGATCCGGGCTGGCACCAGCAGATCCAGCCATTCATGACGCGCATCCGGGATAACCGGGCAAGGTCTTCATGACCTTGCCGCCAGGCCGCCTTGTTGCTCGATGAAGCGGGCGATCGCACCCACGCCTTCGCCGGAGCGAACGTTGGCGAAGACGTACGGTTTCTCAGCCCTCGCGCGCCGTGTATCGCGCTCCATGACGTCGAGGTCGGCGCCGACGTGCGGCGCGAGGTCGGTCTTGTTGATGACGAGCAGGTCGGAGCGGGTGATGCCGGGGCCGCCTTTGCGCGGGATCTTCTCGCCCTGGGCCACGTCGATGACGTAGATGGTGAGGTCGGCGAGCTCCGGCGAGAACGTCGCCGCGAGATTGTCGCCGCCGGATTCGATCAGGATCAGGTCGAGCGCCGGGAACTTGCGCCGCATGGTCTCGATGGCGGCGAGGTTGATCGAGCAGTCCTCGCGGATCGCCGTATGCGGACAGCCGCCGGTCTCCACGCCCATGATCCGGTCGAGCGGCAGCGCCTGGGCGCGCATCAGGATCTCGGCGTCCTCCTTCGTGTAGATGTCGTTGGCGATGACGCAGAGGTCGTAGATGCCTCGGAATCGCTTGCAGAGCATCTCGGTCAGGGTCGTCTTGCCGGAGCCGACCGGGCCGCCGATGCCGACGCGGAGCGGGCCATGAGGGGAGGTCATGAGCGAAACAGCCTCGTGTTCTGCGTTTCATGAAGGAGGGAGGCGAGATCGGAGAGCATGGCGGCGCTGCCCAGGTCGTCGAGTGATGCAGCCTCGGCGGCCGTCGCTTGTGCGAGAAGGAGAGGCATCAGCGCGGCCATGATCTGCTGCGCTTCCGTCGGCCCGATGATGGACAGGCGAATGGCGGCGGAGGTCATGTTTCCGGCGAAGGCGATCGCGTAAGCGCGGAGCGTGTCGGCGAGCGGAATGCGATGAAGCGATGCAACCATCCCGACCGCAACGGAATGGATGATGTCCTCGCACTCTCGCCGCGCCATGAGCGCGTCCAAATCCGGAACCGGCCAGGCGGCTGCGATCTGCTGAAGGAACGAGCGGCCTTGCTGCGTTGCCTCCAGGAACCGTTCTGCGGAGGGCTGGAGCGCAGCACCGAGGTCGGCGATCTCCTGGAGCCGTGCGTGATCAAAAGACGACGCAGCCCGCCACGCTGCGGCGAGGAGGATGAGATCATTGCGCAGCGCGCCCGCCGACACGAGGTCCGCGAGCCATGGCTCGAGCGATGTGCGATCGGCAACCCAGGCGCGATCCGCGGCGGCCTCCAGCCCGTGACTATAGGCAAAGGCGCCGACGGGAAATGCGGGGGACAGCCAGATCTGCAGCAGGGCCTGCGATCTCGCGCGACGGGCCTCCTGCGTGGACGACCGCTGGTCCATTCTGCTCCCAAGGCTCGACACGGGCGCTCGCACCTACTCGTGCGCGTGATGATGCGTGTGGAGATGATCGTGCCCGTGATGGTGATGGCTGGTGTGGAGCTGTCCCTTGCCGCCGTAGGCGCCGCCCTCCGGCTCGAACGGGCGGACCACCGCGTGCACATGGGCGCCGAGGCCCACCACCATCGCCTCGAGAACGTGATCCGGCTGAATGTAGATCGCGTCGGCCGTGATTTCCGCCGGTGTGTGGCGATTGCCGAGATGCCACGCGATCCGGGCGAGCGCGTGTGCATCGGCGGCATGAATCTCCATGAGCGGCTCGGGGGCAGCAATGACGCGGACGAGGGTTCCGTCCTCGAGCTGCAAGGCGTCACCGTCGGCAAGATAGGCCGCCTCGGGAAGATCGAGCAGAACGGACCGGCCGCCGTCAGTGGTCATCGCAATGCGGCGGCGGTAGCGCGACGCCCGGTCGAGGGTGATGCTGTCGGCAACAGGCAGTACGCCAATCTCGGATTTCCGGACGATGCGGGTGGCACGCTGCAAGGTCATTGCTCCTCAGAACAGGAAGTAGCGCTGCGCCATCGGCAGCTCGGAGGCCGGCTGGCAGACGAGCAGCTCGCCATCGGCGCGCACCTCGTAGGTTTCCGGATCGATCGAGATGTCGGGCGTGGCGTCGTTGTGGATCATGCTCTTCTTGGAGATGCCACCGCGGACGTTCTCGACGGGGACGAGCTCCTTGCCGAGGCCGAGCCTCCGGCCCAGGCCTCCGGCCACCGCGGCGCGTGATGCGAACAGCAGAGAGGTCGCTCGCACCGCGCCGCCGTAGGCGCCGAACATGGGCCGGTAATGCACCGGCTGCGGGGTCGGAATGGAGGCGTTGGGATCGCCCATCTGCGCCGCCACGATCGCGCCGCCCTTGATGATGCAGTCGGGCTTGACGCCGAAGAAGGCGGGCGACCACAGCACCAGATCCGCGAGCTTGCCGGCCTCGACAGAGCCGATGTGCCTGGCCACGCCGTGTGCGATGGCGGGGTTGATCGTGTATTTTGCAACGTAGCGCTTGGCCCGGAAGTTGTCGTTGCCGCGGCCTTTGTCCTCGGGCAAAGGCCCGCGCTGAACCTTCATCTTGTGCGCCGTCTGCCAAGTGCGTGTGATGACCTCGCCCACGCGGCCCATGGCCTGGCTGTCCGAGGACATCATCGAGAGCGCGCCGAGATCGTGCAGGATGTCCTCGGCGGCGATCGTCTCGCGGCGAATGCGGCTTTCGGCAAAGGCGAGGTCTTCCGGAATCTTCGACGACAGGTGATGGCAGACCATCAGCATGTCGAGGTGCTCGTCGATGGTGTTGACCGTGAACGGCCGCGTCGGATTTGTCGAGGACGGCAGCACGTTGGAAAGACCCGCGACGCGCATGATGTCGGGGGCGTGACCGCCGCCCGCACCTTCCGTGTGGAAAGCGTGGATCGTTCGTCCCTTGAACGCCGCGATCGTGTCCTCGACGAAGCCGGATTCGTTCAGCGTGTCGGTGTGGATCATGACCTGCACGTCGTGATCGTCGGCAACCGACAGGCAACAGTCGATGGCCGCCGGCGTCGTGCCCCAGTCCTCGTGCAGCTTGAGCGCGCAGGCGCCGGCCTTGACCATTTCGACCAGCGCCTCGGGGCGCGACGCGTTGCCTTTGCCGGCGAAGCCGAGGTTCACGGGGAAGGCATCGGCGGCTCTCAGCATCATTCCGATGTGCCAGGGGCCTGGCGTGCAGGTGGTGGCGAACGTGCCATGGGCCGGTCCGGTGCCGCCGCCCAGCATCGATGTGATTCCGGACATCAGCGCTTCTTCTATCTGTTGTGGGCAGATGAAGTGGATGTGGGTGTCGAATCCGCCGGCAGTCAGGATTTTGCCTTCGCCTGCAAGAACCTCCGTGCCCGGTCCGATGATGATGTCGACGTTGGGCTGGATGTCGGGATTGCCGGCCTTTCCTATGCCTGAGATACGGCCGTTCGTGATGCCGACATCGGCTTTGACGATGCCCCAGTGATCGAGAATGACCACGTTGGTGATGACCGTATCGACGGCCCCGCGGGCATTCGGGGATTGCGACTGGCCCATGCCGTCGCGGATGACCTTGCCGCCGCCGAATTTCACCTCCTCGCCGTAGGTGGTGAAATCCTGTTCCACTTCGATGAAGAGCTCGGTATCGGCGAGACGGATCTTGTCGCCGACGGTCGGGCCGTACATGCCGGCGTATGCGGCGCGTGAAATTCTCGTCGCCATTGTCCCTGTCTCCCGCCCTCAGTCGAGCTTTCCCATGACGGCCTGGCGGAAACCATAGATCTCTCGCTTACCGGCCAGCTCGACGAGCTGAACCTCGCGCGTCTGGCCGGGCTCGAAGCGCACGGCGGTCCCGGCGGGAATGTCGAGCCGGAACCCCTTGGCGCGCGCGCGATCGAAGGCGAGGGCGGGGTTCGTTTCGAAAAAATGGTAATGGCTGCCGACCTGGATCGGCCGGTCGCCGGTATTGGCGACGGTCAGGGTGACCGTCTTGCGTCCGGCATTGAGCTCGATTTCGCTTGCAGCCGTTATCACTTCGCCTGGGATCATTCCTAATCCCTCCGTCGGTTGAAACGAATGCGCCGCGCCTCCAGGCGGCGGCCGGCCCGAAAAGCCATGATCCCGATCACGCCCGCCAGTCCGAGAAAGAAAAGGTGATCCCATTCCAAAAGATGCGCGGCCATTTCGGGGAGCGCAAAACGAGAGTGATCGCCCATGTGCGCCAGGGCCGGATTGG
>JAWLCO010000141.1:0-10099 GCA_041687075.1 Hyphomicrobiaceae bacterium | reverse complement strand
TCCTCTCGCCTGGTGCCTTGACCGGCCTTCGATCTATCAATGAGAGACCTGGTTGCGGAGCGCGTACCTCATCCTGTCGCGGCGGCGGAGGCTCGGGGATTTGAGTGCTGAGCGCGGTAGCGCTCCAGGCTCGCCGAGAGGTGCTTGCGCATGGCCTCGCGCGCGGCCGTAACATCCCGATCGGCGATCGCGTCGGCGATCAGTTTGTGCTCAGACTGAATCTGGCTGTGATACTCGAGATCCGATATTCGATCATTTCTCAGACTGCCGAACCGCAGCCGCGGAATGATCTGTGGCCCGGCGAAGTTCAGAAACTTCTCGAAGTAGGGATTGCGGGTCGCCCGGGCGATCGCGGAATGGAAGGCGAAGTCGGCACGGCCACTGTCGCCGTCCGCGGCGCGCAGTTCCCTGTCGATGTCGTTCAGCCTCGCCTTGATCACCTGCAGGTGGCGCCGCGAATGCCGTTCTGCCGCCAGACCTGACGCCTCGACCTCGACGCTCAGGCGCAGTTCAAGAACGTGCAGGACATCGTTCAGCTTGCCGGTGGCCTTGGCATCCAGCTCGAACGGCAGGAGCCTGCGCCGGGAACTGACGAAAACCC
This sequence comes from Hyphomicrobiaceae bacterium, assembly GCA_041687075.1. Classification (GTDB taxonomy): domain Bacteria; phylum Pseudomonadota; class Alphaproteobacteria; order Rhizobiales; family Hyphomicrobiaceae; genus ZC4RG25. The sequence continues at coordinate 9,498 of JAWLCO010000141.1, read as the reverse complement.
CCACCCCCTGCCTCGCAATGACCATCCCATCGGCTCGCAACGAGGCGATAGCCTCACGCACGACAGTACGGCTAACGCCATGTTCAGCACAAAGGGCAGCCTCCGTCGGAATCCGGTCCCCAGGCCGGTACTCCTGGGATGCGATTTTATTTGCCAATAGCTTGGCAAGCTGATCTGATAAGTTCTCTCTTTTCCCAAGCATCCCGGCTTCCGCCCCTGCGAATCAGCATTCCGCCTATCTGCCTTCGACCTTTTGGTCGCATATGATCGACGCGTTCGACAGGCTGGAACAGCCTGGCCAACCCCGTTATTTCTGTTTGACATGTATGATAACAGACAGCAGATTGCACACTGCAACAGTGGCCAAGAATGCAATCTGTCAAATTAGATGCTTGTGGGGCGCGTCCCTAAAGCGGATGCAGAGATAGCCCTCAATCAGAAACGGGGAGAACTCGATGTTTCTCAGAAAAGTATCGGCAGCAGCCGCATTGGCCTCCGCTATTGCGCTGAGCTCCGTCGGCGCCCAGGCCCAGACGACCTGGACAATGGCGTCCGGCTATCCTGAGAGCAGCTTTTTCACGCAGAATATCCGCCAGTTCATCAAAGAGATCGAAGAGAAATCCGGTGGCAGGCTGAAGATCGATCTGCGCTCGAACGATAGCCTGATCAAGCACGACGCGATCAAGCGCGCCGTACAGTCGGGGCAGGTCCAGATCGGTGAGATCCGTTTCGGCGTCTACGGTAACGAAGCGGCGATGTATAACCTGGACAACATTCCGGGCGTCGCTTCCGACTATGACAAGGCCTACGAGCTGATGAAGGCGCAGCGGCCGTTCTGGGACAATTTGTTCAAAAAGAACGGCATGCGTGTCCTGACCTATGTGGCCTGGCCGGGGCAGGGTTTCTACACCAAGGAGCCGGTGAAATCGCTCGCCGACCTTAAAGGCCAAAAGCTGCGCATCTACTCCAAGCAAACGCAGATCATGGGCGAAAAGCTCGGCATGGAGGCACTGATTCTTCCATTCGCGGAGGTTCCGCAGGCCTTCTCGACCGGCATGATCGACGCGCTCTGGACGAGTGCACAGACGGGCACGGACGTGCAGGCCTGGGATTACGTCAAGTACTTCACCTATACCGGCACGATGCATAACAAGAACGGGATTATCGTCAACGAGCGCGCGTTCCGGCAATTGGATGCGGAAACCCAGAAAATCGTGCTCGAGGCCGGTGAGCGCGCCACCAATCGCGGCTGGGAGTTGAGCAAGAAGGCCAGCGAAGAGCGCGAGCAGATACTGAAGGACAACGGCATGACCGTAAGCCAGGCGCCCAAGGACATCATGGACCGGATCGACGAGATCGGTGTGGAGATGGTAGCGGATTGGCTGGCTGAGGCGACGCCGGAGGAAAAGGCGGTTTACGATACCTATCAGGCAGCGATCAAAGCGAAATAGTTCCTGAAACCTAACGCGCCCCGCGATTTGATCGGAGCTTGCTGGTGCTCAGGGTCGTTCTCGAGAGAATTTATCTCTACAGCGGCTATGTCGCCGCAATGTTTCTCGTCGGGATCGCAGTCTCCATCGTGGCTCAGATTGCAGGCCGGATGCAGGGCGTGACGGTCGATGCGACCGAAGTGGCGGGGCTATGCCTCGCCGCTTCGACGTTTTTTGGCTTGGCCCATACGTTCCGCAGCGGATCGCACGTTCGTATCAGGCTGTTGCTTGACCGGCTGCCCTGGAGTTCACGCAGGCCCATCGAGATATTGAATTGCATCCTGGCAGCGGGAGCCGTCTGCTATCTCGCCTGGAACATGATTTTGTTTGCGTTCCAGTCCTTCGAGTTCAACGACGTCAGCCCGGGCCTTCTGGCCATTCCATTCTGGATTCCTCAGGCCGGGGTGGCTGCAGGAATCACGCTGCTGGCAGTTGCTGTCATCGACGAGCTCGTCTGGATCGCATGGGGCGGTCGGCCGCGAACGGATGATGCTGACGAGATTGACCTCGAAAATCCCCCTGCTTAAGAGTCGATAATGGATCCGATCACCTTAGCGTCGGTGGTGCTCGCATCGCTATTGCTGTTTCTGCTGGCGAGCGGCGTTTGGGTCGCAATCTCGCTTCTGATCGTCGGCATGGTTCTGATGGGCCTGTTCACAACAGCCCCAATGGGCTCGCTGATCGCATCGACGATGTGGGACGCGAGCTGGGGGTGGGCGCTGACCTCGCTGCCGCTGTTCATCTGGATGGGCGAAATCCTGTTCCGGAGCAATCTCTCCTCTGACATGTTTCAGGGCCTGGCACCCTGGGTCTCCCGCCTTCCTGGCCGGCTCCTCCACGTCAACGTGCTCGGTTGCGGACTCATGGCGGCGGTGGCCGGCTCCTCTGCGGTGACATGTGCCACCGTGGGACGAATGAGCGTGCCGGAGCTGACACGCCGCAATTACCCGCTCAACCTGACAATCGGAACTCTTGCCGGTTCCGGAACACTCGGCCTTCTGATCCCGCCATCGATCATCATGATCGTGTATGGCGTCACCGCCGAACAGTCTATTGGACGCTTGTTCATCGCCGGCGTCCTTCCGGGTTTGGTGCTCATTGGCCTTTATATGGGCTACACGGCGATCTGGAGCCTCCTCAATCCGGATAAGATGCCACCTGCAGAACCGAAGGTTGGCTTCGTCGAGAAAATAATCAGTTCGCGCCGGCTGATCCCCGTTGCACTGCTGATTGCAGCGGTGATCGGCTCCATATACGGCGGCATCGCGACACCAACCGAGGCCGCTACGATCGGTGTCATCGGTGCGTTGATACTGTCGGCGCTCAGCGGCGGCCTGAGCTGGGCAGTTTTCATGCAGGGCCTGATGTCGGCCGTGCGTGTGTCATGCATGATCTCGTTTATCATTGCGTGCGCCGCGTGTCTCACGATAGCGGTCGCGTTCGTCGACATCCCGCGCACACTGGCAACGTGGGTCGATTCGCTCGGGCTGTCCTCCTACGCGCTGCTGGCTGTGCTTGCGCTCTTCATGCTCATTCTGGGCTGCTTCCTTGAAGGCATTTCGATCATCGTCCTGACATCATCGGTCATGTTGCCAATGGTTCAGACAGCCGGAATTGATCTGGTGTGGTTTGGTATTTTCATTGTCATTATGATCGAGGCAGCGCAGATAACGCCGCCGGTCGGGTTTAATCTCTTTGTACTGCAGAGCATCACCGGGAAAGACATTCTGACCATAACAATGGCAGCAGCGCCCTATTTTCTTCTGCTCATCGCGCTGATAGTGCTGATTACGGTCTTTCCGCAAATCGTGCTCATACTTCCGGAAATGATGCGTAATTGAAAAACTGGCCTGAAAATACCTTGCCGCGGCAGGGCAGGTCAGGCCTGACCAAAACCGCATGATGCGCGTTTCAGAAAAGCCGTCCTTCGCGCGCGCTCAACCCCTTGAATTGGTCAAAACGTAGCGTGTCGCCCGGTCCATTGCTGGGCCAAGGACAACGTTGACGCTCTTACTTCTCATGTCATATGTTGTCGTACAAATTAAGCCGGGCTGACTGGTGCGAGCGAGGGGGCTGACGGACAAATGAAAGAACTCCATAATCGGTTGAAAGTCGCCCTGAAGGCCGGCGAACTTCAGGTTGGCTTATGGTGTTCGCTGGGTAGCGCCACATCGACCGAGCTTCTGGCCGGTGCAGGTTTCGACTGGCTCCTTGTCGATGTGGAGCACAGCCCCAATGACATTCTCTCGGTAATCCATCAGCACAGGGCAGCATCCGCCTACGACACCGAGATCGTTGTCCGGTTGCCGAGCCACGACCCGAACCTGATCAAGCAGTATCTGGATAGCGGCATTCGCTCCTTCCTGATCCCGATGGTGCAGACCGCCGAGCAGGCCCGGGCGCTCGTCAGCGCCACGCGGTATCCGCCGCACGGCATTCGCGGATTTTCGATGTCGCAGCGTGCCAACCGCTTCGGCCGGGTACGGAACTATCACGCGAATGCGCACGAGGAGATTTTCATCTCGGCACAGATCGAAACGAAAACAGCCGCAGCCGTGGCGCGAGAGATAGCTGCGGTGGACGGGATCGACGCCATTTTTGTCGGTCCGGGCGACCTAGCTGCAGATCTGGGCTCTCTCGGAAATCCGGGCAGCGACAACGTTCAGGCCACGATCCGCAAGACGCTGGAACTGGGCCGCAAGGACGGCCTGGTTACTGGCGTCCTCGCCCCGGTCCAGGACGATGCCAGCCGCTATATCGATTGGGGCGCGCGCTTCGTCGCCGTGGGAAGTGACGTCGGATTGCTGACCCGGGCCGGCGACGCGCTGGCCGCGTCATTCAAATCAGCGGAACGGTTCCGCGCCTGACGCGCAAGCCTGACCGGGACTTCATTCAAAGGCCGGAGAACCATGACTCAAGACGGGGAACAGATACGGGTCGGCGCCGATATCGGCGGCACGTTCACTGATATTGTTCTGGAACGCGGGAAGAGCCTTTTCTCCACGAAGGTTCTGACCAACCATACACGACCTGAGCAGGCCATTGTGGAGGGGATTCAAAGCATCGCCCAGATTGCGGAAATTCGTCTGGAGCAGATCGACACGATCATCCACGGCACGACGCTCGCGACCAACGCTCTCATCGAGCGCCGCGGTGCCAAGACGGCTTTCATCACGACCAAAGGTTTCCGTGACGTCATCGAGATGCGGACGGAAAACCGGTTCGAGCAATATGACCTCAACATCGTGCTGCCTCCCCCGCTGATCGAGCGCAACCACCGGTACGTGCTCGACGAGCGGATCGGGGCCGACGGCAGCGTGCTGAAGGCGCTGGAGCAGCCGGAGATCGATGCGCTTGCCGACAGGATCGTCGCCGCAGGTTACGAGAGCGTCGCCATCGGTTTCATTCACGCTTATCTCAACGGTGAGCACGAGCGCCGCGTGCGCGACGCGCTGCTGGCGCGGGCACCTGACCTGTCGGTTTCAATGTCGTCTGAAGTCTCGCCGCAGATGCGCGAGTTTCAGCGCTTCAACACCGTCTGCGCCAACGCCTACGTGAAGCCGCTGATGGCGTCCTATCTCAACCGCCTGGTCGGGCGACTGGCGGAAGAAGGTGCTGCCTGTCCCGTCTTCATGATGCACTCGGGCGGCGGCATCATCAGCGTCGAGAGCGCCGCGGAGTTTCCGGTCCGGCTGCTCGAGTCAGGTCCGGCCGGCGGCGCCATCTTCGCGGCCCATATCGCGGCCGGCTATGGGCTCGATCAGGTGCTGTCCTACGACATGGGCGGGACGACTGCGAAGATCTGCCTGATCGAGAATCAGGTGCCGAAAACCGCAAAGACGTTCGAGGTCGCACGCACCTACCGCTTTAAAATGGGCAGCGGTATGCCGATCTCGATTCCGGTGATCGAGATGGTGGAGATCGGCGCCGGTGGCGGCTCTATTGCCACGGTCGATTCGATGCAGCAGATTCGTGTCGGACCGCACAGCGCGGGATCCGAACCCGGGCCGGCCTGCTATGGCCGTGGGGGTGACAAGCCGACCGTAACCGACGCCGACCTGCTGCTCGGCAAGCTCGATCCCGACAATTTCGCCGGCGGAAGCATCGCTCTTTCGACCGACGCATCGCGTCAGGCCGTTCGCACCCATTTGAGCGATAGGCTGGCGACAGACGAGACGATGGCGGCGTTCGGCCTGTGCGAGGTCGTCGACGAGAACATGACCAACGCGGCGCGCATGCACGCAGTCGAGAACGGCAAGGAGTTGTCCGAATTCACGATGATCGCCTTCGGCGGCGCGGCTCCCCTTCACGCAGCGCGGCTCTGCGACAAACTGGGGATCGACCGCTTGCTGGTGCCGCCCGGGGCCGGCGTGGGCTCGGCCATCGGTTTCCTGCGGGCTCCCTTCGGGTTCGAGTCGGTGCGTAGCGCCTATCTGCGCCTCAGCCGGTTCGATGTGACCCGGGTCAACGGCGTACTGAAGGAGCTGTTGGAGGAGGCAACCTCCTTCGTTCATGCGGGTGCGCCTGGAACGGTTCCGACGCTCGAATGCGTGGCCTATATGCGCTACGTCGGACAGGGCTGGGAAATACCGGTGCCGATCGAGATACGCGAGTACGGTGATGATGGCGCAGCAATATTCCGGCGTCTGTTCGACGAGGCCTATGAGCGATTTTTCGATCGCCTGATCGACGGGCTCGACGTGGAAATCGTGAGCTGGTCGCTGCGGGCGAGTTCGCCTACGCCACCGGTCGCCCCCATCGCAGGGGTTGAAGTTGCGGGCGATGCGGCGGTCACCGGCTCTCGCCGGATCTTCGATGCCGCAAAAGGCGAGTTCGTCGAAGCCGCCGTCGTCAGCCGTGCCGCTTTGAAGCCGGGAGATCGCATCATGGGCCCGGCGATCGTGACGGAGCGGGAGACGACGACCATCATCACCGCGGGGAGGCAGGCCGTCATGCAATCCGACGGCTGCCTGCTGATCCGGACCACAGCCGCCTGAACGAGACGGGGAGCGAAGCAATGGCCATCGACGCACTGTCCGACGTGCGCATGCAGATCATGTGGAATCGCCTGATCTCCGTCGTGGAAGAACAGGCGGTGACGCTGATCCGAACCGCCTTCAGCACCAGCGTTCGCGAGTCCGGCGATCTGTCCGCCGGTGTATTCAACCGCGGCGGCAAGATGATTGCCCAGGCGGTGACCGGCACGCCGGGCCATGTCAACGCCATGGCGGAGGCCGTCGGACATTTCATCCGGGACATCGGGCCCGAAAACATCTTCGAGGGTGACGTCTACATCACCAACGATCCGTGGAAGGGTACGGGACACCTGCTCGACATCACCATGGTGACGCCGTCGTTCCGGAAGGGCGCGCTGGTCGGCTTCTTCGCCTGCACGGCGCACGTGGTGGACGTGGGCGGCCGCGGCTTCGGGCCTGATGCCAACGAGGTCTACGAGGAAGGGATTTTCATCCCGATCATGAAGTTCGTCGAACGCGGCCGGGTCAACCGCGACCTCGTGAACATCCTGCGCCACAACGTGCGCGAGTCCGATCAGGTGATCGGAGACATCTACTCGCTCGCGGCCTGCAACGAGACCGGCCACAAGCGCCTGATGGACATGATGGACGAGTTCCAGATCGACGATCTGGAGGCGCTCGGTGATTTCGTGCTACGCCGGAGCTACGACGCCACCGTGAAGCGGATCAAGGCATTGCCGCACGGCGTCTACGACAATGTCATGCGGGTGGACGGTTATGGCAGCCCCATCGACATCGCCGTCCGCATAACTGTCGATGACAACGGCATCCATACCGATTTCGATGGAACATCGCCGCCGAGTCCTCTCGGCATCAACGTGCCACTGATCTACACGGTCGCGTATGCCTGCTATGGCCTGAAGTGCTCGATCGCACCGGAAATTCCGAACAACGCCGGCTCCCTGGAGCCGTTCAGGATCACCGCGCCGGAGGGCTGCATTCTCAACGCGCAGCACCCCGCGCCGGTCGCAGTGCGGCACGTCCTCGGTCATTTCATTCCCGACGCGGTGCTGGGCGCGGTGCACAAGATGTTGCCTGGCCAGATTCCGGCCGAGGGCTCCGGCGCCCTATGGAACCTGCACATCAGCGCACGTCCGCTGACGGGTAAAGACGCGCCAAAGAACGGCGGCCATCGCGCCGAGGTTCTGCTGTTCAACAGCGGCGGTGGTGGTGCCCGGCCGACACTGGACGGCCTCAGCTCGACCGCATTTCCGAGCGGCGTGCACACCATGTCGATCGAGGCGACCGAGCACGTCGGCCCGGTTATCTTCTGGCGCAAGGAGTTGCGCGAGGGCTCCGGTGGAGCTGGGCGCTATCGCGGCGGTCTGGGACAGGTCGTCGAGATCGGCGCGACTGCAGGTCACGAGTTTTACTTCAACGCGATGTTCGACCGCGTCACGCACCCAGCGCGCGGGCGCGCAGGCGGCAAGGACGGCGCACCGGGCGCGGTGCTGCTCGACGATGGCACGCGGCTTGCGACCAAGGGCCGGCAGCATGTTCCGAGCGGCCGTCGCCTCGTCCTCCAGCTCCCCGGCGGTGGAGGCTATGGTCCGCCGGAAGAGCGGGACCCGGAAGCGGTGCGCCGCGACGCCGAATTCGGCTACGTGCCGGAAGCCTGAGAGAAGAGATGCAGTACCAGAACACGCGGGCGGGGCTGATCAAGCCGTCCCCGTCGATGGCCATATCGATCGAAGCGCGCCGCATGTCGGCGGCAGGAATATCCGTCATCGATCTCAGCCTCGGCGAGCCGGACTTTAACACGCCGGAACACATTCTTGCGGCGGCGGCTGCCGCCATGCGGCGCGGCGAAACGCGCTATACGGCCGCCGACGGCACGCCGGAACTTAAAGACGCGATCATCGAGAAGTTTCGTCGCGAGAACGGGCTCGCGTTCGCGCGCAACGAAATATCGGCGGCGAATGGCGCCAAGCAGATCATTTTCAACGCGCTGATGGCGACCCTCGAGCCCGGTGACGAGGTGCTCGTCCCCGCACCCTACTGGGTGTCCTACACCGACATGGTGCTGCTGCTCGGCGGCATTCCGAAGGTGCTGGCCTGCGACGTGGCTGAAAATTTCAAGCTGACGCCGGAGAAGCTCGAAGCTGCACTGACGGCGAAAACACGCTGGGTGATGTTCAACGCGCCGAACAATCCGTCCGGTGCCGCTTACAGCAGAACTGAGCTCGTCGGGCTCGGACGCGTTCTTGAGCGCCGTCCCCATGTGCTCGTCATGTCCGACGAGATTTATGAGCACATCAGTTACGCTTCCGAGCCATTCTACTCGTTTCTCTCTGCTTGCCCTGACCTCCGGGAACGGATGCTCCTGGTCAATGGCGTCTCCAAGACGTACGCGATGACCGGCTGGCGCATCGGCTACGCCGCCGGACCGGCTGGACTGATCTCGGCCATGGGAAAAATCCAGTCGCAGAGCACGTCCAATCCCTGTTCGATCGCTCAGGCGGCCGCTGCGGCGGCCCTGACTGGTCCGCAGGACTTCGTCGCCACGGCTGTCGACGAATACCGTGCGCGCAAGGATTTCGTCGTTGCCGGGCTGAACGCGATTCCTGGTCTGAGGGCGCGGGCTCCGGAGGGGGCGTTCTACGCCTATCCGGAATGCTCGGCTTTCATCGGCAGAACGACACCGGCGGGGAAGGTGATCAGCAACGATGCTGACCTGGTCTCGTACCTGCTGACCGAGGCCCATGTAGCGGCAGTGCCGGGCGCGGCATACGGGCTCGAACCGTATTTCCGGGTTTCGTTCGCCACATCGCGCGAGAACCTGCGCATTGCGTTGGAACGTATCGGAAAGGCACTGTCTGCCCTCGTCTGAACGCGGCACCGATTTCTCGTCGGAATCGTGGTTTGGTGGGGGTCACCTCAACGTGTCTTGGATCTGATCCTCACCCGCTCGCGGTGCAGCGTGTAGAGCCCTGCGCCGATGACGACGGCGATCCCGAGGAACGTAAGACTGT
>JAWLCO010000140.1:0-10107 GCA_041687075.1 Hyphomicrobiaceae bacterium | reverse complement strand
GCAGAACCCGCGCGGCGGGCGAGAGGATCGGAGCTACGACCCCTGTCAGCCGAACATCAGGATCCCGCGCAAGGTGCTGAAGGGTGGATCGCACCTGTGCGCCCCGAACTATTGCCGGCGCTATCGCCCGGCTGCACGCCATCCGGAGCCGATCGATACATCGACCTGCCACGTCGGGTTTCGGTGCGTCGTCAGGAAAGCGGGCACGTGATGTTGCCAAGCCCGCCTCAAGGAGGAAGTGATGAGTACATCCGGGCCGGCCAACCACGCATCAGGCGATGGCATCGACAGTCGTCTGATCAGTCGCCGAAGACTTCTCGCCGGCAGCTCGACGCTGGCAGCCGCGGCGGCCATGGGCTCGGCTGCCCCGGTCCGGAATGCACAGGCGCAGCAACCGCCGGCCGCGGCGCCGGTCCGCACACACCTGAAGAAAGCGCAAACCAAGCTCGGCGTGCACAGCAGCGCGCATGCCATAGCTCAAGCGCAGCGGCTGCGGCCGATCCCGTAAGTCTCGCCCAGGGCGCAGCCTCTATGTGCGCCTCGCCGGACCGGCCTACGGCCCTGGAGCGGCCGGTAAGTGGACCGATGCCGCCACCGGCGACCACGGCGATCTCCTCGATCTCATCCGCCTCAGCCAGCAGCTCGACAGCCTCGCCGAGACCCTGGCCGAGGCGCGCCGGTTCCTCGGCGAGGCGCCGCCACGCCCGCCGTCGGCACCGAGACCGAAGGCGCGCAACACCCGCACCGCGGCAATCCGCCTGTTTGCGGCCTCATCCCTATTCAGGGGACGCTCGCCAAGCGCTACCTCAACCACCGCGGGCTCCGCGGGCCATTTCCGGCGCGGGCGCTGCGCTATCATCCGCGCTGCTACTACCGCGAACACGAGGATGCCCCGCGCCAGACCTGGCCTGCGCTCATCGCCGCCGTCACCGATCTTGCCGGCACGCTCACCGGCGTCCACCGCACCTGGCTCGACCGCGACGGCGTCGACAAGGCCCCGCTCGTCGAGCCGCGGCGTGCGCTTGGCGATCTTCTCGGCCATGCGGTGCGCATTGGTATTCCGCAGCGCGTCCTCACGGCCGGCGAGGGCCGCAAGACCATGCTGTCCCTGCGCACGCTGATGCCGGCCATGCCGATCGCAGCGGCGCTGTCGGCCAATCACCTGGCGGCACTTGCTCTACCTCCCCGCCTTGCCCGACTCTACATCGCCGTTGACCACGATCCGGCCGGCGAGGCCGCAGCCGAGACGCTCAAGGCGCGCGCGGCCGTTGCCGGCATCGAGGCCCGGCTTCTCATTCCGGGGACCGAGGACTGGAACAGCGATCTGACCGGGTTCGGGCCTGAGCGGACCCGGGATCGCCTGTTTCCTCAGCTGCCCCCCGATGATGCCGGACGTCTCCTTTGCCCTGCCTCTCTCCTGGCCGGTCTCGACGCCTTGCGCCTCCGGCATGAGAGGCGTGGCAGGCAAAAACGGAAATCTCCTGCCGAAGCGCATTCGCAATCGATAGGCGGCAGCGGCTCCGAGGCGCAGGGTCGCATCGGTGTCAGCGCGGCCGAAAAGCCAGCCAATTTCGACAACAGACCGGCCGCCTCAGCCTCGATACTGCTCCTTTGATCCAAAGCGTGGCGTGCTGGCCACCAAATTCGGCAACGCCAATGCGCAGCTGACAATTCTGAAATGCGCGGCCGGCTACTACATCGGTACCCTGTACGAGGCAGGCCTGCCCTTTACGCGGGAATGCAGCCGCTACTGGTCTTCGCGCAAAGAAGCGGAAACTGCTCTCAAAACCGGCGAATGGCCGCAGAAGCGGGTCGCATGAGCTTGCAATCGAGCGCGATTGCGTGCCGGACGACACCGTCACTTGGCCGACCGGCTTCCGGCCATGAGTTGACCGCGGATCTTCTGCATTTGAGCCCCCCCCGGTGAGGATGGCCGGCTCCTTGGCCCTGCCTCGCTCCCTCGGTCGGCAAGCCCGGCGCCGGCGGCGGGGCGCAACGGCTGCGCGTTGTGGCTTTCTTCCCCTGGCGGCCCCGCCGCTGCGCCGCATGAAAGCTCCGCGTCGGCGCCGATTGCTCACCACGCGCCAAATGGCGTATCAACTGACCTGCCCCCTCGAAACTGGACCGATCTGAGCTAGACTTTTCCAGTTTTTGCGTCCGAGTCGGAACAGGGCCGGGCGAGGGAGCCATGAAGGCATCGAAGTTTTCGGAAAGCCAGATCGCGTTCGTGCTGCGGCAGGGCGAGGAAGGCACGCCGGTGGAGGAGATCTGCCGGAAGGCGGGGATCAGTCAGGCGACGTACTACAATTGGAAGAAGAAGTACGGTGGGCTGATGCCGTCGGAGATGAAGCGGCTGAGGCAGCTCGAGGAGGAGAACAGCCGGTTGAAGCGGATCGTGGCGGACCTGTCGCTCGACAAGGAGATGCTGCAGGACGTCATCAAGCGAAAGCTCTGAGGCCTGGCCGCCGACGGGAGCTCGTCGATACGGTTCGCAAGACATGGCAGGTGAGCATCCGGCGCGCCTGCGACGTGTTGAAGGCCGAGCGATCGAGCTACCACTATAAGTCCCGTCGAGGCGACCAGGCCGACCTGAAGAAGCGCATCAAGGAGATCGCCGAGGCGCGCGTTCGCTACGGCTATCGGCGCATTGCCGTGCTGTTGAGGCGTGAGGGCTGGGCTGTCAATGAGAAGCGGGTGCACCGGCTCTATCGCGAGTTGGGGCTGCAGTTGCGCAGCAAGACGCCGAAGCGTCGCGTAAAGGCGGCTTTGCGTGCTGATCGCACGCCGCCTTCACGCGTCAACGAGATCTGGGCAATGGACTTTGTGCACGATCAGCTGGCGCTGGGGACGAAGATCAGGGTGTTGACGATCGTCGATACGTTCAGCCGCTTCTCGCCAGCCGTCGAGCCGCGGTTCCGCTTTCGCGGCGCAGATGTTGTCGAGATCCTGGAACGCATCGGGCGGCAGCATGGGCTGCCGAAGGTGATCCGCGTCGACCAGGGCACCGAGTTCGTCTCGCGTGACCTGGATCTGTGGGCGTACGCGCGCGGCGTCACGCTCGACTTCTCCCGTCCCGGCAAGCCGACCGAAAACGCGTTCATCGAGTCGTTCAACGGGAAGTTCCAGGCTGAGTGCCTACGGCATTATGGAGCAAGCACACCACGGAAAGGGCTGGTGGGCGGGCTCGATTGTGGTTTCCATGTGACCCATGGGAGATGACCTGATTGTCAAGGCATTGAGGGACAAGCGGGCAGAGATCCACGGTCGGATCACGGCCTACGAGGCGCAGATCGAGCAGGCGAAGCACGATCTGGCGCATGTGAACGCCACGCTGCGCTTATTCACCGACGTCGAGAAGCAACGGGCACGTTATGTCGTGAGCCACGGCTTCTTTCGGAAAGGCGAGATTGCGGATATTTGCGCATTGCAGCTTCAGGACGGCTCCGAGCTGACGACAAGGGCGCTGGCCGAGCGGGTCATGCGCGCCCGCGACCTCGACGCGACGGATGCGACGCTGCGCAATTCCGTCGCCTTCAAGGTGGTCCAGGCGCTCCGACATGCAGCGCGGCGCAAGCTCGTCGTGATGGTCGAGAAGCGGAAGGGAATGTGCGTGTGGTCGGCAGGTCCGGCTATTACGCTGCGCGTTGCCAATAGCCCTTCCAGAGACGGCTGACCGGAGCCGCGAGTCCTTTGCCGATCGCTTGGGCGACCAAGTCTCCGTTGCTTTGCCGGCGGTGGTCTTCGAGCCAAGCGGCATGCGCCGCGTAGCCGCCGAGCCGTCCAGCGCCGACGCGATGATGCTGACCTTGGATCATGCGGCGCAGTCGGGCGAAGTAGCTTTCGGCGCTGTTGACATGGATGCCATCGAGGAAGCTATAGGCATCCGAGTGATTGACCCTCTCAAGGTCGAAAGCATCCGCAAGATGGTCCCAGTGAGGCGTCTCGTCAGCCACGACCATGGCGCCGCCGGCGACCCTTGCTTTGGCGAAGCGCACAGCCTCGGCTTCGTTCTCAAAAACGTCCGTCAGCGTGCGCCCGTTGCGCTGCCGGAGGACAACCACGCTACGGCGTTCATCCCTCCGGTGAGCTCTGAGGCGCCGGTCAACGCGATCGGTGCGCGCGTTGGCCGGGCGGACGTGGCCTCCGACATAAGCGCCGTCGATCTCCACCGCCCCCGTGAGAACCAGGCCTTCTGTCTCGCGCGCAAGGGCTTCCCGGATCTTGTGCGCGAGGACGAATGCCGTCTTGTAGGAAAGCCCCGTGCATCGCGATAGTTGAAGAGCCGATACGCCCTTCGCCCCGATGACGAGGATGGCGATCGCGCCCAATAGGTCGACGAAAGCCAATTTGCGTGACGCAAAGATCGTACCGCTCGTGACGCTGAACTGGTGATGGCACGCCTTGCACTTGAAACGGCGCCGCGCAGCAAGCGCATAGGCTTTGCGCGCAGCGCAGCGTGGACAAACCGGTGCACCGTGCGTTTCTGGCCAGCGAAGGCCACAGAACCGGCGGTACGCGGCCTCCTCGCCTTCGGCATAAATCGTCTTCAGCGACAGCGTGCGCGCTGCCGCCGACAACAAGAAATGTTGTGCCATCGCCGTGATCTCCACGGTATCGATACCTGATCCTGATTCGCGTTCGGGACACGGCAAGAGCGTGGCTGATCGAGGGCGAACATGGGGAGCTGCTGACTGAAGGCCGCGTTGGATGTCAGCGGCTTGAGCCGTATTGGTGCGTTTGCTCCATAATGCCGAACTGCCCAACGAGACGCTGGTTCACCTCACTGGCCCAGGCGCGCGTGGCGACCGCCCTGTGGCGCTCTAACTACAACACCGCCCGGCCGCACTCCCAGATCGCCTGGCAGACCCCGGACGAGTTCGCCAGCACCTTCACTCCGCGAGGTACTGTCCAGATTCTTCCGCACTTTTGATTTCGGCTGATCGGCGTCCGGCTCGGGCTCAGGCAGTGGCTGTGCCCGTTTGATGCCCCTTCAACAGGTCCATTGATAAATACCTCCTGGTCGACCATTCCGTCCCGGCAACGTGTCGCAAGCGGGCAGCGGCCAGGTTCAGCGCCGATTGTCCGTCCGGGAACGATCCGACCACGCGCGTGCGCCGCCGGATCTCGCGCAGAATGCGCTCCAGTGGATTGTTCGTCCTGATCCTGCGCCAGTGCTCCTCGGGAAAGGCGTAGTAGCCGAACGTCTCCTCGATGCCGCTCTCAACGAGCTCGGCGGCCCGTGTCAGGCGCCCATCGCGCAGCTTGGCGACCACTTGCAGAGCCTTGTCTCTCGCCGCCTGCACGTCCTCGGCGGCCTGGATGGCCTTCAGCATGGCCGCGACTTCCCGCATCTTCGGGCGCGGCACGTGGTTGAAGGCGTTGCGGTAGAAGTGCACCACGCATCTTTGCCACGCCGCATCGGGGAAGAACTCCGCCGCGCTCTCCGCAAGCCCGATGCAGGCGTCCGATATGATCTGCTGCACGCCCTTCAGGCCGCGTTCCTTCAGGTGCTTCAGAATGCCAGACCAGCCGGCCTTGTCCTCCTTCGCCCCTTCCACGATGCCCAGTATCTCGCGATAGCCCTCGCTACTGACGGCAATCGCCACCAGCAGCGAGACATTGCGAACCTCACCCGCCCAGCTGCGCTTCATCACGATGCCGTCCAGATAGACGTACGGGTGCTCGCCCGCGATCGGCCGACTCCGCCACGCCTCGGTGGTCGCGTAAATCCTTTTGTTGAGGTCCGATACCGTCGACGGCGACACCCGCGTGCCCCACAGCGCCTCGGTGATGTCCTCGACCCGGCGCACCGATACGCCGGCCAGATACATCTCGATCAGCGCCTCCTCGACCGAGGCCTCGCGGCGCCGGTAGCGCTCGATGATCGCAGTCTCGAACGTCTGCCGCCGAAGCTTCGGCACCTTGAACCGCACCTCGCCGGCCTTCGTCTCGAGATTGCGCTCGTAGTGCCCGGCCCTGGTGTCACGACGCGCCTCCATTCGCTCGTAGCGTTGCGCGTTGCATAGCCGGTCCGCTTCCGCATCGAGCAACGCGTTCAGCGTCTCCTCGACCGTGCCTCGCACGACCCGGTCGAGGTGACCCTTGATACGCCGTCATCGACCCGGATCACGTTGTTGAGCGGCCCCGGAATCGGCGTATCCTCTGTCGTCATGGCGGCTTCCTCTCGCTCCTCCGTTGACTTCCCAATCACCAGATGAGCCTGAGTCGGGGTCGCCAGCCCTCAGACCTCAAGACCCTAGTTGATTTGATTCACTGGGAACAGCTGCCTGCCGTCAGCCAGTCGGAGTGACGCGACGTTTGGGAGCCAGATATACCAACCGCCTCCGTCGAACAATCCAGATGTGCTTTCATCGGAGTATTTCTGAACTATACGGTTGTACCGCTCACGGTTCTTAGAGCTCAAGAACGCAATGGCACCTAGCTGCTTCCCGCCCAACAGATCACGGAAGTTCCGCTGCTCGATGTATACTTCAATAGGCTCTTCTACAGTGAGCGCCTTTCTTTGCGAGTAGAATGCAATCTCGCTGCTCCAGCTAAGGCCGAAGACGACAATTGCACTGTCCTGCGGAGTGTGTCAGCGGATCGCATCGGCAACCAGCAGAGTTCTGTTAGTGGATTCGGCAGAAATGTTCCTGGTCGCATCGTTCCAGTAGCCAATCCGAAAATGCCACAAGTTCGACCCTACAATAAGGATGGTGACCATTGGTATTAAAACGTGGGCAGTGCCGCCTTTCCGCACCAAAGCGACCAAGGAAAGTGCCACGCCGCCCAACAAAAAAACACGCAAGACGCTGGGTAACAATCCCATTTCATGTGCTGAGGAAAGAACAATGCTATGGGAACAAGAAAAAGCCCTATGCTGACCGCAATGATTCCGCGCGTACGCCGCTCTGCAAGAAGAAGACCCGCAGCGATAACCATCAAGCCAATAATACCGCCGGCGTTCTGCGCAACGATCCGCTCTAGGATCAGGTCTCTTGAGACCGCGAAGTTAAGGCGATCACTGAAGGACCCAACGTAAAGGGCAAGCGCCTCACTGCTCGTCCAGAGTCGGCCGAAGAAGTGCCCTGCCTTGACTATATCGGTGCACCAAGTCCAGGCAAGTCCAATCGCCACCGGCACCAGGAAAACTGCAAGAACGGGGATCTGACGCCACGAGATCCGCACGTCTCTTCTAAAATGCGTACTCAATACGACAAGCGCCATAACCATGAGCGCCGGGGCGGCCGTCACGTTCTTCTGCAACATGGCGAGACTGGCGAATAGAGCAAAGGCGGAAGCCGATCGCCAGCGCAGAAACGGCTCGCGCAAGTCGAGCGCAAAGGCCATTGCAGCTAGCATAAAAAACACTGCGGTCGTCTCGATCAAAAACGTCCGACCCCAGAAAAGGTAAAGGGGGCTAGACCAAACGAGAGCACAAAAGATCCACGTTGTCTCTCGCGGCACTTTCAAGCGCCTGACAATTGCGGCAGCCGGCCAGGCGTAGCCGAGTAGAAACCCGAAGCTGACCAGACGGCCAACCGGCTCGAGCGGCCACTCACCGACCCAGGCGACAAATGCGACGACAGACTGATACACCGGAAACTCGAATGGCAGCTTCCAGGGATATCCTACAACCGGGGTCTGGTAGGAGAAGCTCCAGCCCTCCTCCATCATCCAGTACGAGGTCAGGGCCGTTAGCGTCTGGCGAAACGCGTCCTGCTCGAGAATTGGCTGATGCGCGTAGCGGATGGCAAACCAAGTCGCAAAAGCTGCCACTGCGACGGCAAGTACCGACGCCCATTGACTTTTCAAACGTGATAGCAAGTCCGACGACACATCTTTCGACCTTGTGAATAATTCAAGAAATATTAGCGACTAGCAAGAACAGAAGCGTATCGAAATTCAAACAAAAATAAGTCCTGCGTTAGACTCCTGTGGGCGCATTCGAAAGAGACGTTTGTGTCACAGGTGCTAGGAAGCCCCGTACTTCGTACATGATTCTGACGGCATCGGCATAGCGGTATTTGTAGCGCTCCGCGCCACGGCCGAAGGAATACTCGACCTCATTGCCCGCGAGAAAAGCGGACCAGCTCATACCCATCACCGCTGTGCCCACCCCTGGGATCGCATCCTTGTTGCTGATGCCGTAATAAAAGTGCCGCGTTCGTCCACCCAAAATGTCCAGCTGGGCGCCAACGAGCCTCCCATCACCAGTCCGCGCGGTAAATAGCTGGGCACCGCAATCGTCCATCAGCATTCTCAACATCTGAAAAAAGCTGGCGGAGCGATTGCCAGCACCCCACCGGCGCTCATGGAGCTGCTTTAGCTCGTCCAAATCAATGCTCAAAGCGCGCTCCAGCCTGACGCCCTCTTTTTCAGCTCGGATCATGGCCCGACGGAAGCTGGAGTGGAGCTTGCTAGGCTTGCGCAAGACCATCGGCGCAACGGCGGACGGACCCGCCGCCCAGAGCCAATTGGGAAGCCGTACCGACAACTCCTTTTTTAGAATGCTGGCCTGAGGTTCGTTGAGGAGTGGCAGCCTCAGGTGATCCACCCCGCTTTCGAGAATGGTCGCAGAGATGAAGTCGGCGAGCGGCGTTACCCCTTCCCCAGCCGCACCATGAAACATGAAATCTGCTTCGTTGGCGCCCGGAACGGTAAGTACCCGGGCTCCCGATCGCTGAGGCGCGATGAGCGCATAACTGCCGGGCTTTTGCCGGTAGACAATGCTCCGCGGGAGGGAGGCGATAAAGAACTCGAAGATTCGGCTATTTACCGCATCCTCAAGCGGATCGCGGGGTTCAGCGAACGGATCGAGCCAGCTGTGAGTGGCCAACATGGCAACCTTGCTCGTCGACGAGGCGGGACAGTTCCTCCAGACTTGCGAACGGTCGGAGAACCGCACAATCGGCCGGCCGGATCAGGCCCAATTCCATAGCGGTCTCGATCTGAAGTAGCATGGGCGCATAGAAATTTTCCCAATTGTAGATATAGATGGGTGGGCATGGGGCCTTCCGATCCACTGCATTACGTGCAAGTTGATCGAAAAGCTCGTCCCAGGTTCCGAGTCCCCCCGGATAGCAGAGGATTGCGTCGACCTCCTCAAACATGATCCGTTTGCGCTCGGCGAGATCCCTGCAGCGCACGAGATCACACTCGTTGAAAAGGAGATTCTCTGCCTCCAACCAAACCGGGACCACCCCGATCACATGCCCCTTTGAAGCGGCGAACGCCGCTGCGAACTCGCCCATCAGGCCGATTTTCGATCCGCCGAAAACGAGCGTCTTGAACCGCTTCGCCATTATGCTCGCCACAGCACGGATTTCGATCCCATCGAGCCTGGTTCCCTCGCGTTCCACACCGGAGCCGATAAAGCAGAGCCTCATCTCATGCTCTCCAATTCCATGACAATACGATGGGCCTCCTCCGGCGCATCGCGGACGGTGATGCCTGTTTGAATGGCGTAATAGGGGTCTACCAAACCCGACCCGACGGCGGAAATTGTGGCGAGGTTTACCGCTGTCTGAGCGAGTTCGGGATCGCTTGCCGCCGCTTCGGAAAGCTTTGTCTCGAGCCAAGGCACCTTGGAGGCGACATGCCAACCGGATTCCATCAAACTGGGATAATTGATGCGGGGCGGGCGCTCGAAAAGCACCGTGAAGGGCAGGTCTCCTTCATGCGGTTCGATCATGCGCGTCTGCAAGCGGGCGCACGCCTCCGACATGGCTTCGTACAGCCGCAGAATGCGCGTTCGCATGAAGTTGAACCGCGCGAGTTGGGCACGCAGCAACGCACCGATGATCTCGCTCGATCTCAAGGAGAGCCCCGGCTCGATGCTTTCGCCCACCTTCCGCTTTCCACCGCGAATCACGAGGCCATGGTCGTGACGCGCGGTGATGCGGGCGAATAAAGTAGGGTCTGTGGAGATGATGCAGCCGCCATCGCCCGTGCTGAGCAATTTGTGATGGTTGAAAGAGCACCAAGCGGCAACGCCATACGTGCCGGCGCGGCGGCCCTTCACCGATACGCCGAAGGACTGGGCGATATCCTCCAGGAGCACGATTTTCCGCTCCGCGCAGAGCTGGGCGATTTCATCCACTTTCT
>JAWLCO010000139.1:0-10143 GCA_041687075.1 Hyphomicrobiaceae bacterium | reverse complement strand
GAGTTCATCATGTCCTCTTCGGGGCTTGGCTATTCCATCGCGTACGCATTCAACAACTTCGATAACCGGACGATGTATGCGCTGATGCTGTTCGTGATCGTGCTCGTCACGATTGTGAATGCGATCTTCTACGTTTGGGAACAGAAGTTGCTGGCGCGGCGGGGGCGATGAAGCATGCGTCGCGTGTTCGATACGTCCCTCCTCGTTGCGGTCGCCCTGGCGATCTGGCAGGGCCTGCACATGCTGGCGCCGACAGCGCTCACCTCACCGTTGGGCACGGTCGAGCGGGCCGTCGAGCTGCTCGGCACCGGCACGTTCTGGCCGCATGTCGCTGAGACGCTGACGGCGTTTCTCTATTCGCTTGTTCTTGCCTTTGCTGGCGGGCTTCTGCTCGGGCTCTTGCTGGGTCTCAACCGCACGGGGGCAAAAGTCGCCGACCCGATCCTCGTATCCATCTACTCGCTGCCGAAGGTCACGCTCTATCCGGTCATTCTTCTGATCTTCGGCTTGGGCATGCCGGCCAAGGTCGCCTTCGGCACGATCCACGGCATCATTCCGATTGCGATATTCGCCATGAACGCTGTGCGCAACATGGCACCGGTCTATCTCAAGACGGCGCGCGTGCTGCATCTGAGCCGGGCCGACACGCTGCGCACCGTCGTCATTCCAGCCGCCATTCCGGAGATCGTCTCGGGTCTCAGGATCGGTTTCTCGCTGACGCTGCTCGGCGTGTTGATCGGCGAGATGTTCGCCTCGCAGCGGGGGCTGGGATACATGATCATGAATGCCATCGGCCTGCATGACGTGCCGACGATGATGGCGGTCATTCTGATGCTCGCTCTCTTTGCGGTGGCTGCAAACGGGGTCCTGCTGTGGCTGGACCATCGCCTGCATCACCGCGCCGCTTGAACTTCAGGAAAGCTTCTCATGCGCCAAACTCTCGCTCAGCGTCTCAGGCAGCCCGGTCTCATTTCTGCTCCGGGCGTTTTCGATATGATTTCGGCCAAGATTGCGGACGGCATGGGCTTCGATGCCCTCTACATGACAGGCTTTGGCACGGTGGCGTCCTATCTTGGTCTGCCGGACGCAGGGCTGGCGACGTACACGGATATGGTCTCGCGTGTGCGACAGATCGCAGGCGGCACCAGGACGCCCCTCATCGCCGATGGCGATACGGGCTACGGCGGGTTGCTCAACGTCGATTTCGCCGTTCGCGGTTATGAGGCTGCCGGTGCCGCGGCCATTCAGATCGAGGATCAGGAATACCCAAAAAAATGCGGGCATACGCCGGGCCGGCGCGTCATTCCGATCGAGGATGCGGCGCGCAAGATCAAGGTCGCAGCTGAGGCGCGCTCGTCCAGGGACTTCCTGATCATTGCGCGCACCGACGCGCGCACAACCCTCGGACTCGACGAAGCCCTGCGTCGCGGTGAGGCGTTTGCAAAGGCGGGCGCCGACATTCTGTTCATCGAGTCACCAGAGAGCATCGAGGAAATGCGCCGGATCGGCGAGGCGTTCGACGTGCCACTCGTCGCCAACATGGTCGAGGGCGGTCGTACGCCTATTCTTTCGCGCGCCGAGCTTGAAGACCTGGGCTTCAAACTAGCCATTTTCCCGGGGTCCGGGTTCCTTGCCATGGGCGCCGCGCTGCGATCCGTTTACGGAGAGATCCGCGAGAAAGGCTCCAGCAAGGAATGGCGTGGTGAACTCTATCCCTTCGTCGATTTCGCAAAGCTGATGGGCTTCGAGCGGGTCTGGGAGTTCGAGCGTAAGAACGCGGAAGTTTGACCCGAACCCGAGAGCTCAACGGCCGACAAGATGCTTGCGGGGTGGCTGAGCTTATCGGTGGTGAATGGATGATTGATGCGTGGCTCGATCTGCCGATCCCCCTGATGGTTCTCGTCGCAATCATACTTTTTGCCTCGAGCGCCATCCTGTTCAATTGGCTAATGCATCACTCCCCAGCCGCGGAACGGATGGGGAGCTGCAGAGGCATCGTGGGGCCGTTCTTCGTTTCCATCTCCGTTCTGTTCGCTCTGTTCCTGACGTTCCTCGCTTCAGACGTGTGGGACAGGAAAGCGCGCGCTTCTCACGTGGTCCATTCAGAACGCGACGCACTGGCGGCGTTGATGGCGCTTGCCGGCACCAGCGTTGCGGCCGCGGACGACATCAAGGATGCGGTTGAGAAATACGTCGCCTCTGTCATCCAGGATGAGTGGCAGCGCATGCGGAAACAGGAGAGCTCGTCCGAGGCCGCCGAGCGTGTAGACCGGCTGCTCCATTCGGTGGCGGCCGCGAGCAACAGCTATGCCTCCGCAGTGCACGGGGCCATGCTGCAGAAGGCAATCGCAGCCAGGGAGGCGCGCGCCAACCGTATCACGTTGAGCCATGACAGGGCCGAAACACTCAAATGGTTAGCGGTGATCGTTCTGGCGCTCTTGACCCAGCTCGCGCTCGCAGCGGTTCATCTCGAAAAGACGGTTCCGCAACGTGTGGCGCTTGGGCTCTACTCTGTGGCGGCCGTGTTCGCAATTTGCATCGTCGCAGCTTATGAGCGGCCGTTCGATGGCCCGCTCAGCATTCCGCCCGATCCATTGGCCGAGCTGATTCGGGCGAGCTGACTTGACTGCCTGCAGACCAGTCCAGCAACAACTCACGCGAGCCACCGCTTCCGGCGCCGGTAGTGCTTGACGTTGCGGTAATCGACCCGGCCGGTACCGCCGAGGTAAAAATCCTGCACGTCCGGGTTCTGGCGCAATTCCTCCGCGGTGCCACTCATCACGACGCGGCCGTTGTCGATCAGGTAGGCGTGGTCAACGATGGCGAGTGCGGCCGTGGCGTTCTGTTCGACCAGCAGGATGCCCATGCTGGTTTCGCGCGCGATGCGCGAGATGATGTCGAAGATCTCGTCGACGAGAAATGGCGCCAGGCCGAGACTCGGCTCGTCCAGCATCAGGAGCTTCGGCTCCGTCATCAGAGCCCGTCCGATGGCGAGCATCTGCTGCTCGCCACCGGAAAGATAGCCCGCCTGAGCAGTCGAACGCTGCTTCAGGCGCGGAAACCATTCGAACACGCGCTCGGTCAGCTCGGTAACCTTGGCGCGGCTCTTGTGCATCGAGGTCGCCGCAATCAGGTTCTCGAGCGGCGTCAGGTGCCCGAAAACGTGCCGGCCTTCGAGCACGTGTGCGATGCCGAGCCGGACGCGCTCCGGCGCGGAAAGATTTCGCAGATCCTGCCCGCGAAAGCGGACCTCGCCGCGCGTCACCTTCCCGCGCTCCGGCGCCAGCAGGCCGGAAATAGACTTGAGCGTGGTGCTCTTGCCGGCGCCGTTGGAGCCCAGAAGCGCGACCGCGCCCCCCTCGGCGACCTCGAGCGAGACGCCCTTGATCGCGAGGAAGACCTGGTCGTAGACGACCTCGATGTTTTCGAGCGTCAGCATCGTGTGATGGTTACGCCTCACTGCGCCTTCTTGAACTCGGCGGCGGTCTTCTTGACGAGATCCATCACGACGTCCTGATAAGCTGCGTACCAGTCGGTTTTCGGGGTCCAGTGCTCGCCGTCCCATTGTGAGATGCGGCCGCGGCCACCGCCCTGGTGATCCTGCGCCGTGATCGTGATCGGCGGGATCAAGCCTTCGGCATTGAAATCCTTGATCTCCTCCATACCTTTCTTCAGCTTCTCCGCCGTCAGCGGTTCACCTTGTTTTTCGAGCGCGTTCCGAACGCCCTCGACGACGATGGCCATGCTGGCGACGCCGATGTTGTAGTAGCTGCTGCCGACGTTTTTCTCGTCCCCCGCGCCTTTTCCTTTGGCGTAAACCTCGTCGAGAATGGCCTTGACCACAGGGTTATCACGCCCGTAGGCCGCGCCCTCGAAGCGCAGTACGCCTTTGGCAGCGTCATTACCTACGATCTGGGTATCGGTTTCAGAAAGCCAGATAACGGACAGTAGACGATCGAGCTTGATCCCGTTGCGAACCGCATCGCGCAGCGACACCGTCTGCCCGCCGCCAGCCCCCCAGATGACGACCCAGTCAGGCCGGTAGCGGCGTACGGCGGTCCACGACGAGGACTGCTCGTTGCCGGGCGAGGGATAGAAGAACGTTTGCAGCTCGAAGCCTTCCTTTTGGGCCACGGCTTCGAAAACGGGCAGGGGCTCCTTGCCAAACGGCGAGTCGATGCCGATCAGGGCCACCTTCTTGCCCTTGAGGCTGCCGCCTTCCTGATCGGCCATGTACTTCAGGATGACAGCCGCCTGCGACCAGTAGAGAGCGCCAGCCGGGAAAACCGTGGGGAATGTCTCGCCATCCGCAGCGTCGGAGCGGCCGTGGAACATGGTAAGCACGTTGATCCCATCCTTCAGTGCCCTGGGCACAACGGCGCGAGATACGGGGGTCGAAAGGAAGTCGACCAGCACGGCACCTTCCGCTTTGAAGCGCTCGTAGGCTTCGATGCCCCGTTGCGGCTCGTTGCCCGTGTCGACCACCATGGCTTCGAAGCGGTGGCCATTGATCCCGCCGCGCTCGTTGATGAGCGCGAGGTAATCACGCTGGCCCTGGCTGTATTCCGAGGTCACGAACGTGTAGACCTTCGTGAAGTCCTCGGCGAAGCCGAACTTGATGACCTTGTCCTGAGCCCAACCCGGGGTGGAAGCCAGCGCGAGTGCCGCAGCGCCCGCGAGTGCGGTAATCGATCTCCTCATTGTTTCCTCCATCTCCTTATCAATGCCGCGCGTGGCGGAAGGGCCAAACGAGAAAGTAGTTGCGCACGTTGTCGTAGACTTTGGCAAGGCCGAGCGGCTCATAGAGCAGGAAGCCGACGATCAGTGCGCCGTAGAGCACGAGCGGAATGTGCGAGATGATCTCCGCATGCAGCGGCAGATTGAGCGCCACCGCGATCGCATTGACGAAATTGTTCAGGAAAATCGGTGCGAGGAGAACGAGGCCTGCGCCGAAGAAGCTGCCGAGCACGCTGCCCAATCCGCCGACGATCACCATGGCGACCGCCTGGATCGAGACTTCGAGGTGGAACTGCTCGGGCGTGACAGCGCGGTAATAGCAGAACGCGAGCACGGCACCGGCAACCCCGCCGATGAACGACGAGCACCAGAAGGCGAGCAGCTTGTACTTGAACGGACTGACGCCAATGATCGCGGCCGCGAAGTCCTTCTCCCGCACGGCGACCAGCGCGCGCCCGAGGCTCGTACGCGTGACATTGAGCAGAAAGCTCGTGACGACGGCGCATATGACAAGGGCGAACCAGTAGCGGCCGGCATCCGTATCGATCGGCCAGCCCAGAACATGCAGGGTCGGCGCCTGCAGGGTCGCCTGGCTGCCGCCGCTGATGGCCGGAACGTGAACGATGGTCCAGTCGACGATCGACTGCATCGCCAGCGTCGTCACGGCGAGATAGAGCCCTTTGACCCGGAGCGCGGCGGCGCCGAACACGAACCCGATGGCCGCGCTGGCGAGACCGGCCAGTATGAAAGCGAACTCGAACGGCACGCCCGCGCGCACGCTGTGAATGGCGGTATAGGCGCCGATCGCCATGACGGCGGCATAGCCGAGATGCACCTGTCCGGCCCAGCCCATCAGCAGGTTGAGGCCGAGAGCGGCCGTCGACCAGATCACCCACGGCAGCAGATAGCTGTTGAGCGCGAGCGGCGAGAACAGCCACGGCGCGGCAATAGCCACCACGACGACCACAGCCAGCAGATACCGGTCGAAGGGGATCGGGTAGAGCTGACGCGTAGCGCTGTAGGTGGTGTGCCGGATGCCGGCGAGACGGTAGAACATCACACGCGCTCTATGTCTTCGCGGCCGAACAGGCCGTATGGCCGGACGATGACGGTTGCCAGAATGACGAGCGAGGCAACCACGTCGCGCGTCCCCGATATGCCGATGCGTTCGAGGTAAACAGGCGCGACGTTCTCGAGGACGCCGACCACCAGCCCGGCAACGACGACGCCGATGATGCTGTCGAGCCCGCCCAGGATGGCAACGGCCAGCGCCTTGATGAGCAGGAGCGACAGGGTCCAGTCGACACCCTGGATGGAGCCCCACAGGATTCCCGCCGCCGCGGCGGCAACTCCGGCAAGCCCCCAGGAAATCCCGATCGCCCGCTCGACGGGAATGCCGACGGACCATGAGGCGGTCTGATCATCGGAAACCGCGCGCAGCATGATGCCCTGGCGCGTGCCGAAGAAGATGGCGGCGAGCGCCACGAGGCCAAGCGAAACGACGCCGGTAATGAGGTAGGCGCGGTCGATGAACATCTGGCCGATGATGATCGGCGCGTTATCGATGCCGATATCGAGCCGCTTCTTTACGGGGCCAAAGATCGCGGGGGCCAGGCCACGCAGCAGGATCTCGAGCCCCAGCGTCAGCATGATCACCATGATGACCGGCTGGCCGATCATACGGCGCAGCGCGACGCGCTCGATGCCCCGCCCGAGGGCGTACATCGCTACAATGCCGACCGGAATGGCCGCCCAGACCGGCGCGCCATGCTCTATCGCCGCCCAGGTGAGATAGGCGCCGACCATGACAAGGGCGCCCTGGGCAAGGTTGGCGACGCTGGACGCCTTGAAGACGAGCACGATGCCGAGCGCCACCAGCGCGTACATCAGCCCGACAAGCGCGCCGTTGATGGAAAGCTCGGCCAGTTCGTAGAAGAGATCCATGCGTCCCTAGTTTGTTTCATGAATGGTGAGGCGGCGCTTGAGCGTGCCGGTGGCGCCGGTTTCGTAGGTGATCAGCGACTCGTGCTCGACGATCTCGGATCCGTCGTAGAGCGCAGTGATGATGGGTGCGTAGCGCTCGTCGATGACGTTGCGGCGCAGCTTGCGCGTGCGCGTCACCTCTCCGTCATCAGGATCGAACTCTTTGGGCAGATTGACGAATTTGCGGATCGCGAGCGGTGCAGGCAGCAGCTCGTTCACGTGGCGCACGATGCCGGCGATGAGCTTGTAGACCTCGGGGCGCTGGGAAAGCTCGGCATAGGACGTGTAGGTGACGCCGTTCACTTCGGCCCAGTGGCCGACGGCGCCCATGTCGATGCAGATGAGCGCGGTGAGATAATCACGGCCCGCGCCGATGATCGCGGCGTCCTTGATGTACTGGCTAAACTTCAGGCGGTTCTCGATGTAGGTCGGGATGTAGCGTTCGCCGTCGTTCGTGTAGACGACCTCGCCGACACGCCCGAGCACGACGAGGTGGCCGTCGTCATCGACGTAGCCGGCGTCGCCCGTGTGCAGCCAGCCACCGGCCAGCGATTGCCGTGTCGATTCCTCGTCATTGAGGAAGCCGTCGAAGACGCTGTCGGCGCGGATGAGGATTTCGCCGTCATCGCCGATCTTCACCTCGACGCCCGGAAGCGGCTTGCCGACGGTGTTGAGCTTTACATCGCCGGAGCCTTGCGCGGCGGTGAGGGCGCAATTCTCCGTCTGACCGTAGAACTGCTTGAGGTCGAGCCCGAGCGCGCGGAAGAAGAGGAACGTGTCCTCGCCGATCGCCTCGCCTGCGGTGTAGGCACGCTTGGCGCGGGAAAGGCCGAGATAATCGCGGAGCGGCGCGTAGATGAGCGCATCGCCTACCGCGTGCCCGATCCGTGACAACAGGCCGGGCTGGCGCCCGGCAAGCCGTTCCCGCTCCAACGCGATGGCGAGCGGCATGAACCAGTTATAGAGTCGGCGCTTCGCCCATGTGGACTCGGCAATTCCGACCTGAACGTGAGTGAGCATCGCATCCCAGCTGCGTGGGGAGGCGAAGTAGACCGTCGGTGCCACCTCGCGGAGATTGTGCAGCACCGTCTCCTGGCGCTCGGGGATATTGATCGTGAAGCGCAAAGCGATGCCGGAGGAGACGGTGAACACGAAGTCACCCACCCAGGCCATCGGCAGATAGGCCATCAGCTCGTCACCGGCGCGGAAGTAATCGGCGGCCTCGGCATTTCGCGCCGCAGCGATCACCCGCCGGTGTTGCAGCACGACGCCTTTGGGCTTCCCCGTGGTGCCGGACGAATGCAGCAGCACGGCCGCGTCCGTCGGCTTGGCGCGGTTGATCAGATCATCGCTGAGGCCCGGCTCGCTGGCGAGCCGTTCGGTGCCCTTGCGGATGAGATCCTCCCACGCGACCAGGCCGGACTCAGTGTAGTTCGCCAGCCCACGCGGGTCGTCGTAGACGATCACCTCTGGCAGCTTGGCGCGGCTGCGCAGCTCGAGCAGCTTGTCTACCTGCTCCTGGTCTTCCGCGAGAGCGAAGCGGGCGCGGCTGTTGCCGGCGTAGTATTCAAGATCATCGGGCGGAACATCCGGGTAGACCGGCGCCGGATTGCCACGCAGTGCGGCGGCACTCAGCATCCCGAAATAGAGCCGCGGGCGATTGTCCCCGATGACGAGCAGCCCGTCGCCGGGCCTGAAGCCCATTGCGTCGAGAGCGGCGGCGAACGCCAGGACCTCGGAGAGAACGTCCTTCCACGTGAACTCCCGCCAGATACCGCGATCACGTTCGCGGACGGCAATGGTCGATCCGTGGGTCCTGGCGTTCTGGGCAAGCAGGGAGACCAGCGTGCCCGAATCGAGCCCTGCGTTTGCGCGCGGCACCGCCGCGGGGTCGTCAGCGGTGACCTCCACGCGCGCGTCCATCGCTTCGGCCGTGTTCGCCTCAGGCGGCATGGCGCCTCTTGGTCCCGAGATAAGCCTCGACAACCCGCGGATCGGAGAGCGCTTCGGCAGGTGTGCCGCCCGCAATCTGCTCGCCGTAGCTCAGCACCGTCATGCGGTCGCAGAGTGCGGCAACCACGTCCATGTGGTGCTCGATCAGCAGCACGGTCAGCCCGCGCTCCTCGCGCGCGTCCAGGATGAAGCGGGCCATGTATTCCTTCTCCTCCTGGTTCATGCCCGCCATGGGCTCGTCCAGGATCAGGAGACGTGGCTCCGAAACGAGTGCCCGTGCCAGCTCGATGCGCTTCTGCAACCCGAGCGGGACCACCTCGATCGGTGCGTCGCGTACGTCCTGCAACTGGAGGAAGTCGATCGTGTCCTCGACCAGCTCGCGCTGGCGGATCTCGTCGCGCTCGGCCCAGACCCAATAGAACAGTGAGGCGAGCGCAGAGGGGCGCATGTGGATGTGCCGGCCCATCATGATGTTGTCGAGCACGCTCATGCCGCGGAACAGGGCCAGGTTCTGGAACGTGCGCGCAATCCCGAGCCGCGCCACGTCGTGGGGGCGGACGCCCGTAATGTCCTTGCCCTCGAACAGGATTTTCCCGCTGTCGGGCGGATAGAAGCCGGTGATCGAATTGACGATGGTCGTCTTGCCCGAGCCGTTCGGGCCGACCAGACCGAAGATCTCGCCCTTCTCGATACCGAGCGTGACCCCCTTCAACGCTCTGAGGCCTCCGAATGAGCGCTCGAGCCCACGACACTCCAGAATCATTCGGCGACGGCCCGCATCAAGCCAAGTCCTCCCATGCGCTCGTACATTCTTGTTCTGGTTTCAGATTTCCATTCTACTTTAGGCGCGCCAGCAGACATGGGCAATAGCCGGAGCTGCGGACCGATCGTTCGCAATTGCGAAAGCGCGGGCGTCATTTCGCGCACCAGCGAGATGTTGGCTGTGGCAGGCTCGAGAGGAGTACATCTGCTGACGCGGCACCTCGTGCGGGAGCGATTCCTCATGCTGCTGGGCGCAAGACGTCACCGCCAGCAGAAAAGCATTTTGAACCAATCCGAGATTTGAAAGTCACGAGCGTTGCGCTTGGCATGCGCGCCGCCTTTTGCGATTGTTCCCTCCGAGCTGTCGGAAGTCTCAGAGCAAGGAGGGTACGTATGCGGTTTGTACGAGCGATGCTGGTCGCTGCAGGCATGCTGGCCACCGCGATTTCAGGACCGGCCTACGCTGAGAACCTGCGGATCGGCCTGGCCGCGGAGCCCTCGGCCATGGATCCGCATTTCCACAATCTCACGCCGAACAACGGCGTGCTGTCGCACATCTTCGAGCGCCTCGTGGAAACGGACCCGAAGAACAAGCTCATTCCGGGGCTGGCCGAGAGCTGGAAGGCGATCAGCGACAAGGTCTGGGAGTTCAAGCTGCGCAAGGACGTGAGATGGCACGACGGCACGCCGTTCACGGCCGACGACGTG
>JAWLCO010000138.1:0-10222 GCA_041687075.1 Hyphomicrobiaceae bacterium | reverse complement strand
CAACGCGCTCTGACGGCCTGCGGCCTCGACGCGGACGAGCAGCGCCTGGTCGCCAGCGAAAACGCGCTTCGGCTGCTTGGGGTAGGGAAGTGACGCCTCCGCAGTCACAGACCAACTACGCCTTTGATAAAGGCTGCCATCCGTCAAATGCATGCGACCGGTGCTGACGATGATAGCCAAATCAGCACCCCTAAACGCTTGGGCTACGGTCATTGCCCTTGCCGCCGCGTTGGGCCATCGCTCATCAACGTGATGTCGCTGTCGCCCGGGATCGCAGTTAAGAGTGCCATAGCCTACTCGTGGGGCTGCTTCAACAGAGCCCGCTCGGTCCTTATGTCAGGCCTGAAACCAAACGCCTGGCACTGCGTTAGGTCGGCGCCAATGAAATCTTCAAAGTCGACCGCGAAGACGAAACATCCGTCTGCCTTCTATACCGACTTGCCTGGATTCCGCGTTACCCGATTTCAAAAGTGGTTCACACGCCATGCCATTCAAGGTCCAGGTAGGTCCGCCGCAGATCGCCATTCATCACGGTCAGACGGTGCTGATCACCGAGCTTGATGCGCAAATCAACTGGCCCAGTGATCGCGGTCTCTATTTCCACGACACACGCCTCCTCAGCAGCTGGAGTATCTACGCCAACGGCGAACCGTGGGACCTTCTGACCGGCGGCGCGACCACTTATTTTACCTCCGAGGTGCACCTCACCAATCGCGCCATCATGACTGAAGATGGCGCCATTCCACCTCATACGCTCGGCCTCGTCATCAGCCGATCGGTCGAAGGCGGGGTGCACGAGGATCTGGATGTTACCAACAACAACAAGAAACATGTGCGTTTTCAGCTGGAGATTTCACTGCGTTCGGACTTCGCCGATATTTTCGAAGTCAAGTCGGGGCAGATCGTACGCCGTGGTCGTATCACAACGGAATGGTTAATTTCCAAACAGCAGCTACGGACCACCTATCGCAACGCCGAATTTGTGCGATCGTTGGTGGTTTCGCCCCGTCCGGGGCAGCCGCAGGCCGCATATGCAAACGGCCGCTTGAGTTTCGAGGTTTCCCTGGCTCCGGGCGAAGCGTGGCACTGTTGCCTGCAGTACGCAGTTTCAGATGGCGACCGGAATTATGCGGCCCCCAACCACTGCGTTTCGGAAAGCCACAAGCTGAATCACGCCAGGACGCTTCAAGACTGGTTGCGGACGGTGCTGAAGATCGGCACGAGCAATGAAGAATTCTACCGGCTTTATCGGCAAGCGCTCGAGGACATGGCCGCACTGCGTTTGCCCATTGGCAGCACCGGCGCCGACCGTATGGTCTTCATGCCTGCAGCCGGCCTGCCCTGGTTCGTTGCTCCGTTCGGTCGAGACAGTCTGATCGTGTCGCTTCAGAACCTGCTGATCTACCCCGGCTTCGCGCGCGGGGCGCTCGAGATTCTGGGCTCGCTGCAAGCAACTGAGCGTGACGACTACCGCGACGCGGAGCCCGGGAAAATCCTGCACGAGCTGCGCCGCGGTGAACTCGCGCATTTCAAGCTGATCCCGCACACGCCGTATTACGGCACAGCAGATGCCACTCCGCTCTACCTCATTACGCTGCATGCGGCGTGGCGCGCCACCGGGGACCGGAAGCTCATTGAGCAAAAGCTGGAAACGGCAGAGCGCTGCCTCTCGTGGATAGATCAGTTTGGCGATCGCGACGGTGACGGATTCCAGGAATATCAGACCCGATCTCCGGTCGGCTACGAGAATATGGGTTGGAAGGACGCCGGGGACGCCGTGGTCCATCCCGATGGCTCACTCGTGAAAGGGCCCAAGGCGCTGTGCGAACTGCAGGGGTATGTCTACGACGCGTGGCTGCGGATGGCCGAGATTTTCGACGAACTCGGCAATCACGACCGCGCTCGCGAGCTGCGAGTGAAAGCCCAGCAATTGTCCGAGAAATTCAATGAGCAGTTCTGGGATGACGATCTCGGGTTCTACGCCTTTGCACTCGATGGTGATAAGAAGAAAGTCTTGACGATTGCCTCAAATCCCGGGCACTGCCTTTGGTCCGGCATTATCCCGCCCGAACGGGCCGCCAAGGTCGTGCAAAGGCTCATGGCCCCGGATATGTGGTGCGGATGGGGTATCCGAACGCTGTCCACCGAGAACCCCGCATTCGATCCGTATAATTACCAGAATGGATCCATTTGGCCGCACGACAATGCGATTATTGCCATGGGTTTCAGGCGTTACGGCTTCGGCGCGGAAGCAGCCCGGGTCGCCCGTGCAATCAGCGATGCAGGAAGCCATTTCCTGCTCAATCAACTCCCCGAGCTCTATACGAGCACGCAACGTCACGAGCCCTCGTTCCCCATCCAGTATCTCGGAGCCAACGTGCCGCAGGCGTGGGCCGCCGGCGCGGTGTTCATGCTGATGCAGACCATGCTCGGGATCATGCCGGATGCCCCGCGCGGCAAACTTTATGTGGACCCTGATCTGCCGCGATGGTTGCCGGATCTCACGGTGACCGATCTTCGGCTGGATCAACACCAGTTCGACATCCACTTCTGGCGTGAAGGTAATGAGACGAGATTCGAGGTGCTTCGTGGCGATAAAGAAATGATCGAGTACAGCCCGATGGGCGTACAGTATGATCGGCTCAAAACGGAAGCGGGCGTAGAAACCGCCAGCGCCCGGTAACTCCTAGCCCCGGTTTCCACCGTAGGCCTGCACGAACAGGTCCTTGCGGTCGACCCGGTCGTGCGACAGGCGACGAAAGTCGGCTGCGGCTTTGCCTTCGTCCAGCCATCCTGCGAGCTCCTGCGCAATGGCCGGGGCAATCTTGAAGCCGTGTCCGCTCCCCCCGTTGAAGTCCGCATAGCCCGTCACCCCGTCGCGCGGCCCGACGTAGGGATACCAATCGGCCGTGACATCGTAGAGTGCAGCGTATGATTGGATGAGCCGGGCTCCCTCCAGCCCCGGTACCCGCGTCGTCATCCGCTGCTGGACGTCGGAGATGAACTCGTGGTCAACCGTGTGCTTGTAGTTGTAGGGATCAACGTCCGTGTAGGTCTTCGGAAAGCCGCGGCCGATGATGAAGCGGCGCTCGCCTAGCGGGCGCATGTAGATCGCATCGACGGCGTTGGAGACGGAACTCTGCGGCAGCGGCCTGTCAGGCCTCGCTTCCCAGACCGTATCCTGTTCCCGGACAGCGCGCATGGTCAGCGGCAGGCCCGCACTTGCCGCCAACGGCGCCGACCACGGACCTGCCGCGTTCACCACCAGACCGGCATTGACCTCGCCCGCGTCCGTCAGGACGCCGGTGATCCGATCGCCCTGGCGCAATAGCCCGCGCACAGGCGTCTTGAAGTGGAATACGGCGCCCTTTTTCTTGCCTGCTTCGACGAAGGCGGTCGTGGCGGTCTCCGGATCCGCGTAACCGCCATCCGGTTCGAATGCGGCCGCGGCCACCCCGTCCGGGTTGAGCCACGGAAGGACCTCCGTGAACTGCTGAGGCTCTACCAGCTCGCTCGGGATGCCGAGCTCGTGCTGGATTTCGACAACCCGGCGCGTGGCGTCGAGGGCTTCGGGCGGTGTCAGAAAGACGTAGCCGACATTTCGGTAGCCGGCATCTCGGCCGAGAAGCGCGGCAGCATCCCGGAAAATACTCACAGACGCTTTGGCAAGACGAACCATCAGCGGCGTCGAGTAGTGCTGGCGAACGATGGCGGCGCTGAGACCGGTGCCGCCCGAGGCGGGGCCACCGCGGTCGTAGACCGCGACAGACATGCCGCGCTGGGCAAGAAAGAAGGCCGTCGCCGCGCCTGAAATCCCGCAGCCCACCACGACGACGTCGAATCGATCAGGCATTCAGTCCTCTATTACGGTTGTGAGCGGTGATCGAAGGGTGAGTTTCTCGGCTAAGACGTGCGAAGAAAATTGATCCTCACACGTACAGGGGCAAGGCCGATGCTGGCAGAGACACTCATTCGCGAACCAGCTTTAGGCTGATCCGCTCGGAATGACCAGCCCGATTCATCAGACGGCGCTTGGCTCGAGTGATCAGCTCTCTGAACCGCCACGGAAATGCTCGTCGACAGCCGCCAGTTCTGGCGCGCGCCTTGAGTGATGGTCGGAACCTGCGGTAATCAGCTTCTCCGATAGCGTAGCACGATGCGCACGACCCCGAGCCTCACGAGTTCGGCAGCAGTGCCGGCGAGCAGCCCCCAGAACGGATCTGCCCAGACCGTAGCTCCCGCCGTGGTGACGATGACGGGCCAGCAGGACGGCTTGCAGTCGAAGAGCCGCCGCGACAGAGCCAGCTCACCCGATGCAACCAGCAGCAGCGCGCCAAGCCCTGCGGCGGGGATAGCAGCAAGGATTGCGACGCCGGACGGCGCAAGCGCCAGGGTCAGCAGGAAGAGGCCCAGAACGAGTGGCGCGGTTCCGCTGCGGGCCCCGAACCGATGGTGAGCCGCCAATCCCCCTGCTCCGTGACACATGGGCAGCGCACCCAATGGCACCAGCAGCAGGTTCGCAAGACCACTGGTGATGGACAGTCGCGCAGGCGTCACATGGGCGGCACGCTCGCCGAAGTAATCGCCTGCAAGAAGCGCCGTAAGCAGCACGGCATTGGTGAACGTAAGGGAAAGCTGCGGCAACACCAGAACCGATACGGCGCGCTCGACCTCCGCGAACGAGGCCAGCGGCGGGATCGCGACCGCGGCCGACATGTTCCCCAGCTCCGAACCCGGGGCATCGATCACCTGCGCCAACGCGACCGCTACCGCCAACGCAATCAATGCGGATGGAAGCTGGACGTAAAACAAGAGCGCCAGCAGCAGGCCGAAGGTCGCCGCGGCGATGATCGGGGCCGTGGCCATCAAGTCGAGGCTGACGCGCGCAAGTGCCAGCCCAAGCCCCAGCTGCAAACCGGCGAGAACCGATTGCGGCACGAGGCGCGCAAGCCAAGTGATCCATCCCGACAATCCGAGCACGAGCAGTACAAGCCCGATCAGGAAACCACTGGCCGCAAGTTCCGCCGGGGTGATCTCCGTGATGAGGAGCACCGCCACGACAGCCTTCATGGGCTGCACCGGTATCGGCAGCCGATAATGGAAAGCAGTGACGATATAGAAGAGGCCAAAGCCTGCCAGAACCGGCATCGGTGCCAGCCCCGCTACGGCAATCGCACCGAGGATTAGCGGCAGAAGCGTGCCGAGGTCGCCCAGCGCCCCATTCAGCTCACGCAGGCTGAAGATGTAGTTTGCGCCCCTCTGCTCCGACATCGTAACCAAATCCCTGGCGGCCGCACACCGGCTGCTGGCAGACAGGTTGTCCGCCCACAAGGCCGTTATATGCCCCAAGTGCGTAACGTCAAATCGCGACAAGTCGCGACGGGTTCAAATCTGCGGCTTATTCCAGCGCGGCTGGTGAGAAATCATCAGACAACAGGTCCGATAGCAGTGCTGCCGTGCGCTCGGCTCCGTCGAGATCGACTTCAAACGTCGGCGATGGGAGCGCCAATGCCCGCTCGATTGCGGCGGCCAGAGTTGCGACGGTCAACGTCGGCTCCGCGAGCGCCACGCCGAAACCATGCGATTGGAGCAGGCTGGCGCGGCGCGCCTGCTCGGTCTCGCCCGCATCCGAGAACGGAACGAGAACGGCCTTGCACCGAGCCGAAAGAATGTCGGCGGCGGTACTGTAGCCGGCCTGTGAGATCGAAAGCCGCGCGCCGGCCAGAACCGCAGCAAGATCGGTAAGGAAGCGTTCGACCGCAACACCGTTAGCCTCGGCAGCGCTTCTGATCCGGTCGAAATCCGAGGCAGGCAGATTGGGGCCGGTGAGAACGAGCCAGCGCGCCGACGCTAGCGACGTCGACGACTTGGCAGCGATTGCCGTCTCGATCAGGTTGAGTCCGAGGGCGCCGCCTCCCGCGGAAACAACGACGTCCGCAATCCGGTCAGAGGGACTTTCGGACTGGAGTCGCCTCGGCCCTACTATGCCGGAATAGGAAACCTTCGGAGAAAGTTCGGCTGCAAGGGGAAACGTCACGTCAAGCGTCACGAGCCTCGGGTCACCGTGCACAATGACGCAATCGAAATAGGAATTCAGGATCCGAGCCGTTTCTTGCGTGCGCTTGGGAGCCCGTTGCTCCTGCAGGATGTCTCGCACTGAACAGACGATTCGCGGGCGCGGAATGCGCCTGTAGGCTGCATCCAGCAACGGCATCAACTCGAAATGCATCGGCCGGCGGCCGAATGGGAATGCTTCCATCAGAACGACGTCGGGCCGGCTGCGGGCAAACGCATCCAGGAGCTGGGCCGCGCGGTGCGCTTTTATTTCAGGGCCTGCCGGTTCACCCGAGGCTGTCACCAGATCGCTGAATCCTTCTGGCCCGGCCTTGAGCGGCAGAAGCTGAGTGACGTTGAGGCCCGCGAGATCGAGCTTCGGAACAGGCACCCCGCCCAAGACCAGATCGACGGCAAAGCCTGCTTGCCGCAACCCTTGCGCCAGGCGGACCGCCCGGAAAACATGGCCAACGCCTAGCAGGTGTTGCACATAGAAAAAGACACGCCGGTTCACTGATCCACGCCCGCCATGATCTCGTCCTCATTCTCGGCGAGCGACGCGGCGAAAAGCTGAGTAAGCCTGCCAAGTCCTACGCGCATATCAAATCTCGCCCGCACGTGTTGCTCGCCGGCATTCGCCAGCCTCTCGCGCAAGTCCGTCTTAAGGATGAGGCTCACCAAGGCACCGGCGAGGGCCGCACAATCGTCCGGGGGCACCAGCAAGCCCGTCTCACCGTGACGGATCAGCTCCGGCACTCCTCCTACCGTCGTCGACAGACAAGCGAGCCTTTGGCTTTGCGCTTCCATCAGCACGTTCGGCAAGCCGTCGAGATCGCCATTTCGCGCCCTGCGGCAGGGCAGCACAAAAATATCGGCTGAGCGATAACTTTCCAGCACGACAGACTGCGGCTGCGGTCCGCGCCAGACAATCCGATGGGCAACCCCAAGGATCTCAGCCCTGTTTCGGAGTGCTTTCAGCAGAGTTCCGCCACCGATGTGGGTCAATTCCCAATTGAGATCGGGTGGAATCCGCGCCAGGGCTTCGATCAGAGTATCCAGCCCCTTCTTCTCGACCGCGCGACCGACGCTCAGCAGACGCACTGGATTGGATGGATCGCTTCCATCCCTTCGCGATGGCGCCACCGGATTGACGCCGAAGCTCCGAAGATCCAGCCCATGATAAGTAAGCTGCACACGCCCTGCACTTGGAGCAAGGTCCGCGAGGCGCTCATACCCGATCTCAGTGCATGTCACCGCCCACCGCGCCGATGCAAGATTGTCTCGCAGCTCCCATTCCGGTGACGTCCAGATATCCTTTGCATGGGCGGAGCAGCTCCAGGGCAGGCCGGTCATCATGCTGGCGTAGCGTGTCACGGCAGACGGGGTGTGAATGAAATGCGCATATAGCCATTGCGCATTGGACGGCATTTCTGCCGCCAATACCGCGGCCTGACCGAAACGCCGGAAGCGGTTCGGGCTGAAGTCCCGGCGCAGATCGGAAAGCCATGTCCAAAGGGCGCGCTGAAATCCCGGCAGTCGTGCCGATCGGAAAAGCCCCCTCAGAACGCGCCAAGGTGCGTAATGAAGATATTCCGGCAGGTACAGGACAGGTGCACGAATCTGACGGTGAACGGGATGCGTCGCACTATCCGTCGGATGACGCATGGATGCGATGACCAGTCGGAACCCGGCCCGCTCAAGTCCGCGGAGCTCCTGGGCAATGAAAGTTTCCGACAATCTGGGGTAGCCCTTCACGACAACGACGATCAATCCGGGCCCGGGCATGGTGCGCTCAGTCACACGGCAGCATAAGCCGGCAGCGGATAGATCGTCCTGTCGAGATATTTGCCGACCATCTCCTGCACGTTTTCCAGACCGTTCATATTTACGCGCGTGGCGAGCGCCGATGGAGGCGGACGCGCTGGCAACCGGTGTAAGGCTCGCGCCATCAAATGCGGGTGATCCGCGGCGGCGGATTCGAGCATGTCGACGACGCCAAGCGCGGCGGCGCGCTCGGCACGGATCAGCTGCTCGCGGCGCGGTTGGCTGCGCGGCACCA
Source organism: Hyphomicrobiaceae bacterium (assembly GCA_041687075.1). Lineage (GTDB taxonomy): Bacteria > Pseudomonadota > Alphaproteobacteria > Rhizobiales > Hyphomicrobiaceae > ZC4RG25. The sequence goes on along the minus strand of JAWLCO010000138.1, from coordinate 2,109 downwards.
GCAACGCTCTTTTGTCAAACGACAGGATCTCGCAAAATGTGTTGTATCCTCCCATGCTGACGATGGCGCTCGCCCCCTGCATGATTGCCTCGATCTGCCTTTCGAAATCGAGCACCACGATATTCGGGACACGCCGTGCTCTCGCGCGGATCTCCTCGCGCTGCTCCGCCGACATGAATGGCCCAAGGATCATGGTCAGTGGGAAGTCGAGCGAGCCGTCGTACTCGCGCGCCGCGAGCACCTGCTGCATCAGCGGACCGCCATCGCCGCCGCCGCCTGCCGTCACGAGAATATAATTCTCGGGTAAATCGCAGAGCTTGATGTTTTGCAATCGCGGCGCCCTGCGCCTCAAATGTCCCATGAAAGTCATCCGGGTTCGAACCGAATGCGGCACGTCGAGCCCAGCCAGCGGGTCCCAGAAGCGCTCGCAGCCGTAAACCCAGATCGCATCGTAGAGCGCTTCGATTTTGCGCAATGCGTCACTGCGCTGCCACTCCGCCCGCAATTGCTCCGGCGCATCCAGCACCTCGCGCAGCCCCAGAACGAGCGTTGTGCCGAGTGACTTGAGGATGACCAGCGTCTGCTCCAGCTCGCCCCTGAGGCCCAAAGGCTCCTTATCGACAATGAAGATATTCGGCCGGTAAATTTCCCCGGTCTGCTGGATGATCGCGCGCCGCATTTTCAGGGTCTCGCCGAGATCGATGTGATCGGCCAGCGACGTGTATTCGCCATTCTGAAGCTTGATGACGCTCGGGATCTTTATGAAATCGACCCGCGCGCGGAAATCGAAGGCGCCCGCGATCGATGAACCGGAAATGATCAGGACGTGCAGCCCCTTGTACCGCTCTACGAGCGCGTGAGCGATTTCTCGGCACCTGCGCAAGTGGCCAAGCCCGAACGTGTCGTGGCTGTACATGAGCACGCGCGCGTCGCCGTGTCGTGGCATCGACCTGCCGCAAGCAACCTGCCCTGATCCGCCCCCGTTGGTGACAACTCAGCCGACGGGCCGGCGTTCCGGGCTTGCGGTTTGCTCCCTTGCTGCACCTGGTCAGCTCATTCGGTTGGAAATTGGCACAACCGTCAATTGAAATTTTCTGCAGCAAGGTAACCGAACCGAACGCTACTTGTAGGGATCCGCCGCATCACGCAGGCCGTCCCCCAGGAAATTGAAGGCAAGAACAACGAGAATGACCGGAATTGCGGGCGTCAGCAGCCAGGGGTAAAGCGCAACAATATTAATATTCTGAGCCTCGGTCAGCAGCACACCCCAACTCGTGATCGGGGGGCGCAGACCCAGTCCGAGAAAGCTCAGTGCCGTCTCGCCAAGGATCATGCTCGGAATGGCAAGCGTCGCGCTCGCGATCAGGTGGCTCATGAAGCCAGGCACGAGATGTCGCCCGATGATGCGCGCCGGCTTGGCGCCCATCAGCTGCGCGGCGAGCACATAATCCTCCTCCCGCAAGGACAGCAGCTTGGATCGGACCGCCCGGGCAAGGCCTGTCCAGTCGATCAATCCGAGAATGACGGTAATCGCGAAATAGACGACCATGGGGCTCCACGTCACCGGCATGATGGCCGCAAGAGCCAGCCAGAGCGGAATGGTCGGCAGCGACTGCAGAACCTCTATGATCCGCTGGATCACGAGATCCACGATACCACCGTAGTAGCCTGCGAGCCCCCCGAAAACGAGCCCGAGCATAAAGCTGATCGCGACGCCGAGCAGACCGATGGTTAACGAGATTCGCGCGCCATAGATGATGCGAGACAGGACATCCCGTCCGAGCCGATCGGTTCCGAGCAGAAATAAAGTCCCGTCGCGTGACGGGCAGAAAAGGTGAACGTCGCTCTCGAAAAGTCCCCAGAAGCTGAAGCTATCGCCCCTGCAGAAGAAGCGGATCGGATGAATGAGCGAGTGATCGGGCGTGTACTCCCGCTTCAGGGTATCCAGGTTGAGAGAGTATCTCTGGCCATACACGAACGGCCCTACGAAACGCCCCTCGTGGAACAGATGAATGCCTTGAGGCGGTGCATAGATGTGGTCGATGTGGCGCGACTGATAATGGTACGGAGCCAGGAGTTCACTGAATAGTATGCTGATGTACAGCACGC
>JAWLCO010000137.1:0-10653 GCA_041687075.1 Hyphomicrobiaceae bacterium | reverse complement strand
TTCGCCAGTCGCGCCAGAGCATCCGCGCGGGCCTCAGGTGAGAGCTTCTGCGCCATCGCTGGTTCTCCCAGGCAATGCTCGTTTCAAATCAGTCAGCCTATCCGTACTCGTCCTCGTACTCGGCGTAGTCTCCGCCGAGAAGCGTGTAGGTCTCCTCGATCACATAGGGGCCGCCGCCGACCTGCGGCTTGGAGGAGAACAGCGCAAACCGGCTGACCAGGAAAGGCTCGGTGCGAAAACCGCCATGCCGCTGCAGATAACGGGCGATGATATCGACATTCGTGTTCCGCAGCCGGGCGATGGTGACGTGCGGCCTGAACTTGCGCGTCTCGGGCTGCAGCCCCGCGATACGCGCAGCTTTCTCATGGGCGCGCGCCAAAGCCTCCAGCTCAGGGCTGGGCTCGATTCGCGCCCAGAGAGAGCGTGGATCGTTGCCGCCGAACGCGCCAGTGCCAGAAAATCGCAGCTCGAAGGCAGGCGTCTCGACCTCGCTCAGCGCGTGGGCGAACTCGGCGGCCACGCGGTTGTCGACATCTCCGGCAAAGCGCAGGGTGACGTGATAGTTCTCCGGCTCGATCCATCGCGCACCAGGGAGAGGCTGCCTCAGTCGCGCTAGCGCCTCACGCAGATGATCCGGAATCTCGATGCCGGTAAACAGCCGCGGCATGGCTCACCTCCCCGCATGGGCCTTCGCGGCCGATCTTCCGCGAAGAGCTAGAGAATGAACTTGCTCAGATCGGTGTTCTTCGCGAGGTCTCCGACGCGGTCCCTGACATACTGCGCATCGACCGTAACAGTCTGACCGGCGCGGTCCGAGGCATCGAACGAGATCTCGTCGAGCACCCGCTCCATCACCGTCTGGAGGCGCCGCGCGCCGATGTTTTCCACGGTCGAGTTCACCTGCGCCGCCATGTCCGCGAGGGCGTCGATGGCATCGTCTGTGAACTCCAGAGTGAGGCCTTCGGTTGCCATGAGCGCCACATATTGCTTGATGAGACTCGCCTGCGGTTCCGTCAGGATGCGGCGAAAATCCTCTCGCGTCAGCGGCTTGAGCTCCACGCGGATCGGCAGACGGCCCTGCAGCTCCGGCAGAAGATCGGAGGGCTTCGCGACGTGGAAGGCGCCCGATGCGATGAACAGCACGTGGTCGGTCTTGACCGGGCCGTACTTCGTCGAAACGGTGGTGCCCTCGATCAGCGGCAGCAGATCGCGCTGCACGCCTTCGCGAGATACGTCCGCCCCGGCGCGGCCAGCATCGCTGCGTGAGCAGATCTTGTCGATTTCGTCGAGGAACACGATGCCGTTGTTCTCGACGGCGCGGATGGCCTCCTGCGTGATCTGCTCCTGGTCGAGGAGTTTGTCGCTCTCCTCGGCGATCAGGATCTCGTAGCTGTCCTTGACGTTCACGCGGCGGGTTTTCTGACGGCCGCCGAAGGCCTTGCCCAGCATGTCGCCAAGGTTGATGGCGCCGATCGAGCCACCGGGTACCCCCGGCAGCTCGAACATGGGGATACCGCCGCCGGTATCCGTCACCCGGATCTCGATCTCCTTGTCGTTGAGCTCGTTGGCCCGCAGACGCCTGCGGAAGGACTCGCGGGTTGCAGCCGAGGCGTTCTCGCCGACGAGAGCATCGAGGACGCGCTCCTCAGCCAGCTTCTCGGCCCGGGCGCGCACCTCGCGCCGTCTCGTCTCGCGGACCAGTGCGAGGCCTACCTCGACCAGGTCGCGGATGATCGACTCCACATCGCGGCCGACGTAGCCGACCTCGGTGAACTTGGTCGCCTCGATCTTGATGAACGGCGCGTTGGCGAGCTTGGCCAGACGGCGCGAGATCTCGGTCTTGCCGATGCCCGTGGGACCGATCATCAGGATGTTCTTCGGAAGAACTTCCTCTCTCAGATCATCGCTGAGCTGCTGCCGGCGCCAGCGGTTGCGGAGCGCGATGGCGACCGCCCGCTTGGCGTCGTTCTGGCCGACGATGTAACGGTCCAGCTCGGAAACGATCTCGCGCGGTGAAAAGGTGGTCATGTATGCCTGCCTAATTGGACGCGAGCTTCAAGCCCAGAATGGAGCCGATGAGCAGCACCAGGAAGAAGAGGCGCATCGTCGTGGTGGGCTCATTGAAATACATGGTGCCGAGAATGGCGGTGCCGGCTGCGCCGATGCCCGTCCATACTGCGTAGGCCGTGCCGAGGGGAATGCCGGCAAGCGACAATTGGAGCAGCAGCAGGCTGGCAGCAGCCGACCCGCCGAAGGCGAGCGTCGGGCCAAGTTTGGTGAACCCTTCCGTGTAGCGGAAAGCCGTTGTCGCCAGGACCTCGCAAATCCCGGCCGTCAGCAGATATCCCCAAGCGAGCATAGTCTCCGTTCCCAGTTCTTCTCGTGCCTGCGCGCGTCCCCTTCGCGCCATTCGGCAGGCGTATGGCTGCCGGCTGTTTAGCGGTCGCTCGGCAAACTCTCCAGAATGAGGTTCCGGTTGGTGAAGACGCATATGTCGGCCGCGATTCCCATGGCCTTGCGCGCAATCGTCTCAGCATCGAGCGGCTGATCCAGAAGGGCGCGGGCCGCGGCGAGCGCGAACATGCCGCCGGAGCCGATACCCATCACGTCGTGCTCCGGTTCCAGTACGTCGCCGTTGCCGGTCAGGACCAGGGTGGTCGATCGGTCGGCGACGATCATCATGGCTTCCAGGCGGCGGAGGTAGCGGTCGGTGCGCCAGTCCTTGGCAAGCTCCACGGCAGAGCGCATGAGCTGACCCGGGTACTGCTCCAGCTTGGCCTCGAGCCGCTCGAACAGGGTAAAGGCATCCGCTGTCGCACCGGCAAAACCGCCGATCACGTCGCCGCGCAACACGGAGCGCACCTTGCGGGCCTTCGACTTGATCACTGTATTGCCGAAGCTCACCTGGCCATCGCCGGCAATGACCACGCGGCCGCCCTTGCGAACGGTCAGGATCGTAGTGCCGTGCCAGGTGGACTCGGATGGCAATGAGGAATTACGCATGGTCAACACACACGCTAGTTTGGGTTGGCGGCCGGTGAAAGCAAGAGTGCGCGGGTTCCGCTCGGCGGAATGACCACTACCCCGGCGGCGCGCAAGCTGATAAACGCCTGTTTCTGAACAATCAACCCGAGGGGTTACCGCCACGTGTCCCGGACTGCCACAATCGAGCGCAAAACGAAGGAGACGGAGATCAAGATCACCGTTGATCTCGACGGCTCCGGCACGTTCGACATCAACACCGGGATCGGCTTCCTCGATCACATGCTCGAGCAGCTTGCCCGGCATTCGCTGATGGATCTTACCGTCCACGCCAAGGGCGATCTGCATGTGGATTTTCACCACACGGTTGAGGACACGGGCATCGCCATCGGACAGGCCGTCGCCTCTGCGCTCGGCGACAAGAAGGGCATTACCCGCTACGCCGATGTGCATCTCGCCATGGACGAGGCGCTGACCCGTGTGGCCCTAGACGTTTCCGGCCGGCCATATCTCGTCTGGAACGTCACCTTCTCGCGACCGAAGCTGGGCGAGATGGACACGGAGCTGTTTCGCGAGTGGTTTCAGGCATTTGCGCAGAATGCCGGTATCACCCTCCATATCGCCACTCTTTATGGCGAGAATAACCACCATATCGCCGAGACCTGCTACAAGGGGTTGGCGCGAGCGCTCCGGGCCGCCATCGCAGAGGATCCGCGGCAGGCCGGGCGCGTTCCGTCAACCAAGGGCCGGCTTGCCGGGTAGGCCGATACGGATTGGGAAAGCAGGGTGCAGACCTACACCGTCTATGAGCCTCCGAAACCTCCCGAGAACCGCGTCAAGCGCGCGGAGCGGATGGTTTTCGTGCGCGAAGGCTTTTCCTGGATGGCTGCCCTGTTCGCGCCACTCTGGATGCTGGTCCACCGCATGTGGCTGGCTCTGTTCCTCTACATCGTGCTCATGACTGGGCTGAGTGCGGCTCTTCTCGCTGCCGATGTGAGCCCGCAGTGGCTCACCGTGGTCAGCATTGCCGTGCATCTGTCGATCGGCTTCGAAGCTGGATCGCTCCGCCGCTGGAAGCTGGAGCGGCGGCGCTGGCGCATGATGGGCGCGGTCGTGGGCCCGTCGCAGACCGAGTGCGAGCGGCGCTTCTTTCAAGCCTGGCTCGGTGAGGAATACCGCGACGACGGCTCGGTCCGCCTTGGCTCGCCTCCGCACCAGGCGACGGCTGATGAGCCCGGCCCGGTTGCCGTCTCCTCGGCTGGGCCAGTCGGCTCGGAGGCTTAAGGCACCTGGACAATGCAACGCGTCGTCATCATCGACTATGGCTCCGGTAACCTGCACTCTGCCCGCAAAGCCTTCGAGCGGGCTGCGCAAGAGGCCGATCTGGCTGCCGAAATAACGGTGAGTGCGCGTCCTGAGGACGTCCGAGCAGCAGATCGTGTGGTGCTGCCCGGCGTCGGAGCCTTTGCCGACTGCAAGCGCGGCCTCGACGGCGTACCGGGAATGCGTGCGGCACTCGAAGAGACGGTGGTCGGGCGCGGCCGGCCATTTCTCGGCATCTGCGTCGGGATGCAGCTCATGGCGACCCGCGGGCTGGAGTTCGGCGAGACGCCAGGGCTGGGCTGGATGGAGGGCGACGTGAGGGCGATCGAGCCCGCGGATCCGAAATTGAAGATCCCGCACATGGGCTGGAACGTGCTGAATGTCATCAACGAGCACCCCCTGCTTTCGGGCATCAGCACGGGACCAGAGGGCCTGCACGCCTACTTCGTCCATTCCTATCATCTCGTCGCACGCGACCGCGATGTCGTCGTCGCCGAAACGGACTATGGCGGGCCGGTGACCGCCATCATCGCCAAAGGCAATACCGCGGGGACGCAGTTCCACCCGGAGAAGAGCCAGGCGCTTGGTCTCAAGCTCATTGGCAATTTTCTGAGCTGGCAGCCCTGAACGCCTGACGGTCAAACCCCACCAAAGCGACTCCTCATTAGCCCGCCTGCGCGAGTGGCAGCTCCGACGGATCGGCCAGAGCCGGCACGCCCGCCGGGAACGCGATGACATTGTTGTGAATCTCGGCATCCCGCCGCCGCTGCCGAAACCAGCGCAGGGTCGTGTTGACCAGCACGGCGTCCTCGCTCACGGCCTGAACGATCAGGCCATCGTCATCATCCAGTAGGCCGGACAGGCTCGCCTGAATATCTTCCTCCGACGAGGTGGACCGTACGTACCAGGTCGTATCGAGCGGCCGTGCCCAGGCTTGACCGAGGTTCATGATGGCCGTTGCCATGGCGTGCTTGTTCTCGCTCGATCTGGCGAGGTCGTAGGAGATGAGGAAGAGGCGCATGGATAATCTCCCGGCGAGAGAAGGCGCGGCACGCGAGACCTGAGACCGCGGGTTTGGGGTGTCGGTTAACAGAACGTAAATAGAACATGCCGCGAGTCGCTGCCGGAGTCCAGCGAAAGTTCGTTATTTGTTCTGATGCCGGATCGGCTTTGCGGTGGACCGGTTCGGCTAATCGAACAGCGGCAGCTGATCCGGATGCCGGCCGCGCGGAATGCGGCGATGTGGGCCGGGGTCGACGCGGTCGGTCAGCCCTGGGTAGCGCTCCTGAAAGATGCGCCAGGCCTTCTCACGCGCTGCCGGGAAACGCTGACCTTCCCAGATTTCGTAGAGCCGCCGGGGATCGCACTGATAGCGGCGGCAAAGGTCGATGCGGCGTGCGCGCAACCAGCGGGCGATCCAGACGTCGATGGCGTCGGCTTCGGTCAATGGGCGGCGAGCGGTGTCGTGCTGAGGTGTGAGGTCGCTATGGGCGAATGCGGGAATCATGGCGCGGGCTTGACGCAATACGGGTTTGCTCCCTTTATCGCTCGCGATCGTAGCGAACGTGTGACTCGCGCGGGCTGCTTCCGCGCACTCACTGCCGAAATCGAGACATAGCATTGATCCTCTTTCCCGCCATCGACCTCAAGGACGGCCAGTGCGTGCGTCTGAAGCTCGGCGAGATGGATGCCGCCACCGTCTTCAATGACGATCCCGTGGCTCAGGCCCGGGCGTTCGAGGCGCAGGGCTTCCAATGGCTGCACATCGTCGATCTGAACGGCGCATTTGCTGGAAAGCCGGTGAATGCCGGTGCCGTGGAGTCGATTCTCGCGGCCATCTCCATGCCCGTGCAGCTCGGCGGCGGCATCCGCGACCTGGCGACGATCGAGATGTGGCTCGGCAAGGGCGTGCGGCGGGTCATCCTCGGCACGGTGGCCGTGCGCGATCCGGGGCTTGTGCGCGAGGCGTGCCGGCAGTTTCCCGGCCGCATCGCAGTCGGCATCGACGCCAGGGCTGGCAAAGTCGCCGTCGAAGGCTGGGGGGAGGTGAGCGAGCTCACGGCCATCGAGCTGGCGCGCCGATTCGAGGACGCGGGCGTTGCTGCCATCATCTACACGGATATCGAGCGCGACGGCGTGCTCAAGGGCCTGAACCTGCCGGCAACGGCGGAGCTGGCGCGCGCGACCAGCATTCCGGTCATCGCCTCGGGCGGACTTGCCTCGATTGAAGATGTCGAAGCGCTGCTGAAGCCCGAGTACGCCATGCTTGAAGGCGCGATCACCGGGCGTGCGCTCTACGACGGCCGGCTCGACGCCAAGGCGGCGCTTGCCCTCATTTCGAGCCGTGCCGGATCGACAGCGTAAGTGCCGAGCGCAGCAGGCATACGACCATCGCGAGCTGACACCAGACCACCGACAGTTTTGCCTGCTTGCGGCAGGTTTCGTAATCCTGCAGGCAGCGAAAGGCGGGGTCGCTGTACTCCGCCGGCTTGCCCTGCTCCGACAGGCCGGCCATCCGTTTGGCGATGTTGTCGAGCCGGGTGATGATGCGCTTGCGCAGGTGCTCCGGGAGCTGCTCGAAGGCCTTCTCGTCGAACGGCTCGCCGGGGTTGCGCTGCTGGATGTCCTTGAGCTGCGTGCCTGCCACCTTGAGGTTCCGCAGGGCTGCCTTGACGAAGCGGTGTTCGGTGCCGGCCTCGTCCAGAGCCGCGATCTTCTCCCGCAGCAGCTTGATGTCCTCCGCCGCCAGCCGCTTCCGGCGCACTGCTTCGGCCACGTGCTGCAGATCGTGGCTGGTGTCCTTGGCCATTGCCCCCGCCCTTTGAAATGTCTAACCGAAGCCCCGCGTCAACGATGACGCAAGATGACATTGCATTGAAGCCCCGGACGGGCCAAGAAGCAGCCATGCTCAAGACCCGCATCATCCCCTGTCTCGACGTCAAGGACGGGCGCGTCGTGAAGGGCGTCCAGTTCGTGGACCTGGTCGACGCCGGTGATCCTGTCGAAGCGGCTGCGGCCTATGACGCGGCGGGGGCCGACGAGCTTTGCTTTCTCGACATCACGGCGAGCAGCGAGAACCGCGGCACCCTGCTCGACATCGTCCGGCGGACGGCAGAAAGCTGCTTCATGCCGCTGACGGTGGGCGGCGGTGTGCGCACGGTGGAAGACATCCGCCGGCTGCTCGAAGCCGGTGCCGACAAGGTCTCGATCAATACCGCGGCTGTGAAGAACCGGGAGCTCGTGCGGGAAGCGTCTGAGAAATTCGGCGCGCAGTGCATCGTCGTGGCCATCGATGCGAAAAAAGTTTCGAAGGAGGGTGAACCCGACCGTTGGGAAATCTTCACCCACGGCGGGCGTCATCCTACGGGGATAGACGCGGTCGAATATGCGCGCGAGGTGGTGGCGCTGGGGGCGGGCGAGATCCTGCTCACCTCGATGGACCGCGATGGCACGAAAAGCGGGTTCGACGTGGCACTGACCCGGGCGGTCGCCGATGCGGTCAGTGTGCCTGTGATCGCCTCGGGTGGCGTCGGCACGCTCGATCATCTCGTGGAGGGCGTACAACTCGGGCACGCCAGTGCGGTGCTCGCGGCGTCCATTTTTCACTTCGGGACCTATACCATTGGCCAGGCCAAGCAGCACATGGCGGCCGCGGGCATACCAGTCAGGCTCGACCCGGCCTGATCCGCACCTCACATCACGATCCGGTGAATCGGGACGGACCATCTGCTTGAGCGGTGGCGCTCCGGCCGCCTCGTCGCTGAAATGAGCCCAGGGCAGGCGCCTTCGCCGAAAGTATCCTGGGCGGCGATTGTCGATTTCGCTTGTATGGAAGCTGGTAGCCGGTAGTAAAATGTACGTTCGAACGCAAATAATCCGGGTACCCACATGGCTCCCGATAATAAGGCATTCGTCGGCCATATCATTGCCGACGTCGCGCGGCTCTTGCGGACGGTCTGCGATCGGCGGGTGCGGGAGCTGGGACTTACACGCGCCCAGTGGCTGGCGGTGACCCGCCTCCACAGGCGGCCGGGGCTCAGCCAGTCCGAGGTCGCCGATTTGCTGGAGGTAGAGAAAGCCACCGCCTGCAGATTGCTGGACCGGCTTGAAGCCAAGAAGTGGATCGAGCGCCGGCCAGACAAGAAGGATCGCCGGGTCAAACGAATTTTTCTGACCTCCCGCGCCAACCGCGTGCATGCCTCCATACTTCCGATCGCTGAGAGCACGGTCGATGATGCCCTCGGCGAGCTGTCGCCGGATGAGCGGCGGGACCTCCTCGAGATGATGCTGCGGGTCAAGGGAAAGCTGCAGACGCTCGCGGGGAACGATGAAATCGAAACCCTGGCTGACGACTCTGGCAGCCCGGCCGAATCGGATGAGGGCGAAGGGGCCCGCGCCGGTCTGAACCCGTGACCAGCTACCTGCTTCCGGCAGATGTGATCAACCGGTCTGCCGAATCCCGCTCTCTGGCACTGCGATTCTCGTTCCGCTGAGCGCTACCAGCTCCTCGCCGCGGGCGGCGCCTCCAGCCCCAGCTCGCGCGTTCTTCCGACGTCGATGTCCTGGGCACCCTCGACAGGCGCGATGGGGCATGGATAATCCGGGTGGCGATCCGGCAAAAACCCGCGAACAGGCCCGGACAGATGCCACACACGCAGAAGCTCCTGTTTTTCGCAGGTTCGGCCCGCGAGGGCTCGTATAACAGAAAGCTGGCCCGGCTCGCGGCACAGATTGCCGAGGTGAACGGCCTTGCCGCAACCGTCGCGGACCTGGGCGACTATCCGATGCCGATCTACGATCGGGATCAGGAGGTCAGCGACGGCGTGCCGGAGAACGCGCGCAAGCTCAAGGCGCTCTTTGAGGTCCACGACGGCATATTCATCGCCGCGCCTGAGTACAATGCGTCGATAACGCCCTTGCTCAAGAACACGCTCGACTGGGTCTCGCGTGTGCGGAACGAGGGTGAGCCGCCATTACAAGTGTTCAAGACGCGCGTCTTCGCGATGGCATCCGCGAGCCCTGGCCGGTTCGGTGGGGTGCGAGGACTCATCGCGCTGCGCCAGGTTCTGGCGGTCGGGCTGCAGGCGCTGGTGTTGCCGGAGCAGGTGTCCGTCCCGCATGCCGCGGAGGCGTTCGACGACAAGGGTCATCTGAAGGAGAAGACGCAGCAGGAGCTGCTCAAGACGCTCATCGAGAGACTGGCGCGCGCCGCCGAAATTCTGCATGGGGCATGACGGAGTGTGACGGCCGAATCACACTACTTCCCAAAGGACCGACGGCCACTCCGAAGCTGTTAGCACATGTAGCCGCAGGGCGGTGACAAATGCTTTTGGGACTGCTACAGGGCGCGTGAGTCGATTCTTAAGACTCTGTCAAGAACTTGTTCTTAACGCTCCGACGAAATCAACGCGTCGCATCTAGCACTGCTGTGGGGGACTCAATGACCTTCGATGGAAGGTATGATTCCGGATTCATTGTGGATACCCCAATGGAATCGAGCAACGCGGCCGCGAGCAAACCGAAGGCATTCGATACCCTAGTTGTTGCACTCGACGTTCCATCCTACGACGAGGCGGTCAATGTCATCACTGAGCTTGGAGATGAAGTTAGCTTCTACAAGATCGGTCTTGAGCTCGTCATGGATGGGGGACTGGATCTAGCTCGGCGACTCTTGGACGACGGGAAAAAAGTATTTCTCGACATGAAGTTCCTAGATATCGGTACTACAGTCGAGAAGGCCGTCAGAAACGTTGCGAGAATCGGAGTCCATTTTCTTACCGTACACGCGCTCGATCGGAAGACGTTGCAGGCCGCACAAGAGGGGAAAGCCGGCACCAATCTCAGCCTCTTGGGTGTTACGGTTCTTACGAGCTTGTCAAAGCAAGATCTGGACGAGCAAGGCATTTCCGAGACTCCCGAAAAGCTCGCGTTGAAGCGCGCCAGAATGGCGTATGATGCTCGGTTAGACGGTGTTATTGCCTCCGGATTCGATGCGAGTGCCATCAGAGAAGCCACTGACGCTGATTTCGTCATAAAGACACCCGGAATTCGCCCTCGCGGCAGCGCAACTAATGATCAGGTGCGTGTCATGTCTCCCCGCGACGCTATTTTGGCAGGGGCAAATTACTTGGTTGTTGGCAGGCCCATTCTTCAGGCGCCTAACAAGCGGCAGGCTGCCCGGGACATCCATGACGAGATCCGCGCGGCAGAGTTTGAGCGGAACAACGTGTTAACTAGGTCGGATAAGTAATGCCCAAGGGTTATGTCATCGCGCGCGCCATCGTCACCAACCCCACCGCGTGGGCCGAATATGCGGCCAAGGCCGGCGAGGCCATGAAAATCTATGGC
>JAWLCO010000136.1:0-10924 GCA_041687075.1 Hyphomicrobiaceae bacterium | reverse complement strand
CACCCCTTGCAAACCCATTTTCTGCATCAGCCGGGCGACCGTGCATCGGGCCACCTCGAAGCCCTCCCGCTGCATCTGCCGCCAGATCTTGCGCACGCCGTAGACGGCGAAGTTCTTGTTAAACACGCGTCGGATCTCGCGGCTCAGTTCGGCATCGCGCTTGACACGCGGCGGCGCCGCCTCCGGACGCTCCCGGCGACGGACGTGCTCGTAATAGGTCGACGGGGCGATCGGCAGTTGCTTGCAGATCGGCTCGACCCCGTACGCAGACCGGTACTGATCGATGAACGCCGTCATGTCTTCGACCGGCGGTCGAGCTCCGCCTGCGCAAAAAATGCGCTGGCCTTGCGCAGGATTTCGTTGGCGCAGCTCGCGGACTTCGCACTCGAGCTGCTTGAGGCGCTCCCCGCTCGCTCGTCGTCAGACCGGCACGCTTGCTTTGGTCTCGCTCCGCCTGCTTCACCCATGTGGAGAGCGTCTGGGCCGTGCAGCCGATTTTGGCCGCGATCGAGACGATCGCCGCCCACTTGGATGTGTGCTCGGAACGATGCTCAAGCACCATCCGAACAGCGCGTTCACGAACTTCAGGCGAGCACTTCGGGGGAGTAGCTTGATTCATCATGGCTCCAGTCTCTCAAGAGTTGGAGCCTCCGACAAATCCGGAGCGGTTCACGCCGCGCGATTTCCATGGCGCGGCTCCTTGTCCTCGCGGTACCCGACACCACATGACCGAGCTCAACCGAATAACGCTTCAGCTCCATGGCGATCAGCGGCTCGCCCTTAATGATCGCGCCCTCTTTCGACAACTGGAACCTCAAGGATTCCTGCCGCTTCCTCAAGGCTGAACCCCTCGACTGAAATCAGGAGATTAGCCTGCCTGGAGACCGGCGTCGGCAAGGGAAGCCTTCGGCGGTCCAGCCCAAAAGATAGGATTTGAAGAAAGCGCTTGTAGAGAGCGGCCCTCGACGGGACGGCAAGCTCACCAATTCGAAGATGTGCACGAGCTCCTTCATCAGCAGAAGCACGGACGAATCCGCCTGCCGCTGACAGCCGCACACAACTCAGCCAAAGCGACGAAGGTCCGGGATTCGTTTCCGAAGGAGACCTCTGAAACTTGACGTGTCTCCGACAGGATCGAGCATACTGGGCTCTCCAGCATTATTGTTCAGCTCGACTCAAGCTGACTGTTAAAGAACGGATATGGGTCGCCTCTCGACAAGAGCCCGAACGGGGCTACAGGATCGGGCGAAGCCATTCGCTGCAGGGGACAAAAGTCATAACTGTCCCACCGGTCATCACCGTATTGTCAACTTCGTCCGAGCAGGCCCCTAGCCAAAAGTGTGAGTTATGCTCGCAGAACCGTTTTGCCTCCACTTTGATTTCGAATTGGCTAAGCGGAATACGGCTTCTCGGCTACAGCATTCAACTTTGCCAAAGCTGACGCAAGCCTGGCAGATCCACTTGCACGCGCCTGGATCTGAAAGGGTAGACGCTCCCCAGTGGAGCGCATCGGTGCTGGACTTTACTGGACTGGTGTTCCCGGCAAGGGAACCGAACGGAGCAAAACGCTTGTCGTCAATGCGGATAATTGCGACTGAATGGCGCGCGCACCATGGGGCTGAAGAGCTGGCGCATCGCACAGGACCGCGTCGAAGCGCTGTCGAAGCTCCGCCAGATCGATGACGGACTTCTCCAAAAGTAAGTCCAAGAGTATCGTCGTCACGGCGCCGTAAGCAGCCAGGATCTGCTGTGTCGCGTCCAAGTGCGATTCCTCTGATTGATCTGCCGGTCCTCCCATCAATGATCCTCAACTTAATGTTTGCGCAGCAGGTACACAGCCGAAAGCCATATTGTCTGGGAAGCAAGCGATCAAACACCAAGCTGGGGCTAAGAAGATTCGCCCGCGGCTCCCCCAGCCAGCCATCTCAAACTTTAGCTCGAAACGGCCGATTCGATCTTATCCGAGTTCGCAACCGAGCAGGACGGGCAGACAGGTAATCGAGCGGTGTATCGCAACCGATTGGTCAGTGCGATCAGTGATATCAACGAGCGCACGGTTCAGCTTTGCCGCCGAAATTAGCCGCTCCTGCTCCCAGGTACCGGCTGGGGCAAGCGCAGCGCGATTAAGCCACTCCTCTGCATCCGAGCGGCACCTTTCAGCAAGACAGACGAACAGCCGGAGCAACCTACATGCAATCCAGCCAGTCGGATGACCATGGGCGTTTGCCCGTTTGCTGACGAATACCTAAGAAAGCGAACGTCAACTTTAGCCATCCGGTGCGCAGTTGCCGGCACGGGCCGAGCTGAGGAGAGCTGCGAATGTCGGTTGAGGAGAACGTCACGCGCTTTCGATTGCATTACCTGTTCGGCACCCAAATGATGGTTAGCTCCGGGTTCCGCTATGCCGCGTGCGCAGTGAGATCTTTCGACTGGCGCTGCTTCACCTCGAGGAGCTTCTTTAGCATGTCATTCATGGCGCGGTTGACGCTCCGGTGCAGAATCTCGAGCGCTTCCTCAGAGACATCGTCAGGTGGCAGCATTGGACCGCTCAACGTATTCCACCTTGTCGAAACGATATCGTAGCGCGCAACTGTCTTCCAGCGGTTGCGTTTCGATGCGCGCGAGAGCTCAATGTATCTTTCTATGGCAATCCGGCAGCCCGCATCATCTGAAATAAGCCTGAACGACCAGGCTTTCTCATTGAGGCTGTCACAGCTCACTCGAGATACGACAACCCTGCAATTGCCATCCAACATCTCCCCGTTCACCCGAATCAGTTGTTAGCCGGTTTGCAAAGAAACAGACGATCCGCCAGCTGTCCAGAGTTATGCTTCGGACCATGATATCCATGAGCCCGCCGCCCCAGCAACACAATCGAGCAGCGCGGGCAAAACGATAGCCCCGCAACGACTGCCACTATTCACGAGTGCCCCCTCGGGCTGCCAACCATTTCTGCTGAAGGCGTAGAGCTGCCAGCCGAGCTGTTCTTACGCGAGCAAGTGGTCCCCGGCGCCCGCCCTGCCCGCGATGTTTGGGATCTGAGCCCCCGAAAAGAGCCTCGAAGTTGCAGTCGGATTTCGCTCCAGCTGGATGCGAATAGGTGATGAATTCAATGAGCGTGGGAGCATAGGAATGGATACGGTTCAGCTGCTGCTGGGAGGCTTCGGGACGGTTCTGCAGCCTGACAACCTGATGTTCACATTCCTGGGCTGCTTTCTCGGAACACTCATTGGTGTACTGCCAGGAATCGGGCCGTCTGCGGGTACCGCAATGCTCATTCCCGTTGCAGCCGTGCTCAGCCCGACGCAAGCAATCATTATGCTCTCAGGCATCTACTACGGCACCATGTATGGTGGCACCATCACATCGGTGCTGGTGAATGTTCCGGGGGAAGCGGCATCCGCCATCACCTGCCTCGACGGGCATGCAATGGCGAAGAAGGGACGCGCAGGACCGGCACTGGCCATTGCGGCAATTGGCTCATTCATCGGCGGAACGGTTGCAACCCTCGGACTAGTTCTCGTCGCCGTACCTCTTGCGCAGTACGCCCTCAAGTTTGGACCACCGGAATTTTTCTGTCTGATGGTCGTCGGCTTATCGCTCGTGACCGGGCTGGCGGGCAAGTCGCTTGTGAGGGCACTTCTGTCAGCCGTGATTGGCCTGCTGATCGCAATGGTGGGAATCGATCCCGTAATGGGCGCACCTCGCTTTACGTTCGACAAGGTGGAGCTGTTGGACGGCTTCGGTATTGTTCCCGTGCTTATGGGCCTCTTCGGTGTTGGTGAGATCCTCCTCAATGCGGAGAGGCGGGCGGCGCCGATTATCAATACATCTTTGCGCTCGCTTCTTCCGAGCGCTTTGGAGGCCAAGCAATCGGTCGGCGCGATCGCACGAGGGACCGGTGTGGGCTTTTTTCTAGGGCTCATTCCGGGGGTTGGTGCTGTGGTCCCAACATTCATTTCATACATTCTCGAGCGCAAGGTATCGAAGGAGCCCGAAACGTTTGGGCAGGGCGCGATCGCTGGTGTGGCCGGCCCGGAGACGGCCAACAACGCCTATGCCAATGCGGCTCTGGTGCCACTGTTTGCGATCGGCATCCCTGGATCGCCGACGATCGCCATTCTCATGAGCGCGTTCATGATCCATGGCGTCATTCCCGGGCCTTTCCTGTTTCAGGAGCACGCCACTGTCGTATGGGCGGTCATCGCGAGCCTCTATGTCGGATCGGTGATGCTGCTGATACTCAACCTCCCGCTGATCCCGCTGTGGGTGGCGATTTTGAAGGTTCCGTACAGCATCCTCTTCGCGCTCATTCTCGCATTCTGCGTCGTCGGTGCCTACAGCCTGAACAGCAATACCTTCGACATCGGCGTCATGCTCGCGTTCGGAATCGTCGGATACTGCTTCAAGAAGCTGGACATTCCCCTAGCCCCCCTGGCGTTGACGCTCATCCTGGGTCCGCTTATGGAGCGTGGGTTGCGTCAGTCGCTGGAGATGTCCCGCGGCGACTTCATGATCTTCTTCGACCGCCCAATTGCTGCGACGCTGCTCGCGATCGCCGCGATGATCGTCGTGGTCGCATGCCTCAACATAGCGAAATCGTTTAAGGAGGAGACTGAGGTTTGAAATCAGAACGTGGCCGAAATAGCTAAATGTTAGCGGAAGGTAGAACTCGCTTTAGCCGGCTGAGACCGCAATCAAAAGGCTCGAGCGACGCGGCCCGAGCTTTCCCCTCGACGGAACGGATGATCGGCGACTTACTTTGGTCCAACCCCCCACGCCCAGAGTGCTACCGGTGGAGCACCTCTGCGGCACTTTGCTGGACCTGTTGTCATCGGGTCACAGACTGGAGATCTCAGCGTGCTGCTAGGAAGCTTGCCCTACTCGGGGACCGAGCGCCGACTGGTAGGCGAAGAGCGCCGGGGTCCCGCCGGTGTGTATAAAGATCACGTCGTCATCTCGCGTCCATCGGCCCGCACGCGCCAGGGACAGCAGCCCCGCAAGCCCCTTGGCGGAGTAGACAGGATCGAGCGCGAGCCCCTCGAGTGTGCCCGCCAGCTGCAGCGCCTCGCGTGTCGCCTCGTGCACGACGCCGTAGGCTGGGCCAGCGTGGCCGGCGACAACTTCGACGGTCTGTGTATCGCAACCAACTTCGAGCAGATCGGCAGCGGATTGAGCCAATCTCACAACGTCTGATCTGACTCGCTCGGGCTCCGCGTCGATGTCGATGCCGACAATCTGTGTCGCCGGTAGCTCAGAGGACGCGCCAACAACCAGGCCGGCTTGCGTTCCTCCGCTGCCGGTGCAGTGGACGATGGCTGCGGGTCGAAACCCCAATGCCTGCGACTGCCTACTTATCTCGATGATCGTCGACGCGTAGGCCACGGCGCCAAGAGCGTTGGATACGCCATAGGGCACCATGTACGGCCGGCGGCCCGCCGTGCGCAACTCATAGACGATAGCTGCGATCGCGGCGTTCCGGTCACCTGTCCACGGCACATCATGAAGTCGAGCGCCGAAAAGGCGGTTCAAGAGCGCGTTTCCCGAGATCTCATACTCGGGTGTCGGCGGTGGCAGGCGGCCATGGTAGACAGCGAGATGGCAGTCGAGCCCGAGCTTCGCCGCTGCGGCGGCAACTTGCCTTTGACTGTTCGACTGCACGACGCCGCCCGAAACAAGCACGTCGGCCTTTTGCTGGACAGCCTCGTGCAGGACATAGTCCAGCTTGCGCGACTTGTTTCCGCCGAAGCCGAGGCCGGTTGCGTCCTCACGCTTCACCCAAAGACGAGGACCGCCGATGTGCGCGCTCAGGCGCCGCATTGGTTCAAGAGGCGTCGGCAGATTGGCGAGCCCGAGCCGCGGGAACCGCTCCAGCCTGGTGGCAAGGGATTTGTCTGACATGAAGGAAACCTACCAGAGCGGACGATGTTCGCAACGGATCAGTAAGGACGGGCAGCCTGCACGCAGGATGTCGTCCATGGCCATTGCAGACGCCCCTGGCGGGATCGCTACCGCATCAGCGGCCAGCATCGAGGTTGCCGTCGATACCATTCACACGACGGGCGAGCGCGCACCCGCCCTCAACATCAACGCCACCATCGCGGCTCACGGCCAGGCAGGCTCGACGGCCACAGCACCCTCGGTCACCGTCAGCACCACGGGTACTCTCTCGGCCACCGGCACCGACGCCCACGCCATCAACGTCAATATCGTTCCGGACGGCACCAACGCGACGCTCATCGACGGCGATATCACAGTCGACGTCGGTGCCGGCTCCGCGCTTTTCGGCGGCTCCGGAGACGGCCGCGCCATTCACATCACCCGCGGCGATGCCATCGTGATCAGCAACAGAGGCGCCATAAGCGCCCTTTCCGGTGTCGCGGTCGAGGCTACCGGCGCCACCCTCTCTTTCAGCAACCATGGCTCGATCGCGGGCGATGTCCGCCTCGACGCCGGAGAGGTGGATTTCACCAACCACTACGGCGCCGCATTCCACACCCATTTGGGCGTGCACCTCGGCATCGACGGTACGCTCGCCAATGCCGGGCTCATCTCGCCCGGCGGGCCGGACACGATCGCCACAACGACAATCACCGGCAACATCGCCCAGCTCGCCTCCGGCAGCCTCGCCGTCGACATCGACTGGACCGGCCTCAGCGACCGGATCATCGTGACCGGAGCCGCAACGCTCGCCGACACCATCGTCGTCACTCCCCACAGCTTTCCGGTGACGCCTGCATCCAGCCCGGTGCTCATCCTGTCCGCCAACGCAGGCATCACCGACGACGGCATCACCGCCACCGATACGGCCACGACGGATTACACACTGACGATTGCTGATGGCAGACCTAAGAGCGCCGCGGCGAACTCCGGCATGGCATCGAAGCCCTGCTCGGCGAGCATGGTGTTGAGCGTCGTGGCGATGGCCGCCTGATTGCCACCGATGGCTGCGAACGAGGCGTCGATATCGAGCTCGCTCGTGCGTGCCAGTGCCCAAAAGCGCGCTCGTCCCCAACCCCAAGCCCAAAGGATCTTCCCATGAGCCCGCATTCCTCCGGCGCCGCCCTGGCGGCGCCCCAGCAGTCCGATGCCGCGACACACGCCACACCTCACACGCACGCTGCCGCCCTGCTCGACGCCGCCACGCGCCTGTTGCCCGGCCTCGCGCGAGGGGTTGCTATCGATGCTGCGACGCTGCGCAACGCGATGGCGCAGGCCTGCGGCGGCAGCGATGCCGAGGGTGCCTGGCTGTGGAAGGATGCCTACGAGGCCTGTGAGGCAGCGCAGGTGCTGTTTCTGCGCCGCTATTTGCCGGCCATGCGCCAGGCGGCGCAGGAACCTCGCGAGCTCCTGGCCATGATCGGGCGGTTGGCCGCCCTCATCCCGACCCACACACGGCGCACGACGCCCATCGAGCTCGGCTTCATCGCCACAACCGCCGCCGCCATCACCGAGCATGACCTCCGCGGGCAGCGCCAGACCGGCGGCCAGGGCCTGTTCCGGGCCGAGGACAATCTCGAAAGCCGCTACGCGGCTGCCGCCCTGCGCCAGCTCTATATGCAGCTTTATCGCGGGCTCGTGCCCTGCTGCTCGCTTCAGCGCTTCACGGAGGCGACCGGGCTCGTGCTCACCGACGCCGAGGGCGGCTTGCGCGATGAGCTGCCGCCGATCTCAACCTTCCTCAACCGGCTGCTGGCGCTCGAGATCGGCTTGCAGATACGCCCTCTTCGCGCATTTCGAGGCGCTGCATACGGCACAGGTCGAGAGCGCCCTTGCCGCCGGCACCTACGAGACCGGGCTCGAGACCATTCGTGCCGAGAGCCTGACCATCGTCAGTCGGGCGATTATCGCCACGCATGCGGCGACCGGCGCCGACACCTGCCTCTACGAGGTGGCGCGCAAGGATCGCAACCAGCCGCTGTCGCTTGCCGCCGCGCGCGAGCTTGCCGCCAGCACCCGCGGCGCCGGGCTGCTCGTCAACGCCAGGTCGTCGCGCGCGGCCGTGCAGATCCCGGCGCCGAGCCTCACGCTCGATGACGGCACCATCGAGCCGCGCGTGCGCCTGGTCCGCCCCATGGAGCGCACCAATGTGGCCCATGCTACCCTCGCAGACAGCCACTGGGAGCCGGCCGATGCGGCCACCTTCGATCGCCTGTAGCGACACGAGCTCGAGGGCATTCCGGAGTTCGCCACCAGCAGCTTCCATATCGTCACCGGCCTCCTGCTGCCGGTTTGGAAGCGCCTGCCGCTCGACAACCCGCGCGTTTATCGGTTCGTCACCGACGACAATGAGCGCGTGATCGGCCGTCTCATTCCGCCGGCCTCGGTCGCCCAGTTCCGTTCTGACGGCCTGCCCGAGCTGTCCGGCGATCAGGCCTGGCAGCTCGTCACGGACAGCGGCACCCTGACGCTCGGCGACGGCCTTGCCCTCAAGCGGGTCACCGTCATGCACGCCAAGCGCATCGAGCTCACCGGTTTCGACGCAGCCGCCGTCCCTTCCCTCAAGGCCCGTGGCCTCATCGCCGAGATCGTCAGCTGGCGGCTCAGACCTGTTCGTGCCGACCACGGATGAGGGGCCGCGCATCCTTGCGGACCTGATCGACCGGCATCGGATCATCGGCGTGGTGCCCGCCGAGCCCTTGTCCACGGCCCATCGATGACAACATGCAACAAAGGAGTTCCGCGTCATGAAGAGCACCGCGACACAGATTGTCGAGGACTTCGCCTGTAAACTCAAACCATGCTATTGGATCGCATGCGCACGCATTTCCAGTGGAAGTGTCGAGGGCCCGCATCATGAAGATCGAATGCGTTTGCGGCCATATCATCCATGACGGTGCCGACGCGCTGCAGCACAAGGCGCATCTCATCCCGGATCAGTCGTGGCACACGCTTTTCGAGAAGTTGGACGATCTGATCGAGCACCGCTGTTCCACACGCGCGGAGCGTGACGCGGCCTGTACACTCATGCGTTCGTTGATCGGCCGGGCAAGTCGGACTGCTTGGCAGTGCGCACAATGCGGCCGGCTCTACATCGATGACAGGACGGGGCACTTTCAGGCATACGTGCCCGCCGATGGCGAGACGTCGCGAGGGGTTCTTCGATCCAGCGGCGCTTGAATTGAGCGTGCCGGAGCGCCTCTCATCCGTAGTTCCTGTTCAGAGCCGCGCTCCCGGAATGGGATGGCGATTCGAGCAACAACAAGCCTATCGCCAGGAAGACCTTGCACGTTTGCTCGATGAAGGAGCAAGGGTTTCGTGATGAGACCGACGGCTATTTCATCTTCTCCCGCAAGGTGTCGGTCGAGGATTTCGAGCGTGACGTCGATCCGGTTGCACACTGCCCCTCGCTGTTTCAGGAGTATATCGAGAAGTCGCATGAGCTGCGCATCACCATAATCGGCGATGATCTGTTCTGCTGCCGGCTCGACTCCCAGGCCACCCCTGGTGCCGAGACGGACTGGCGGCAGGTCGATCCCTCCCAGGTGGCGCACCGGATCGTGCCGATCGAGCCCAGGATCGAGGACGCGCTCCGCCGCATGCTCCGCCATTACCGCCTGAGCTACGGCGCCTTCGACATGATCGTGACGCCGGA
Source organism: Hyphomicrobiaceae bacterium (assembly GCA_041687075.1). Classification (GTDB taxonomy): domain Bacteria; phylum Pseudomonadota; class Alphaproteobacteria; order Rhizobiales; family Hyphomicrobiaceae; genus ZC4RG25. The sequence continues at coordinate 1,329 of JAWLCO010000136.1, read as the reverse complement.
CGGCGAATACGTGTCTCTTGAACTCAACCCGAACGGGCAATGGCTGTGGATCGAATTGATTACCGGCAGAAGAGCATGTGCTGGGCCGCGTCCGTGCCATGATGCACGGGCGCACGTTGGTCGTGATTACACACCGTGAATTGTCCGCTGCACGCTTCGACCGCGTCATTAGATTGGGACATTGATATTCACAAAGCGGGGTGGTCGTCGCGGCTTGCGCAATTACAGGGATCTACCCTTGGGCCAGCAGGCATCAACTCCGACGATGATCACACGTCCATTCCGCGCTGAGTTGCGGCGATAGCGTCTGCGCGGCCGCGGCTTTTGCCAGCTCTTGCCGCAGCGCAACGCTCGCGGAAGGCTTCGGACGTCGGGTCGACAGAACCGAAGCGATCTGGCCGGTATCGCGTGATGTCGATCGATGGCTCCGCACCACTGATCAGATCTGCAACGATCTGGCCGAAACCTCCGGAGGCCGCTACGCCTGAGCCACAGCAACCACCGGCGAGCAAAAAACGCTCCAAACCGGGGATCGGTCCCAGCACGAATTTACCATCGGGCGTGTAGTTGGATAACCCCCCGATGTGGTGCGCGAAGCGCCATTCGTCGATTTGGGGAATGACGCTCCGCAATGCGCTCGCCCCCTCGACCAGGAGATCGAGATCGCGTTCCTCGTCGATGAGCGACATGTCGTTCATGTCCGTGGTGAGTTCGAGCGGGTTGAAAGTCAGGGATTTCGGCTCTTGCAGCCCAATCAGTAGCCCTCCTACTTCTGATCGCAGATAGGCGCGCATATCTGGCAAGTGGACATTAGGCTGCCCGGGAGCGCCGCTGCCATCGGGCGCCGTGATCCAATAATGGCTGCGCGTTGGCGCAGCGGCGAAGCCCCAGCCCAGCCAGGACGCGACCTCAGCGCCCCAAACGCCCGCGGCATCGACCACCCAGTCCGCCAGAATGGTGCCCTGATCGGTTTCGACACCGACGACACGTCCGCCGCCGGTCAGAAGGTTTGTCGCGGTGATCCCATGCCGTACGCGCGTGCCCAATCTGCGAGCGGCGGCTGAGTAGGCCGTGCCGAGTCGGGCACCATCGATATAACCGTCTGCCGGGACAAAGATGATCCGGCGTGCATCATCGAGCTCGAGCCACGGGCACTGGCTATGCGCTGCCGAGGCACCGACCGCTTCAAAAGCGACACCGGCCGCCGTCAGGCACTCCTCCATTTTCTGCAGTTCCTCCCCGCGCGACTCGGAAAAGATTGCGCGGAGGCTGCCGACCTGGCGGAAGTCGATTTGTTCTTCGAGCAGCGATTCAAGCTCGCTGATCGCA
>JAWLCO010000135.1:0-10927 GCA_041687075.1 Hyphomicrobiaceae bacterium | reverse complement strand
TGAGGCTCATGACGATCCGCGGCCGCGTCCGCCATTGCGCGATCACGGCGAGGCGGCCATAGGCCTTCGTGCCCGGCGCGGCGACGATGCGCTCGGCCACCTCGCGCTGGAACATCAGCACCATGCGCTCGTACCAGGGCGGCCAGGGCTCCGTCTCCAGCCAGCCGATCAGCAGCATCGTCGCCACGCTGTAGGGCAGGTTGGCGACGATCAGCGCCCGCTCGCCAAGCGGGCCGGTGCCGAGGAGCGCCGGCCAGTCGGCCTTGAGCGCATCGCCGAGATGCACCTCCAGCCGCCCGGGATGGCGCTCCGCGATCTCCTCGAGGGCGGGAAGGCAGCGCTCGTCCCGCTCGACGGCGACGACCCGCGAGGCGCCTTCGAGCAGAAGCGCGCGCGTCAGGCCGCCGGGGCCTGGGCCGACCTCGACCACGGTACGGCCCGAGAGGTCGCCTGCGGCCCGCGCGATCCGGCGCGTCAGATTGAGGTCGAGGATGAAGTTCTGGCCGAGGCTCTTCCTGGCGGTGAGGCCCAGTGCTGCGATGACCTCGCGCAGCGGCGGCAGACCGTCCGGCGTCCCGGTCGACCGGCGGCGCTCGTCGTCACGGGAGGTCATGCGCCTTGGGCGGCGGCCCGGTCTGCTGCGAGCCGGGCGGCAAGGGCGAGGGCGGCCGAAAGAGACGCCGGGCTCGCGCGCGCCGTGCCGGCGATGTCGAAAGCGGTGCCGTGATCCGGCGAGGTGCGCACGAACGGCAGCCCGAGCGTGACGTTGACGGCGCGGTCGAACGCCAGCGTCTTGATGGGGATGAGCGCCTGGTCGTGGTACATGGCGATGACCGCGTCATAGCCTGCGCGGGCCTGCTGATGAAAGAGCGTGTCCGCCGGATGCGGTCCGGTGATGTTCAGCTTTTCGGCCCGCAAGGCAGCAATGGCCGGCGCGATGATGCGTTCCTCCTCGCCACCCATCGCGCCACCTTCGCCGGCATGGGGGTTGAGGCCCGCAACCGCGATCCGCGGGCGGGCGCCGCCGCCCAGCGCGAAATCCCGCTCCAGGGCGCGCTCGAGGATGCGTGCCGTCTCGATGATGAGCTCCCGCGTCAGGACGCGAGGCACGTCCGCCAAGGCAATGTGGACAGTCAGCGGTACAACTCGTAGCTCGTCCGAGGCGAGCAGCATGACGGGCCGGTAGGGACCGCCGCCGGCAAAACGGGCCGCCAGCTCAGCCAGGAACTCGGTATGACCGGGGTGAGCGAAGCCGGCCTCGTAGAGCACGCTCTTGGCGATCGGGTTGGTGACCAGCGCTGCAGCCTCGCCGCGCACGACGGCCGCGGTGGCCTGCTCGATGGCGGCAATCACGGCGGCGCCGTTGGCCGGATCAGGCCGGCCGGGCTCGACGGGGCGCGCGAGCGGAACGGGGATGACGGGCAGATGCGCTGGCCACAGGCCCACGGCCTCCTGTGGGGCCGCGACGAGCCTGCATGGATCCGGCAACCCGGCGCGCCGGGCGCAGGCGGCGACCGCAGCCGGATCGCCGTAAAGCAGAACCTCGTAGCTTTGTCCCGCTCCCGCTCGTGCCGCCTGCCAGACCTGGATTGCCAGCTCGAGGCCGACGCCGGCCGGCTCGCCCATGGTGAGGGCGAGGAGGGGAGGGGCAGACGGATCGCGCGTTGCAGGCACTGCTCAACGATACTCGATATGAGCGTCCTGGCGTAGATCCCTCAGGTGGCGCTGGGCGAGCACCTCGAATTCCTTCTGCTGGAGCTCCTGGGCGACTTGCTCGCGCACCGTGTCGTCCGCCTTGATGACCTTACGCCCGCAGACGGCATAGAGCTCGACGCCCTGGCTCGACATGTTGGGCGGCACCATCTCGTTGTCCTTCGCATTGAGCAGCAGGCTGCGCGTCGGCTCGGGAACCGAGGAGGGCTTGCGTGCGCCGAGGTCCTCGAATTTGGCGCCCTGCGACTTGGCCAGCTCCGCCGTGGTGGCGCAGCCCTTGAAGCCGCGCCAGATGCGCTCGGCATCATCGAGGCGCGCGGCCATGGCCTTCTGGTCGAACTTTCCCGTCACGGGCAGCGTGATCCGGTGCAGCCGCAGCTCGACCTGATCCTCGCCACCGCCGGCCGTCGACGAGACCATGCGGTCGATCTCGCGCTGGCTCACCGTCACCAGCGCGCTGAACCGCCGCCTGATCACGGAGTTCCAGGCGAGGGTGGCCCGGAAGCGGGCTCGCATGGATTCGATATCTGCGCCCATCTTCTTGAGGTTCTGGGCGAATTGCGCCGGCGACGTCTTGTTGCGTGAGGCGAGGTTGTTGATGATCTCGTCGACTTGGGCCTCGTCGATGGAGATGCCAAGCCGCTGCGCCTCCTGCAGCTTGAGCCGCTCTTCGATCAGCTCCTCCAGCGCCTTCTTGCGATAACCCGGCATGAGGGATGCCCTGGCGCTCTGCAGAGCCTGACGCTGCAGGGTTTCGGCATACTGCTGTTTGCGCCGCTCGAAAATCTGCAGGATTTCTTCGCGCGACTTGCCCTGGTTGGCCTGAATGGTCTCCTGCAGGATCTGACGAAGGCGCTGGTTCGTGCTGTCCCGCTGAATCAGCTGCTTGAAGTTGGCCTGGGCGCGATCGCCGACGTCCGCCTGGATCGCCAGCAGACGCGTGCGCTGGTCGACCTGATAGGCCGTGATCGGGTCGTCGTTGACGAGCACGACGATGGATTGCACCGACCCTCTGCGCTTGCCCGACCCGCCCGAGTCGAGAGAGGCGGACTTGGACTTCCTCGTGCTGGGGGCCTTGGCGCGCGAGCTGCCCTTGTCGGCCGGGGCTGTGCGCTTCGGCTGCGCCTTGGGGGCCGGAGCGTCATTGCTGGGCGGAACCGTGACGACAAGTCCCGGCAGAGTCTGGGAGCCTTGTGCGTGAGCGGCCGCCGGGACCAGCAAGGCTGCGGCCAGCAGGGCTATGCCGTGGCATGATAGATGTCGCGGGATATTGCCTCGCCTCATACCTCATCCGATCAGTAAGGATTGCGGGACCGACTCAAGTTGCGATCATAGCTGCAACTCGATGCTCTGGCCCGGCACTATCCACATGTGACGTGGCGATGCAAAGGCAACGCGCCAATAATCTGGCTTACGTTACTCAGACGTGCCGCAATGCCCCGAAGCGGTGCGGCACGCCATAGCAGTTAGTTCGGTGTCGACTGGTTCTCGGCGAAGAAGTGATCGAGGGCGTCGGTCTTGTAGTGGAACTCGCCGAGATGCTTGAGCTCGAAGCGCAGCATCAGCGTGCGGTCCTCCTCGAGCTGGCGTGACTTATCGTCTATGAATGTCTCGGTATACGAGGCAGTCAGCACGAAGCAATCGTCCGCATAACGTAGCTGAATCGCATCCTGAATGGTCGCGCTGGCATCGAGGTCGTAGCGGATCGAGCCGAGCACGCTCCAGTGATCGGTGAGCTGCAGTCCGACGACGCTGAAGATGTCCTCCTGGTCTGTTTTCTTCCCGGAGAACGGATCGAACGTCGCATAGCTGTAGGTGGTTTGCGCAATTATGGGTCCATACTTTACCTCGCCGAACAGATCCGCCCGCCTCAGGTCGAACTTGCTCTCGTCGAACCGCGTCTGCGCAATCGTACGGAAAGCAGAGGAGGGCGAAAGGTATGCGGCGAAGACGTAGTCCGAGCGATTGGTCTCCAAGCCGCTGACCGGCGAGTAAATCGGTACCGACTCTTCTTCATCTATAACGCCGTCGCCATTTTTGTCCCGGCCTACCCTTCCGGGATCGCTATAGATGTTGTCGCCAGCGAGATGGTAGCTCTGGCCTGCGAGAAAGCGGGCAAATCCACCGTTGTTCGCCTGATAGGTGTACTGCAGGCCGACGTTGGCGCGCGTGCCGGTCTCAACCCGGTCGTACCCCGACATCTTGTCGAGCTCGAACAGGTTGGTGTCGTCGAAGACGATGCTGCGCGAATCCTCGTTCGGCAGATGCCGCTGGGAACCAGAGCTCTCGCGCGCGATGATCTGGGCGATCGGCTCGACGACATGAGCGCCGCTCGAAGAATGCGAGACGAACGGATAGGCGTAGAGAAGGCCGGCAGATGCAACGCCGCGCGTCTCGGCTTCATCCTCGATGACTTCGAGGGTAACCGGATCGTACACGTCGTGGAGCGTGTAGATATCACCCCGGAGATTTACGAACGGCGTATAGGTCTGACCGAGCGGATCTGTGAACCGCCGCCGCCAGTTGACCTCCGCAACGACGCGGTTCATGGCCGACTCGCCGGGCCCACCCTTCTCCGAGTAGTCCCGAGAGAAGCTGAGCGCATTGGCGTTGAACGACAGCTCGCCGCCGAGGATCGGATCGGCAAAGACGTAGTTGTAGTCGATGACCGGGTGCACCCGGCCTTCCGACGTCGAGGTGTCGTCGAAGCGCAAGCCGCCGAAATGGTAGAGGTAGGCACCGAAGTAGTTCCGCTCGCTGAGACCCGTCAGGTAGACCTCGTTGATGCGGTCGGTCTGCAGGATATTGTCCAGCTTGTAGAAGCGGCGGAAGTAGTCGTCGCTCTCCAGCGTCACGTCCCAGCCGAAATTCCACCAGGAGGAGAGCGAGAACCGGCCCTTGGTCTCGACGCTGCCGCGCCAGCCATCGAATCGCTCGGCCTGCTCGATCGTACCAGGCAGATCCGTCCAGTCCTGATCGATGGCGGCGACCTTGACGGTGTACGTGCCGGTGACGCTGCCGAAGGACACGCGATGGCGCCAGTCGCCCTGCCAGAGAATGCCCTGGCGGGTCAGGTACATGGGATGGAAGGTGAAATCGTAGTTCGGCGCCAGCGCGAAGTAGTAGGGCACCTCGACGCCAAACCCGAGATCCTCCGAGTTGAGGTAGGACGGCGTGAGGAAGCCCGATTGCTGCTTCACCGACGGATCGGCGTGCTGGAAATAGGGCACGCCGAAGATCGGGACGCCGAACAGCTCGAACTGCGCATCCTGATAGGAGATCGTCGCTGCGGCCTGGTCGTGAACGACGCGCGCGGCGCTGATGCACCACAACGGCGGCATGTCGCCTTGCGTCTTACAGGGCGTGAACCGACCGTTCTGGAACTCCGTGACGTTGCCGTCGCGGCGAATGGCCCGTTCTGCGGCGATCCGCGTGTCGTCCCGGGCCGTCACGCTCAGCGACTGCACGAACCCGTCGCGGAAGTCGTCCGTCAGCGTAATGCGCTCGCCGCGCGTGATGAGGCCATTCGGCTCCTTCAGGGTAACGTTACCAACCGCGCTCAGCGTGTTGGCCCCCTGGTCGTAGATGACCTCGTCCGCCAGCAGAATGTAGTTGTTGAAGTAGATCTCGACATTGCCGCGGGCGATGATGCGGTTGCCCTCGCTGTCGTAGATCAGCTCATCGCCCTGCAGATAGAGCGGTTGGGTCTTGTCGACCGGCTGCAGCGGACCGAAGAGCGGATTGGTGTCGTTCGAGAAAGCCGAGGGCGCCTTCGGCTGCTCGAGCGAGTTTGGCATGGCGGTCACAGCCGGCGCCACTACGGTCGGATCCTGGGCGCGCGCGAGCCCGGCGATGGCCAACGGCAGGCAGGCCGCGAGCGCGCAAAGGCTCCCGCCCACCATCAACTGGCGGGCCGTAGCACGTCGCCTGGCGCTACGACCTTGCGGTGTCCGCGCTCGACGCATCACCTCAACCGTCCTCCTGGTGCAGAAGCACCGTCAGTGACACCAGGGCGGCTACAGCGACCGGCGCCCACACCGCCACCCTTGGCGATACGAGACCAGCAACCCCAACCTGTCGGGATACCTCTGCCAGCAGAAAGAACCCCAGCCCCCCTATCATTCCGGTCGCAACCATAGTCTGAATGCCGCCCGACCGGAATGACCTCAACGACACAGTGGCCGCAAAAAGGACCATGCATATCAATAACAGAGGCCGTGAGAGCAGCAGCTCGTACTGGATGCGGTAGGGCGCGGCCGAAAGACCTGCCCGTTCCGCCACCTCGATCAGCCCCGGGAGCTCCCAGAAGGACAGCGAGATGATGCTGCCCAGCGCATCCTGCACGCGCTCCGGCGTCAGATAGGTACTGATGAGATAACGGTCATAACTCTGCGGCTCGCGGCCGGCGGCGGCCACAAGGACGCCCTCGAGCTCCCAGTACCCCTCATGCAACGTGGCCTGCTTGGCCTCGATGCGCTCGATGAAGCGGCCGTCTGGGTCGAACTGGAACACCGTCACCGTGAAGAGGCGCAGCCCGCCGTCAGATACGCCGCCGGCGTTCATCACCGAGGAGCCGTCGGCGCCGTCCTGCCGCAGCCAGGAGCCCGCGCGCGTCTTCAGGAAGTTCGATTCCTTGCCGAACACCTCTGCGTGCAGCTCTTCCGCCTCGGCACGCGCCTTCGCTGCCAACGGGTTGTAGAAGACGACGGCAAGCACGCCGAGGATGAAAGCGACGACGATTCCCGGACTGATGAACTGCCAGACCGACATGCCGGCCGCCCGGATCACGGCGAGCTCGCTGCGGCGGCTGAGATGGAGCAGGCATGCAATGCTGCCGACGAGCACGGCGAAGGCGAGCAGTATTTCGGTGTAGGCGGGCAGCCGCAGCAGCGTCAGCCAGACGAGCGTCGTCGCGGGAACGCTGCCATACTTGCCGGACTGGCGCAGGACCTCGACGAAGTCGATCATGAAAATGAGCAGCGCGCACACGGCGAACGTGCCCACGATTCCGATGATGAAGTGGCGCGCGATGTAGAGCTTGAGCGTCAGTGCCCGCATCGAAGTGACTATCCTGTCCCCTGGCGGCGGAGCGCGCGCGCAATCACCCGCGACGGCAGCAGGGGCGCCAACGCGGCCCACGCGTTTGCCCAAAGCTGGGCGAGACGGTCAGTCGCCGTCGGGCCGCCACGCGGATGTGCATTGAGCCGGATGAAAACGAGTGCCAGCGTCATGCCGCCGAGCGGCATGAGATAGAGCAGGGGAACGGCGGAGGGGTGGATCGCCACCAGATTGTTGGCCGCGAGCCCGCCCACCCGGCTCAATGTCGCCAGGACGAACGCGAGCACGAGCGATTCCATGCGGCCCTGACGGGTCGAGCGCGCCTGTCCAATCATGGCGACCCCAATCAGCACGAACGCGATGGGATAGAGCGGGTTTGACATCCGCTCATGCAACTCGGCTCGGATCTCGCCCGGCCGGTGCTTCAGGTACGGATCGTCCGGATCGGGCCAGGCCAGCTCGCTGAAATAGCGCTCGCGCGGCTTGTAGACCACGCCTGAGCTCTTTGGCTCGAGCCGGTCGAGGTCGATGGCATAGCTTTCGAAGGTGATGATCTGGGGTGGCTCGCCGTTCTGCCGCTGACGCACGATGTGGCCGTCCGTCATGACGAGAAACGTCGACTCTTCCTGCTTCATGATAACGCCGCGTTCGGCCAGATAGGCCATCGTCTGCTCTTTGTCGCGGGCGTCGTGCATGAGGATGCCGCGCAGCTCTCCGTCATAGGTGCGGTCGCGAATGTGGAAGGTCAGGTTGCGCTCGGGGCTCGAGAACTGGCCCGGCTGGAGCACCTGGGAAATGAGGTCCGTCCGGACCTGGATCACGTACTCCTTGAGAAGCCTGAGACTCCAGGGCATGCCGATGTGGTTCACGAAGCCGACCGCAACGGTCACCAGCAAGGCCAACACCAGCAGCGGCCGCGCGATCGTCCAGACCGTGGCGCCGGATGCCGTCAGCACGATCAGCTCGCTGTCGCCGTTGAGCCGGTTGAGGGTGTGGATGGTCGCGATCAGCAAGGCGACAGGCGCGATCACCGCAATCAGGTTGGGCAGCGCCAGGGTCGTCATGACCACGAAAACCCAGGCGTCCTGGCCCTCGCTGGTCACAAGATTGAGCTCCCGCAGAGCGAGCGCGATCCACACGACGCCGGAGAGCGACAGCAGGATCAGGAGCAGGGCACCAGCGACCTGCCGGAAGAGGTAGCGGCTGAAGGTGCTCATGGCCCGCCAGAATCCCGAGGCTGCTCAAGGTTCTTGCCGGAATAAGACACCGCTGCCCCGCTCTTCCGTGGTCTGCCCGTCCGCCCGCCGTCTCACAGTACGGTGGCCAAATTTCGGCTCCGCAGCATGCCCTCGTGCTGCAGCGCCAGCGTGATCGAGGTCTCGCTTGCACTTCCCGCGCGACCGGCTAAGTTCGCACGGGAATTGCGTCAATGCCGATCCGCCTGCCACCCGTTATGAGCAGGACCCCAGAGGATTCGCAATCCTTGAGGGCGGCGCGGCAGCTGTCAATTCACCAGCCCAGGACCGGCCTCGAAGCGGACCACCGGACCCGCCCGATAGCAACCCAGGACAACACATGTCGGAACGACTTGCCATCGAGTTCGCCCCTTTCAAGGCGCCACTGCAACCCGTAGCCGCTCTGCTCTGTGCAGAAAAGCTGGCCTTCGGCCCGCAGACGCGATCGCTCAACAGCAAGGCGGATGGCATCGTTCAGAAGGCTGCGGAAGCGGCTGACTTCAAGGGCAAGGCGAAAACGTCATTCGAAATGCTGGCCCCGGCCGGGATCGACGCCCGTCGGCTGATCGTCGTAGGTACCGGCAAGCCGGACCAGGCCAAGGAAACGGACTGGGTCAACCTCGGCGGCTACGTCTACGCCCAGATCGCAGCCCGCAAGTCGGAGACCGCCAGTGTGGTTGCCGATGTGCCGGACCCGAGAAGCCGGTCCGCTGCCGACATCGCGGCCGACATCGCCTTTGGCGCCGTGCTCAGGAGCTATCGCTTCCGCAAGTACACCACTCGCCGGAAGGAGGAGAACGGGGAGGAGAAGAAGAACGACGGCCTCGCCCGGCTCATCGTCCATACGCAGGATCCTGAGGCTGCCGAGGCGGCTTTCGCCCGCCGCAGGGCTGTCGCCGGCGGCATGTTCCTCGCGCGCGATCTCGTCAACGAGCCGGCCAACATGCTGGGTCCGGTGGAGTTTGCGGACCGGATGCAGGAGCTTTCGCGCCTCGGCATCGAGGTCGAGATCCTCGACGAGAACGCGCTCAAGGACCTGAAGATGAACGCGCTGCTGGCCGTTGCCCAGGGCAGCGTGCGGCCGCCCCGTGTCGCGGTGCTGCAGTGGAACGGCGCCAAGTCCCGCCGGTCGAAGCCGCTGTGTTTCATCGGCAAGGGCGTGTGCTTCGACACGGGTGGCCTGTCCATGAAACCCGCGCAGGGCATGGAGGACATGAAAGGCGACATGGGCGGCGCCGCCTGCGTTGCGGGCCTGATGCAGGCGCTTGCTGAGCGGCAGGCCAACGTCAACGCGGTGGGACTGCTCGGGCTGACGGAGAACATGCCCTCGGGCACGGCGCAGCGGCCGGGCGACATCATCACCTCCATGTCCGGCCAGACAATCGAGGTGCTGAACACCGACGCAGAAGGCCGGCTGGTGCTTGCGGACGTGCTCTGGTACGCGCAGGAGCGGTTCAAGCCGCGCTTCATGGTCGATCTCGCCACCCTGACCGGCGCCATCATCATTGCGCTGGGCAAGGAGTACGCGGGTCTCTTTTCCAATGACGACAGACTGGCGGCCGACCTGATCGAGGCCGGCACGGTGACGGGCGAGCAGCTCTGGCGGATGCCCCTGGCGTCCGCTTACGACAAGCTGATCGACTCGCGCAACGCGGACATGAAGAACATCGGCGGCCGCCAGGGTGGTGCGATCACGGCGGCGCAGTTCCTGCAGCGCTTCGTGCGCGACACACCGTGGGCGCATATCGACGTGGCGGGCGTCGCCATGGATTCGAAGAAGACCGACATCAGCCAGAGCTGGGCTTCCGGCTGGGGCGTCCGGCTGCTCGATCGCATGGTCTCGGACAAGTTCGAGCGGTCCGAGAAGTGAAGGACAACCCGCGCGTCCCGAGACTTCGGGGCGCGCTCTGGTGTTGTAACAACGCATTGATATCTTGATCCATCCATCCCCCTATTTTCCATAATATAGATTATGCGAATGACTTTCGTGCTCGGAATTGCCATTCGCGGCATGTCCGACGGCCGTGCCGGGTGCGTCGACAGTCACCTCCGCCGGCGATGACCTGAGCCACCCAGGCGTTAGCTGCCGAAGCCTGCCTTCCAATCGGCCGCGTCCGCCTCCTAGCGACGGCCATTGTGGCGTCAATTCCTGAGAAGCCATCGAGCTGCCGGATGGCGCCCGCTCACCGGCGAGCGAGCCCTCGCCGCTCCAATCCTGCAAGTGCTGTGCGTCTGCCGCGGCAAGGCGGTCAGGCAGAGAGGCGCATGCAACATTTTTCGTGCCGCCGCCTGCCCGCGCAGGAACCCGGCTACGCGCGTCACGTTGTGGCGGCACCAGCAAACATCCCACAGGAGTGCGTCGTGAAGAACACCGTGAACCTTGCGGTCCTCTGCCTTGGTACGGCTATGGCGCTGACGTCGGCTGCCGCGGCTCAACAGAGCCAGCAGTTCAATGGACAGCAGATGGGTCAGCAGCCCTTTGGCGCCCAGCAGCAGTACGGTAGCCAACAATTCGGTCAGCAGATGACCGGGCAGCAGCAGCAACTGAGCGAGCAGCGTGTACGGAGCTTCTTCCAGCAGGCCGAGAACGTCCTGCAGCAGACGGCCCGCAGCCAGGATCCTGGCCAGTTGCAGCAGTACGTGGATCGGTATCTCGACGAGGACGCGACCATCACCTCGGCGTCCGACCTCTATCTCGGTGACGATCACGTGGCCACCACCATCGCGAAGATCAGCGATGAGACGGCCGTGAAGGCGCTGGGCCATGCGGCCTCGGCGCTGCACGGGCGCAGCTTCGTCAGCAATTACGACATCAACATTCGCGTCCGGGATATCAAAATGCTTCCGGGTCAAATGGCTGCGAAAGTGACGACGTCGATCCGGGAGCGGGGGACGTTCGGCGAGGCCTCACCCCGCGTCGC
>JAWLCO010000134.1:0-11103 GCA_041687075.1 Hyphomicrobiaceae bacterium | reverse complement strand
TGCCAGGGGCAAGCTCGTCGGCATCGTGACCGATGGCGACCTGCGCCGCCACATGGGCGAGCGGCTGCTGACCGCCAGGGCAGCCGATATCATGACCCGCAAGCCGAAGACCGTCAGCCCCGATACGCTTGCCTCGGCAGCACTGGAGCTCATCAACGCAGCGCGGATCACGGCGCTGTTCGTGGTGGAGAATGGCAAGCCCGTCGGGATCGTGCACGTCCACGACCTGCTGCGGGTCGGCGTGGCTTGATCAGCGCTGGCAGCAGCAGCCCATGAGAAAAGCGGGCCGGTGCTTCTCAGCTCAGCGGCCCGCTTGGATCTCAGGATGCGATTGGCGGAGTATCGTCAGGCTGCCCTGACAGCAGCATCTTCCTGCTCGCCTTCGCCTTCAGCCTCCGCCTCTTCTGCCGGACGACGGCCGCGGGCACTCTTGGCGAGGACCTCGGTGATCCGCTGTACGGCGCCCTGCTCGTCGAGCTTTTCGACGGCGGCGATCTCACGAGCCATCCGGTCCAAGGCCGCCTCGTAGAGCTGCCGCTCGGAATAGGACTGCTCCGGCTGCGACTCGGACCGGTAAAGGTCGCGGACCACCTCGGCGATGGCGACCAGATCACCGGAATTGATCTTCGCCTCGTACTCCTGCGCGCGGCGGCTCCACATGGTCCGCTTGACCCGGGCGCGGCCCTTGAGCGTCTCCATCGCCTTCTTGACGATGTCCTCGGACGCCAGCTTCCGCATGCCCACGCTCTGCAGCTTGCCGGTGGGCACGCGCAGCGTCATTTTGTCCTTTTCGAACGTGATGACGAACAGCTCGAGCGACATGCCGGCGATCTCCTGCTCCTCTATGCCGACGATGCGCCCGACACCATGGGTCGGGTACACGATGTATTCGTTCGTCTTGAAGCCGTGGCGGGAGCTGACGGGCTTCTTGGCTGCCTGGGCTTCCTGCCGCGCCTCTCGCGCTTTAGCTGCAATATCCTTCGGCGTGACCGGAGCCGAAATCTTGGGCTGAGCCGGCTTGGCCATGGCGGCCGTCATCGCGCGCTGCTGCTGAGCCGGAGCAGCCCGACCAGCACGCAAGGCCGCTGCCGGTATCGACGGCTTGGCAGCCGGTGACTTCGGCGTAGTGGCGGGCGCTTTAGCGGTAGTCTCAACAGCCGGCCTCCGGGAAGCAGCAACGGGCTTCTTTTCTGCGGTCGTTTTTTTGCTCGGTGAAGTCTGGCTTTTCGATACTGCTTGTTTCGTCAATTTACTTGCACTCGTTTTCTTCGTTTCTGCCGAATCAGCGGGTTTTGCGACAACCTTTTTTGCTGCAGAAGACTTGCCTGCCGTGGTTTTCTTCTCTGTCGTCGGTTCAGAAGCGCGCTTGGCTACGGTCGACTTGGCACTTCCCCTCGCGCTCTTGGTCGTGACAGGCACCTTTGACTTCTGAGCCATATTCGTTATCTCACTCTCTAAGAACCCGCGCCCCGCCGGACGAAGCCGGCCGGGCATCCCGCCCTGAACTAGGGCTCGGTGACAAGGTCAACTTGCCGACAAGGTTGCCGTCGGCTGGAGCATGCCTTAACCAGCTATGGCCCGCGTGCCGGGCATAGCCTGCCTCTCAGCATCGATGACTTGGCTTGCATTCCGCGCATCGAGTCTCGCAGCTCAAGACCATGCAGCGCGGCTTGGGTCATCCAGGCAAATACGACGCGAGGCCGGTCGACCGGGCTCTGCGTTCCTCATCTGTTTCAGCTACGCTACGACGGAAGTAATCTAACACAATCTTCACAAAAAAAGAAGGGTCCAAAGGTTAACGGCGCCGGCTCCCGCCCAATCTTGCGTTGAGAGGACCAGTCCAAGGCAGGCAATTATGGCAGCAGCAAAAGTGCCCTGCGATATTTCGACGCCGTTTATTTCAGGCCGTTCGCCGCTCGCCGAAAACGTAACCGGCGCCGCGCACGGTGCGGATCGGATCGCGTTCTTTGCCGCGAACTAAAGCTTTGCGCAACCTCCCGATGTGGACATCGACGGTTCTCTCGTCGACGTAAGCATCACGCCCCCACACGCCGTCCAGAAGCTGCTCTCTCGAAAGCACCCGCCCCGGGCTCTGCATCATGAACTCGAGAAGCCGGAACTCCGTCGGTCCGAGCCGCACCTCTCGGTTGCCGCGGGATACGCGATGCGCGCCCCGGTCGAGCTCGATCTCGCCGGACTTCAGCACATCAGCCATGCGCTCGGGCGCCGTGCGGCGCAGAATGGCCTTCACACGCGCCATCAGCTCGGGCAGCGAGAACGGCTTCACCACGTAATCATCAGCGCCGGTGGAGAGCCCCCGGATACGGTCGCTCTCCTCGCCGCGCGCAGTCAGCATCAGGATCGGAATGGCGCGCGTGTCCTGCCGGGCCCGGATCCGGCGGCACAGCTCCACGCCGGAAAACGAAGGCAGCATCCAGTCCAGCACGATGAGGTCCGGCCGCTCCTCCGCCACGATCAGCTCGGCTTCCTCGCCCGTGGCGGCGTGATCGACCTCGAAACCTTCGGCCTCGAAATTATAGCGAAGCAGCTCGGCGAGCGGCGCTTCGTCCTCTACGATCAGAACCCTTGCGCTCATCTGCAGTGCCTCTGCTGCCTCCTCACTCCCGCGAGATCAGGGTCGAGCTGGTCTGGTCACCCTTGGGCCGATCGTCGGTGATAGACTGGCCATGGACCAGATAATGCACAATTTCCGCGATATTCGTGGTGTGATCGCCGATGCGCTCGATGTTCTTGGCGCCGAACAGTAGATGAGTGCAAAGGCCGATATTGCGCGGATCTTCCATCATGTAAGTCAGAAGCTCGCGAAATACGGAGTTATACATGGCGTCGATCTGCTCATCATCCCGCCAGACGGCAAGGGCCAGATCGCTGTTGCGCTCCGCATAGGCATCGAGCACATCCTTGAGCTGGCGCAGCGCCCGCTCGACCATGTTGCGCAGGCCCGACATGATCGGCTTCGGGTAAGGCTCCTGCGAGACGGCGAGCGCCCGTTTCGCTGTGTTCTTGGCGAGATCGCCGATCCGCTCCAGGTCGGACACGATGCGCAGCGCCCCGATGACGTGGCGCAGATCGTTGGCCAGCGGCTGTCGCCGCGCGATCATGGTGACGACCTGATCCTCAATCTCGTGCTGCAGCCGGTCGATGGCCTTGTCGGACGCGATGACCGCCTCGGCAAGCCGCGGGTCGCGCTTCTCGAGCGCATCAAACGCCTGGCCCAAGGCATCCTCCGCCAGACCGCCCATCTGCGCGATCTTCCGGTCGAGG
This sequence comes from Hyphomicrobiaceae bacterium, assembly GCA_041687075.1. Taxonomy (GTDB): domain Bacteria; phylum Pseudomonadota; class Alphaproteobacteria; order Rhizobiales; family Hyphomicrobiaceae; genus ZC4RG25. The sequence continues at coordinate 7,818 of JAWLCO010000134.1, read as the reverse complement.
AGCGCCAGTTCCTCCTCGTATGAGCGTACGATATGTTCTTTCATCGCATGGGCTCCGATCGGTGCCGGCCCTCAGCCGTAGCGGCCGGTAATGTAATCCTGGGTGCGCCTGTTCCGTGGATTCGTGAAGATCTCGTCGGTGTCACCCTCCTCGATCAGCTCGCCGAGGTGGAAGAATGCGGTCCGCTGCGAGACGCGCGCCGCCTGCTGCATCGAGTGGGTCACGATGATGATGCAGTAGTTCTCCCGCAGCTCGTCGATCAGCTCCTCTATTTTCGCGGTCGCGATCGGGTCCAATGCCGAGCAGGGCTCGTCCATCAGGATCACCTCGGGGCTGACAGCAATGGCGCGCGCGATGCAAAGCCGCTGCTGCTGGCCGCCGGACAGACCCGTCCCCGACTCGTGCAGCCGGTCCTGCACCTCCTTGAGCAACCCGGCCTTTTCGAGGCTCGACATCACGATCTCATCGAGGTCGGCGCGGCTGCTGGCAAGACCATGAATGCGCGGTCCGTAAGCGACATTCTCGTAAATGGATTTGGGAAACGGATTCGGTTTCTGGAATACCATCCCGACCCGGGCCCGCAGCTGCACGACGTCGAGGCGGGGATCATAAATGTCCTCGTCGTCTATGGTGATCTGCCCCGATACGCGCGCCCCCGATATCGTATCGTTCATCCGGTTCATGCAGCGCAGGAATGTGGACTTGCCGCAACCCGACGGACCGATGAAGGCCGTCACCGCGCGTGCGGGTATGTCGACCGAAACATTCTTCAGCGCCTGCTTGTCTCCATAGAACACGTTGACATCACGCGCTCTGACCTTCGCTCCGCCCATACCGGCTTGTTTTTGCGCCGCGGCTTGCGCGGCGATTGAAAGCTCTGCAGTGCGAACTTGCTGGTTCATTCCGCTCTCCTCCGCGGTCGCTCGCATCAGGACCATGTCCTCTCGAATTTCTGGCGCAGGTAAATTGCGACGGCATTCATGGCAATGAGAAAACCGAGCAGGACGAGAATGGCTGCCGACGTGCGCGCTACGAATCCCCGCTCGGGGCTGTCCGCCCAGCTGTAAATCTGTGTCGGCAGCGCCGTTGCGGGTTCCAGCAGGCCGATGCTTTCGATGCTCGGAATAAACGCGTTCATGCCGATGAGCAGCAGCGGTGCCGTTTCACCCAGGGCTTGCGCCAGGCCGATGATCGTACCGGTCAGGATGCCCGGCATGGCCAGCGGCAGCACGTGATGCAGAATGACCTGATGCTTCGAGGCACCAATGCCCAGCGCCGCTTCGCGAATGGATGGCGGCACCGATTTCAATGTCGCGCGCGTTGCAATGATGATGGTGGGGAGGGTCATCAATGAAAGCACCATGCCGCCAACAAGCGGAGCCGAGCGCGGCAGGCCGAAAAAGCCGAGGAAAACGGCAAGTCCGAGTAGACCGAAAACGATCGAAGGCACGGCCGCAAGATTATTGATGTTGACCTCGATCAGCGCGGTCAGCCGGTTTTTCGGCGCGAATTCCTCGAGATAAACTGCCGCCGCGATGCCGAGCGGGAAGCTCAGGACAAGGCAGACGAGCAGCGTCAGGAACGAGCCGGCAATTGCTCCGGCCAAGCCCGCCATTTCCGGGAAGCGGCTGTCTGCATTGACGAAAAGCTCCGAAGCGAACGTCGTGTGCACGAGCCCGCGCTGGTCGAGAGAGTCGAACCAGCCGATCGCCTGGTCATCGAGCCGCCTTTGCGACTCGGGCACGTCGCGAGGCAGAATTCCCTTGTTGAGCTGATCATAAGGGTCCGCCACCGGCACGAGCATCTTGAACGTGCGGCCGATCAGATCGGGATTGGCGACCACGCGATCACGGACGATCCATTCGGCCCCGGGACTGAGAAGCTTCGCCAGCTGGGTCTGTTGCCGCCGGTTGGTGACCTCCGGGAAGTTCATGAGGAGCGCCTGTCGGGTGATGCTGCGGAAGTTCCCACCGCGAACGTCATCTGCCTTCACCAGCGCGGGATCGATATGGAATTCAAGCTCCACCCGCGTCTGCGCAAAGGCCAGATACCCCGTGTAGACAAGCGACGCGATCAGAATTCCAAGCAACCCAATGGCAAGCCCGATTGCCCCGAGGCCGAGAAATCGGAGCCGCCGGTCAGCAGCGTAGCGCCGCCTCAGCCGCTTCTGGTGAGCGGCCGAATGCCAGTGATTTGATCCGGCGGCCGATGCCGGTGCTGATGGTGCGTTTACGTCACTCATATTGTTCCCGGTACCGCTGCACGATGCGCATGGCGATGATGTTGAGGACGAGGGTCGAAAAAAACAGCACGAGACCCAACGCGAATGCCGCCAGCGTTTTCGGATTGTCGAATTCGGTATCGCCGATCAGCAACGTCACGATCTGCACGGTGACGGTCGTGACCGGCTGAAACGGATTGAGCGTCAGCGAGGCGATGATGCCTGCCGCCATCACCACGATCATGGTCTCCCCGATGGCGCGGCTGACGGCGAGCAGAATGCCGCCCATGATGCCGGGCAATGCTGCAGGCAGCAGCACCCGGATGATGGTTTCGTCCTTCGTTGCCCCAAGCGCAAACGAGCCGTCGCGCATCGAGCGCGGCACGGCGTTGATCGCATCGTCGGAAAGCGACGAGATGAATGGAATAATCATGATCCCCATCACGCCGCCGGCGGCCAGAGCGCTGTTGGGCGCAATCGGCAGGCCGATCGCCTCTCCGAATGTCCGCAGGGCCGGCGCGACGACGAGCACGGCGAAAAAGCCGTAAACCACCGTCGGTATGCCGGCCAGGATCTCCAGAACCGGTTTGACGATGGCGCGGAAACGCGATGATGCATACTCGGTGAGGTAGATCGCGGAGAGCAAGCCGATCGGGACGGCAACCATCATTGCAATGAATGCAATGAGAAAGGTGCCGATAAAGACGGGAATGGCACCGAATGCCCCACCTGCACTGGCCTGATCGGGCCGCATGGCGATCTGCGGCTCCCAGTTCAGGCCGAAAAAGAACTCGAGCACCGAAACGCGCTGAAAGAAGCGGATGGCCTCGAGCAAGAGAGAAATGACGATACCCAGCGTCGTCAGGATCGCGACCACAGCGCAGGCAATCATCAGCCCATTAAGGATCCGCTCGACCGACTGGCGGGCGCGGAATTCCGGAGAAATGCGCGACTGGGCAACGATCAGGCCCAACATGGCGAGTACCACCGCGCTCGCGAACATGGTGAGCTGGGCGATGCCATGCCAGCTCTTGAGGCGCTCGCCCGCCTCGATGATCAGCGGATCGGGATTGCCGAAGACGGTGCCGCCTGCGACAGATTCTATCTGGCTGAGAATGAGACTGAGCTCGCCTACGCCTTTGCCCGCCAGAAAGTCGTCAGGCAAAGTCGCCATGATAAGGCGATCCAGGATCGGCCCCTGCACAGCGACCCAGACCAATAGGAGTATGGTCGCAGGTATGCCGACCCACGCGGCGACGAAGCTGGCGTGATAAGCTGGGCGGGAATGGAGCCGGAATGTCTGGCCATCGACAGACGAGAAAGCTCGCCTCCTGCCGACCAGAAAGCTGATCAGCGTCAGGGTGAGCAGTGCAGCGAAGGCGTATGTCAGCATTTCGCTCTTGTCTCGGTGAGCCGAGTCTCGGTGAGCCGAGGGGCCCTGCGATGATGGGCGTCAGAATGACTGCCTACGGTGTCGACGATCACTGCATCCAGAAGCGCGCATGGCCGCGCCACGTCAATGGCGCAGCCACCGCTTTTGCACGGATGCATCAGTTGGTCGGCACGCCCATTCTCTGGCCGTTCAGCGCCGCGTTGCGGGTCTTCTCCAGCACATCCGGCTGCAGCACCACCATCCCGCGCTCCGAAAGATAGCCGTCCTGCCCCATCGCCGACTCACTCACGTACTCGGCGACAAACTCCTTGAGGCCAGGGATCACTTCGCGATGCGCATTCTTCACGTAGATGAACAGCGGGCGCGAGATGCCATACTCGCCGGACGCAATCGTCTCGAATGACGGTTCGACGCCACCGACTTTCACGGCCCGCAGCTTGTCCTCATTCTCATACAGGAACGAGTAGCCGAAGATGCCGACGGCATTGGCATCGGCCTCGAGCCGCTGGACGATAAGATTATCGTTCTCACCAGCCTCGATGAAGGGGCCGTCCTGACGCATCCGACTGCACTGGATTTTCACCAGGTCGCCATAAGCCTTCTTATCGAGCTTCGCCTTCTGCTCTTTCATGAAGTCCAGAGCCTCGCAGCCCTCCTGCATGGCGAGCTCGACGAAAGCGTCGCGCGTGCCCGAGGTCGGCGGCGGGCCATAAGCAACGATGGGAGTATCGGGAAGCGCCTTATCGACATCGCTCCATTTCTTGTGCGGATTGTCGACGAACTTTCCTTCGACCGGGATTTGGGCGGCGAGAGCCAGATAAATCTGCGCCTTCGTCAGGTCCATTGGGTTGCCCTGCCGCGACTGGGCGATGGACAGGCCGTCGTAGCCGATCAGCACCTCGGTGACGTCCGTGACGCCGTTCTTCTCGCACTCGGCCCACTCGGACTTTTTCATGGCTCGCGAGGCGCCAGTGATATCCGGATGCTGCTCGCCGATGCCCTGGCAGAAGATCTTCATGCCGCCGCCGGTGCCCGTCGACTCGACGACCGGAGCCCTCTGCCCATGCTTGCGCGTGAATTCCTCTGCGACGGCCTGGGTGTAGGGGAATACCGTCGAAGAGCCGACGATCTTGATCTGGTCACGGGCCTCGGCCGCGCCGGCGAAGCCGATCGTGCCTGCGACGGCCGCGGCCGCTGAAATGGCCACAAGGGTTCTGCTCACGGGTGCTCTCCCTGCCTCGGGTTTGCAACGGGAAGCCCTCTTGCGGCTTCCCTCGAACGACGCACCATCGCGCCGCGCTGTTCTGATAGAGCACCCTCGCAATGCTTTGATGACAGGCTAACAGGTTGTTTTTGCAGCGTTTTCAGGAGGCGGCGCTGCGCTGCTGGACAGCTGCAGTTTCAGGCAGCTCATCCAGCAGAACGGTGAAAGTCGAGCCTTCTCCGAGGGTTGACGTGATTTTCAGCTCGCCGCGGTGCCGGGTGACGATGTGCTTGACGATGGCAAGCCCGAGACCCGTTCCGCCCTTCTCACGGCTGGCGGATACGCTGACCCGGTAAAATCGCTCGGTGAGCCTGGGCAGGTGCTCCGGCGGGATGCCGACACCATCGTCCTGAACCGCCACGGAAATTCGGGGCGGACGGCCGCCGATCGCCGGCTCGCGGGCCATGTGCACGTTTACGTGCCCACCGTTCTTCCCGTAGCGGATTCCATTGTGAATAAGGTTCTGGAAGACCTGCACCAGCTCCTCACGGTCACCGCGCACGCGGGCCGGTGTCGGCAGGCGCTCGACCGCGATCGTGATGCCGGCCGCCCGGGCCACCGGCTCGAGCGATTGCGCGACGAAACTCACCACCTCGTTCAGCTCGACTGTGCCGCGCGGCGGCACATGCACGCGCATCTCGATACGGCTGAGTGATAGCAAGTCGTCGATGAGCTGCGTCATCCGTGCGGCCTGGGCCGCCATGATCTCCAGGAATCGCTCGCGGGCTTTCGGATCATCGCGTGCCGGGCCCTGCAAGGTTTCGACGAACCCGCGCACGGAAGCGAGCGGGGTACGCAGCTCGTGACTCGCGTGCGCAATGAAGTCGGCCCGCATCTGCGCGAGCTTTTCCTGATCGGTAATGTCACGGAAGGTGACGAGAAGGGCCGGACTGCCCCTACGAGCATTCTGGAACGGGAGCGCCGTCAGGATGGCCGAGACGCGCCGCTGCACGGGCACCCGGTCCTGAAGCTCGATGACCGTGACCTCCTCGCCATCATGCTCCTTCTCGATGGCCGCGAGCAGTTCTGGGCTGCGGATCGCGCTTGAGATGGGCTGACCGGCCCGGATTCGCGGGAAGAGGTCGGCCACCGCGGCGTTATGGTGGACAATCATGCCATCCGCATCGAGCGCAATCGCCGGGTCTGGCATGGCGCTGACCACCGCGCGCCAGCTCACGCCGGGCTTCGCCCGATGCTCTGCCAACCTTTCCACGTCGTGGTGCGCCGGCTCTGGCTCCGCCTGCCGATCAGCGGGAGCGATATCGCGAGATCCAGCAATTCCCACGCCTGCAACAAGCGCAGCGACCGCTACGAGAGCGGCCCACGCCGCCATGCCTCCGGCGAGCCAGAGCACCAGCACGACCGTCGCGCCAATGCCGGCAGCCGCTTTCGACGCGAATGACGGCTGCGAGAACCGCTCGATGAGCAGCCGCGGGTGGAATGTGCGGGAATGCTGCTTGGAGCCGATGACCGTCACCGTAAACTGGCGCTCTACTGGGCTGGAGGTAAGCCTTCCCGGCCAGCCCGGCAAGCTCGCCCGCCCCGCAGGCGTTTTCGACAGGCTATCGCACCAGAAGGATCGGGCACTCGAGTGCCGCGGCCAGCGCCCTCAGATCGCGGTCCGCCGGCACGACCAACCCGCCGAACTGGCTGATGACGAACCCGCCCTTGAGACGCCGCAGCGCTTCCGCCACGACTTCGGCTGCTCCACGGGCGGAACCGGAGCGGATGATCTCCACGTCGGTGCGATCGCCGAGCAGGAGACGAGCCTGACCCTCCATCCAGTGCAGTCGCTCATCATCGTCGGCAATCAGCAGGATGACGAGCGAACCGCCCGTCGCCGACACCAGCCGCTCTCCCGCCCGCACCATACTGGGCAGGCGATCCACGTCCTCGACAGCTACGATCACGGGTCCCGAGGTGCGGCGCGCCTGCGGACCGACAATCACCAGTCCGGTGGCATCGGCGACCACCTCGAAGAGCTGGCGCAGTGATTCGCTGCTCATTCTTCCGAACGGCTCGGCCAGCGCAACGACATTCCAGGGCCCGCACTCGGCACAGGTCGTGGCGAGCGCGGTAATGGGATCGTCGCGTACGACGCGATGCCGGATCGGCACTTCGGCGGCCTGCGCCAGCGCGGCGATCCGGCGCTGGATCGAGGCGAACGCGACACGAAACTCGTGCTCCAGCTCCGTGGAGGAAATCGCCCGCGACCGGCGTCCCGTCAGCGAGATCTCCCGCGCGAAAGGAAAGCTCGCGAGATCGAAAACCTGCATGTCTTCGACGAACAGTGTCTCGACACCCGATTGAAACGCCTGCGCTACCCGCAAAGCAGCCTCGATGGCGACCGCATGCGGATTTGCCGTACGCAACTGCAGAACGACGCGCCCGCGCGCCTCTGCCACCTCCGCGACGTGCGCGGTCATGATGATGTCTTCCCGTTGACCTGTGAATCGCCTCTGGACCGGCCGAACGCCTTGGCGCGTTCGGCAAACAGCTTCAGCTTGTCCTCGACCAGTCTGTTGACCGAGCCTGCGGGGAACTGGCCGTCCTCGCCGCGTTCGCCCGCCTTGGTACCCGTCAAAATCTCCATGCCTTCATCGACATGGCCGACGGCGTGGATGGCGAACTTACCTTCGCGCACGGCCTCGACCACGTCCTCGCGCAGCATCAGATGCTGAACATTGGATTTCGGGATCAGCACGCCCTGGTCGCCGGTCAGTCCGCGCGCCTTGCAGATGTCGAAGAAGCCTTCGATCTTTTCGTTGACCCCGCCGATCGCCTGCACCTCTCCCCTCTGGTTCACGGAGCCAGTCACAGCAAAGCCCTGCTTTACGGGCACCTCGGAGAGCGCCGAGAGCAGCGCGTAGAGTTCCGTCGAGGAGGCGCTGTCCCCGTCGACCCCTCCGTAGGACTGCTCGAAAACGAGCGTTGCTGCCA
>JAWLCO010000133.1:1804-11258 GCA_041687075.1 Hyphomicrobiaceae bacterium | reverse complement strand
GAGCTGACACGTTGAGCGGTCTCGCAGGCGCGGGCGACCTGATGCTCACCTGCTCCAGCGAGCAATCGCGCAATTTCTCGTTCGGCAAGGCCATCGGCGAGGGCAATCGACCATCGCTTTCGGAAGATGGCCCCGTGGTCGAGGGCGCCGTGAACGCGCGTTCCGTGGTCCAGCTCGCGGCGGATCTGGGCGTCACGATGCCGATCTGCACGGCAGTCGAGGCGATCCTGCGCGGCGAATGCGTCGACGCGGCGATCGAGAAGCTGATGACGTCGGATCTTCGCGCCGAGGCGCACGCCCACGAGAACGGCCGCCGCATCCGCAATCCCGCCCGCATCCGCAGATCGGCAGATCGCGGCAGGGGGGAGGCGGTGTCCGCATGAGAAATCCGAATCTCGTACTCGCGACGGACCTCGACGGCACCTTTCTCGGCGGCACGGAGGAGCACTGCCGTGCGCTCTACGCCCATCTGCGGGCGCGCGACGACGTCATGCTGGTCTTCGTCACCGGGCGGGATATCGACTTCATCGCCGAGCTGATCCAATCGCCCGGCATGCCGCGCCCGCACTACATCATCGGCGATATCGGGACATCGATCTACGACGGCAAGAAGCTCGAGCCGGTCGCCGAGCTGGAAGCGCCGATTGCGGCCAAGTGGAATGGCGCCAATGCGCGCGTCGTGGAGCTGCTGAAGAGCGAACCCGGCCTCCGCCTTCAGGACACGCCGTTTCGGTATCGGGTCAGCTACGATTATGACCCGGAAACACTTTCCCCGGAAACGGTAGCGAAAGTCGAGGCCGCAGGATTCGACTGCCTTCTGTCGGCAAACCGTTATTTCGACGTGCTGCCGAAAGGCATTTCAAAAGGACCGACACTGGTCCGTCTGGTCGAGGCACTGAATCTCGATCCCGAGAGCGTGCTGGTCGCTGGCGACACGATGAACGACCTGTCGCTGTTTCAGACCGGCTTCAAGGGCGTCGCGGTTGGCAATTCCGAGCCCCGCCTCGCCGCAGCCGTGGGCCGCTTGGAGAACGTGTATCGCAGCCCACTCCCCGGCACGGCGGGAATTGCCGATGCCATCCGTCACTTCAGGTTGAAAGGGGACCGAGGCATTGAAATTGAAAAAATCATCTCTGGTCATCGTCTATCACCGGCAGCCGAATGAGGAAGTGGTCGTCGACGGACGCGTCGTCTATCGTAGCCACAAGAGCCCCAACGGCATTGTTCCGACGCTGAAGAGCTTCTTTCACCGGCTGCCGCCCGAGGCCGGCGCCTGGGTTGCCTGGAAGACCTATGATCCCGAGAAGGGCGTCGATTTCGACCGGGTCATCCACGTCGAAGACCCGAACGGCGGTTATTTCGTCTCGCGGCTGCCGCTGACGACGGAGCAGGTCGAAAGCTTCTATCACATCACCTCGAAGGAGGCGCTGTGGCCGATCCTGCACTCGTTCCCGCGGCTCTTTCAGTACGAGAACGTCGATTGGGAGACCTTCCGCGAGGTCAACCGGCTGTTCGCCGAGGCCGCCGCCGAGCAGGTCGAGGACAACGGTCTGGTGTGGGTGCACGACTACAATCTGTGGCTGGTGCCGGCTTATCTGCGCCGCCTGAAGCCCGACGCGCGCATCGCCTTCTTCCATCACACGCCGTTCCCCGGGCCGGACGTGTTCAATGTGCTGCCCTGGCGGCGTGAGATCATCGACAGTCTGCTCGACTGCGACCTGGTAGGCTTCCATATCCCGCGCTACGCCAAGAACTTCGCGGATGTCGCCCGCAGCCTGAACCGGGCCGAGGTCGAGGCGGTGGCACCGGTCGAGGACGGGCTCGCACCCTCCGGCACAGCCCTCTCCGAGCCCGAGGTTCCGACGGTCATTCGCACCGGGGCGCGCTCGGTTCGCCTTGGTGTCACACCGGTCGGCACCAATCCCGAGCTGGTCGAGAGCTACGTGAACTCCGAGGAAAGCCAGGCGCTGCAGGAGCAGCTTCTCGAGGAGCTCGGCGGTCGCAAACTGCTGATGACCGTCGGCCGGACGGACTACACCAAGGGCATGATCGAGTGCCTCTACGCATTCGAGCGCCTGCTCGAGCGGCGTCCGGAGCTGATCGGCGAGGTGAAGATGCTGGTCACCTCGGTCCGGGCCGCGTCGACCATGAAGGTCTACGAGGAGACCCAGCGCGAGATCGAGGGCCTCGTCGGGCGCATCAACGGGCGCTTCTCGAAGCTCGACTGGACGCCGGTGGTGCTGTTCTCGAATGCCATCCCGTTCGAGCGGTTGGTCGCACATTTCCGCGTCGCCGATGTCTGTCTGACGACGCCGCTGCGCGACGGCTTGAACCTGGTGGCGAAGGAGTTCGTTGCCGCAAAGCAGGGCCAGCCGGGAACGTTGATCCTGTCGGAGTTCGCCGGCTGTGCCGTGGAGCTACCTCAGGCGCTGCTGACCAACCCCTACTCCAACCGGGATATGGACCGCGCGCTGGATGAGGCGATCGACATGCCGAAGGCTGAAGCGCAAAGCCGCATGGAGGAGATGGGCAAGGTCGTCCGTCATTATGACCTCGCCCGTTGGGCCAATCAGGTCGCCGAGCAGTTCGACGGCATCGCCGCCGTGCCGCGCCGCGTGAAAGCTCAGGCCGCTGCGTGATGCGCGGGCTCATCGCCAGCCTGCTTCTCGCCCTGGCGCTCTGGGTGCCGGCCTGGGGCCCGAGCGGGCAGGCTGCGGCCCAGCCGGTGCGGCTCTCGATTTCCTGCGGAGCCCTTGGCGTCGAGCTGAAGCTCTGCACGGAAGCCGTCGATGAGTGGATGCGCCGGACCGGCCACGAGGTGACGATCGTCACCACGCCGAACTCGTCGACCGACCGGCTGGCGCTTTATCTGCAGATGCTGGCCTCCGGCGCGGATGACATCGACGTGTTGCAGATCGATGTCGTCTGGGCCGGCATTCTGGCCAGCCATTTGATCGATCTTCGGCCTCATGTCGGCGACGCGCCCGAGGCGCACTTCACGGCCCTCATCGAGAACGACACGGTCGACGGGCGGCTCGTCGCCATGCCCTGGTGGGCTGATGTCGGGGTGCTCTACTACCGCGCGGATCTGCTGGAGAAGCACGGCTTCACGCCGCCTCGGACCTGGCAGGAGATGACCGAGATCGCTCGTGCCGTCCAGACTGCCGAGCGTGCTGCCGGCAACCGCGGCATGTGGGGGTTCGTTTTTCAGGGCAAGGCGTATGAGGGCCTGACCTGCAACGCGCTCGAATGGATCGACTCCTTCGGCGGCGGCACCATCGTCGACGACGCGGGCGAGATAACGATCAACAATCCGCGGGCGATCGGCGCGCTGTCGCTCGCCGGAAGCTGGGTCGGCGATATCGCGCCGCCGGGCGTGCTGAACTACGATGAGGAGGCCGCACGCGGCGTCTTCCAGACGGGCAATGCCGTCTTCATGCGCAACTGGCCGTATGCGTGGACGCTCGCACAGGGCGAGGACAGTCCGGTACGCGGCAAGGTCGGGGTCATGCCGCTGCCGAGCGGCGGGCCGGGTGGCAAGGCATCGGGAACGCTGGGCGGCTGGCACCTCGCTGTTTCCCGCTATTCCAGGCATCCGGACGTGGCTGCCGATCTCATCGCGTTCCTGACGAGCGCTGAGCAGCAGAAGAAGCGCGCCATCGATGCTTCGTACAATCCGACCATCCCGGCGCTGTACGATGACGCGGATGTGCTCGCAGCCAACCCGTTCTTCGGCGACCTGCTGGAGCCACTGCGCAATGCTGCCGCTCGGCCTTCGCGCATTGCCGGCCCTCATTACAATCGCCTTTCGAGCGACGTGTGGCGGGCAGCCCATGATATTCTGGCCGGCCAGCCTGCGAAGGCTCGTGTCGCGCAGCTTGCAGACGAGCTCGATCGGCTCAAATACAGGGCAGGCTGGTGATGCTGAAGGAGCGATCCATTTCCTCCGAACGGAAACGCGCGGCTTGGCTGTTCCTGGCGCCGATGCTGGCGGTGCTGGTGCTGGTCGCTGCGTGGCCGCTTGTGCGCACGTTCTACTTCAGTTTGACCAACGCCACGCTGGTTGACATGGGCCGCTACAGCTTCGTCGGCCTCTCCAACTACCTCGCCTACGACAACGGCCGCTGGTATGGCGTGCTGACCGATCCGCAGTGGCTCGCGTCGCTCCGCAACACGCTGATCTTCGCCGTGGTGTCCGTCTCGCTCGAGACCATCCTCGGCGTGCTCATCGCGGTGCTGCTCAACGCGAGCTTTCCCGGTCGCGGGATGCTGCGGGCGGCCATGCTGGTCCCCTGGGCCATTCCCACCGTAGTCTCGGCCAAGATGTGGGGCTGGATGCTCAATGACCAGTTCGGCGTGGTGAATGACGCGCTGATGAAGCTCGGGCTCATTGCCGAGCCCGTGGCATGGCTGGCCGACCCGACGCTCTCGCTGATCTCGGTCATCCTGGTCGATGTGTGGAAAACGACGCCATTCGTAGCGCTGCTGGCGCTCGCGGCCCTGCAGATGGTGCCGAAGGACTGCTACGAAGCGGCCCGCGTGGATGGCATCCATCCAGTGAAAGTGTTCTTCCAGGTGACACTGCCGCTGATCGCCCCCGCGCTGGCTGTGGCCGTCGTCTTCCGCCTGCTCGATGCCATGCGGATGTTCGACCTCGTCTACGTGATGACCGGCACGACAGATTCGACGATGACGCTGTCCGTCTTCGCCCGGCAGGAGCTGGTCGACTTCCAGGACGTCGGCTACGGCTCCGCGGCCTCGACGCTGGTGTTCTTCATCATTGCGCTGCTGACGGCGCTCTATGTCATGTCCGTGCGGCTCGATCTCGACGGGAGACGCCAATGAAACGCGTTCTCGCCGGTACTGGATTAACAGTTGCCTGCATCGCGCTGGCGTTCTTCCTGCTGTTCCCGCTCTATTATGCAGTTCTGACCTCGCTCAAGTCAGGGTCGGAACTGTTCCGCGTCGACTACTGGCCGACCGATATCGACCTGTCGAGCTATGTGCGGATCTGGCAGGAGCAACCGTTCGCGCGCAACATCCTCAATTCGATTTTCGTCGCCACCTGCGTGGTCGCCTTGTCTCTCGCGCTGGCCCTGACGGCAGCGTACGCGCTCGGACGCGTGCAGTTCCGCGGGCGCAAGTTCCTGCTCTACACGATCCTCGGCGTGTCGATGTTTCCGCAGGTGGCGGTGCTTTCCGGTCTGTTCGAGGTGATCCGCACGCTCGGGCTCTACAACAACCTCGGCGGTCTCATCCTTTCCTACATGATCTTCACCCTGCCGTTCACGGTCTGGGTGCTGACGACGTTCATGCGCGACCTGCCGGTCGAAATCGAGGAAGCGGCGATCATGGATGGGCTCAGCCCGTTCGTGATCGTCACGCGCATTTTCATGCCGCTGATGGGGCCGGCGATGGTGGCAACCGGTTTGCTCGCGTTCATCGCCGCCTGGAACGAGTTCCTGTTCGCCCTGACGTTCACGCTCTCGAACGAGCAGCGCACCGTTCCTGTGGCCATCGCGCTCATCACTGGCGCGAGCGAGTACGAGCTGCCGTGGGGGAACATCATGGCGGCCTCGGTCATCGTGACGGTGCCGCTGATCGCCCTGGTCCTGATCTTTCAACGGCGGCTGGTCGCCGGTCTGACAGCCGGCGCGGTGAAAGGATAAGCCATGGCGGGGGTACGATTAGAAAACGTCACAAAACGGTTCGGGAATACCGACGTTATCCGGAATATCGAGCTCGACGTCGCCGATGGGGAATTCCTCGTCTTCGTCGGGCCGTCCGGTTGCGGAAAATCGACCATGCTGCGGCTGATCGCCGGCCTCGAGGAAGCCACCTCCGGCAAGATCTGGATCGACGACAGGGAGGTGACGCATCTGCCGCCCGCCAAGCGCGGCGTCTCCATGGTCTTTCAGTCCTACGCGCTCTATCCGCACATGGATGCCTACAAGAACATCGCGTTCGGCCTGCAGACATCCGGCGCCAGCGACGACTCCGTTGACCAGCGCGTTCGCCGCGTGGCCGGGATGCTGCAGATCGATGACCTGCTCCACCGCAAGCCCCGTGAGCTTTCCGGCGGGCAGCGCCAGCGCGTCGCCATCGCGCGGGCCATCGTCCGCGAGCCGCAGGTCTTCCTGTTCGACGAGCCGCTGTCGAACCTCGACGCCGCCCTGCGCGCCCAGACGCGGCTGGAGATCGCGCGGCTGCATGACGAGCTGAAGGCGACGATGATCTACGTCACGCACGATCAGCTCGAGGCGATGACGCTGGCTGATCGGATCGTGCTGCTCAACAGCGGACGCATCGAGCAGGCTGGCAAGCCGACGGAGCTCTACCGGCGCCCCGCCACCCGCTTCGCCGCCGAGTTCATGGGATCGCCGAAAATGAATATCCTGCCGGTGAATGTGGAGGGAGGCCAGGCCGTCCTGCCTTCGGATGAACGCGTGCCCCTGGCGACGCAGCACACCGGCCCTGCCGATCTTGGTGTCCGGCCGGAGAACATTTCGCTCGCCGCCGCTGGAGAGCCCGGCTCCTTGCGCGCCCGCGTGCTCCACGTCGAGGAGCTGGGCGAATCGCGCATCATCCACGCCAGCCTCGCGGACCGGACGTCACTCGCCGTCCGTTACCCGGCCGACGCACCCACACCGAAGAAGGGCGAAGACATCGCCCTGCGGCTCGATTCCGATCATCTGCACCTGTTCGGACGGGACGGAGCGCGCATCGGCTAGCCGGAAACGCAGCCGGCCCCGCGTGAGCGAAGCGGCGATCAAGGCACAGCCCGTATTGCGGGCTCACGCACTCCGTGTTCTGATCGGAAGAACAACGATCAAAACCACGGAGGAAACACATGGCCAGATTTCTCTTGGCATTGCTCACCGGGGCTTCAATCGCGGTGCTTGGGCTCGTCCTGCCTGAAGGCGAAGCCAGCGCCCAGACCACGTTTGCCGGCAAGCGCATCCAGGTCGTCGTGCCCTTTGCCCCAGGCGGGGCGACGGATGTAGCGGCTCGGTTTCTCGAGAAGTACTTCGAGCGGCACCTCGACGGAAATCCCGATGTCGAGGTGGTGAACCGGGCCGGCGGCGGCTCCATCCTCGGTGCGAACTGGTTCCAGCAAAATGCCAGGCCCGACGGCGAGACGATTCTATTCACCACCTCCTCGACGGCCAATCCGTACGTGCTCGGCCAGAAGGAGGTGAACTACGACCTCGCCTCCATGCGCGTCGGTTATTCTCTGCCCTTCGGCAGTGTGACCTATGTTTCCGCGAAGACCGGCATCAAGTCGGTCCAGGATCTCAAGAATACGAAGACGGAGCTCATCTACGGCGGCATCGCGGCGGCTGCGAGCGATCTGCCGACGCTGCTCTCCTTCGAGGTGCTCGATCTCGATGTGCGCGCCGTGCTCGGCTTCACCGGGCGCGGCCCGATCCGCCTCGCATTCGATCGCGGCGAGACCAATCTCGACTTCCAGTTCACCCCCGTTTACGCCACGCAGGTTGCCGACCAGGTTGCCTCCGGCAAGGCGATCGCGCTGATGACCGGCGGCTCGGTCGGATCGGACGGGCAACTGACCGCACGCGACCCGGCGGTTCCCGGCATTCCGACAGTCTACGAGGTGTACAAGGAGCTGAACGACGGCAAGGAGCCGAGCGGTGTGGAGTGGGATGCTTATCAGTCGATCGGTGCGCTGACGCTCGGCTACGGCCTGACCGCCTACCTTCACAAGGACACGCCGGACGAGATCATCGCCCTCTTCGCCAAAGCGGTTGAGCGCATCAATGCCGATCCGGAGTTCCTGAAGGAAGGCAAGGAGGTCGTGGGCGGCTATAAGCTCATCTCCCCGAAGGATGCCGAGAAGCCGCTGAAGGCCGCGCTTCAGCCTACGGAAGAGGTGCGGACCTACCTGCGCAAGCTGCTGTCCGAAAAGTACGGCGTTACCTTCTGAGGCTTGCGTCCGGGCGGCCGGGGGCTCCCGGCCGTGTTTCCACACGAGTTGCTCATGGAATACGCAATCGAGGCACTTGTCGTGCTGTTCGACCCGCTGCGGCTTGCGGCGTTGTTGGCCGGCATGCTGGCGGGGATGATCTGCGGAATGCTGCCCGGACTTGGTGGCGTCGCGACCGCCTCGATCCTGCTGCCCTTCGTCTTCCTCCTCGATGATTACTCGGGGCTGGCGCTGCTGCTCGGCGCCATTTCCGTCGTCTACACATCAGACACCATTACGTCGGTGCTCGTCGGTGCGCCCGGTTCACCCGCATCCGCGCCGACCGCCATCGAGGGGCACGCGCTCGCCAGGCAGGGCAAGGCGGCGATGGCCCTCGGCGTCGGCTTTCTGGCCTCCATGGTGGGTGGCGTGCTCGGGGCCGTAACGCTCGCCTTTGCCATCCCGATCGCCGGTCCGATCGTGCTGGCGCTCGGCACGCCGGAGCTTTTCATGTTCGCCCTCGTCGGGCTCTACTTCGCATCCAGCATGATCGGCCGGGATCTGGCCATTGGCGTTCTGACCGGATGTTTCGGAATTCTCCTCGGGGTGATCGGTGCGGCGCCGGCAGCGGCAAACTACCGGTTCACGTTCGGGCAGGCTTATCTGCTCGACGGGCTTTCTCTCACGATCGTTGCCCTCGGTCTCTTCGCCGTAGCAGAGGTCATCGGCATGCTGGCCTCCGGTGGAGGCATAGCCGGCGGCCGACAGCTCCTGGCCAACTGGGGCGCGGGGTTCTCTGAATTTTGGCGCAATCGGTGGCTGGTGCTCCGCAGCTCGATCATCGGCGTCTTCGGCGGCTTCGTGCCGGCTGTGGGCGCGAACGCGTCGACCTGGGTTGCCTACGGCCACGCCGTGCGCTCCACTAAGGACAAGTCGCACTTCGGCCGCGGCGAGATCAGGGGCATCGCGGCGGCGGAAGGCGCCAACAACGCGACCATCATCTCCGACCTGGTCCCGACGCTGCTCTTCAGTGTTCCCGGCGGACCGGCGGCCGCCATCTTCCTCGGCGCCCTCTTCTCCTTTGGCTACTACCCCGGCCCGCGGATGGTCAGCGAGCAGCCGACGCTGATGTACGTGATCGTGTGGAGCGTGGCATTGGCCTCGATCCTGGGGGCGGCGATCTGCTTCGCGGTCACGCCGTTCATTGCGCGGGTGACGCAGATCCGGTTCGCCCTGATCGCAGCTCCGCTCATGCTCATCATGGTGGCGGGCGCCTATCAATCGACCCAGTCGCTGGGTGACATCGCGGTCCTTCTGATTCTGGGTCTCGTCGGCTGGCTGATGAAGCAGGCGGACTGGCCGCGCGCACCCGTTCTCGTCGGTTTCGTGCTCGCGGGGCCGATGGAGCAGTATTTCTGGCTGACGACGCAGATCCACGGCTGGTCCTGGCTCTGGCGCCCCGGCGTGCTCATCATCGGCTCGCTGATCGTGATCCCGCTCGTCATTCAGGGCTTGCGGGCCTGGCGCAGA